>NZ_MVAD01000002.1:309076-618153 GCF_002007115.1 Massilia sp. KIM | reverse complement strand
ACGGCCTGGTCGCCTTCTGGGGGGCGCCGCTGCCGATGAGCGACCATGCCGACCGCGCGCTGGACGCGGCGCGCGAGATCGTGACCCGCGTGGCGCGCCTGAGCGCGCTGCGCGAGCGCGAGGGACGTCCGCGCCTGCGGGTGCGGATCGGGATCGAGAGCGGCCCGGCCATGGCGGGCGATTTCGGCACCAGCTTCCGCAGCGTCTACACGGCGGTGGGCGACAGCGTGAACACCGCGTCGCGCCTGGAACAGGCGGCGCGCGACTTCCCGCACGACGCCATCGTCGGCCAGGGCACGGTCACGCGCGCCACCCGCCACGCCTTCGTGCCGCTGGGCGAGCGGGTCCTGCGTGGCAAGGGCAAGCCCTCGACCCTGTACGCCCTGGCGGAGGCGGCATGATGCGGCGTCTCCTTCCCAGCCTGCTGCGCGCCCTGGCGCCGTGCATCCTGGCCTGCGCGGCCGGCCCGGCGCTGGCCCAGAGCGCCGCCGACGAGGCCCAGGTGCTGTACGAGCGCGCGCTGCAGGCCATCGCCGAAGGCCGCAAGGACGACGCCTCGCGCACCCTGATGGGCGTGATCGAGAAGGAAGCCCTGCACGCCGGCGCCTATCTCGAAGTGGCCCTGATCCAGTGCAGCCTGGGCAAGAGCGACGAGGCCGAGCGCCTGTTCGCCATCGTCGAGACCCGCTTCGATCCGCCGCGCCCTATCCTGGAACTGATCGCCGAGGCGCGCGACACCGGCTGCGACACCTGGCAGCCGGTGAAGTCGACCTCGTTCAGCCTGACGCGCGGGGTGGACAACAACGTCAACCAGGGCGCGCGCAACCCGACCTACATCATCGAACGCGAGGGCGGCCAGGTGGTGCTGCCGCTGCAGGCCGAGTTCCTGCCCCAGCGCGACCACTACACCGCCTTCAACCTCGACCACACGCGCGAGCTCACGCCCAACGGCGTCAGCGGATTCCTGCAGCTGACAGGGCGCCGCAACGATTCGCTGCACCGCTACGACAGCGCCTCGCTGTACGCCGGCGTTGACAGCCCCTACCGCTGGGGCGCCTGGCCGGTGCGCGCCTCGGCGATCCTGGGAGCGACGGTCCTGGACGGCAGGCTGTACCAGCGCCAGCTGCAACTGCAGACGCGCGTCGGCGTGCCGCTGCCGCTGCCGGCCGGGATGGCGCTGAACGTCTCCGGCGCGGTCTCGCGCAGCCAGTACATCGCGCTGACCAATTTCGACTCCACCCTGATGGAGATGACCAGCCTGCTGAGCTACCGCGGCGACAGCCTGTACGCCAGCATGAGCCACGCCTGGATGAGCGACCGCGCGGTGCGCGAGCGCCCGGGGGGCGACCGCCACGGCTACGCCACCACCCTGCTGGCGCGCCGTCCGCTGTGGCGCTTCAGCGCCGAAGTCTCCTTCAGCTACCAGAGCTGGAAGAGCGCCGAGGCCTACGTGCCGGGCCTGATCGAGGCGGTGCGCGACCAGAACACGCGCGTGGTGCGCGCCGCCCTGTCCTATCCGGTCAAGCGCAACCAGTCGCTGCGCCTGGAGGCGCGCGCGGTGCGCAACAGCGAGAACATCTCGATCTTCCAGTACGATAACCGCCAGATCCAGCTCAGCTGGCAGTGGCAACGATGACCATGACGCATCCTTCTTCTTCCCGCACCCTGGGCGAGGCGCTCGGCACCCGCGAGAACGGCTTCAACCTGGTGCGCCTGGTCTGCGCCGCGCTGGTGGTGGTTTATCACGCCTACCCGTTCAGCCGCGCCAATCCCGGGCGCGATCCGGTCACCACCTTGCTGCAGCCGGTGGCCGACCTCGGGGCGCTGGCGGTCGGCGTGTTCTTCCTGATCAGCGGCATGTTCGTCGGCCAGAGCTGGCTGCGCGATCCGCAGCTGGGACGCTTCGCGCTGCGCCGCGTGGCGCGCATCATTCCGGGCCTGTTCGTCTGCCTGCTGCTGACCACGGCGGTGGCGGTGGGCTGGTTCTCGACCGCGGGCTGGGCCGGGCTGCTGGACGCCGCGCCCTGGCGCTACATCTTCGGCAACACGGTCCTGCACGGCCTGCAGTACAACATCCCGCCCGAGGAGCTGCGCATCGCCGGCGTGCTGGGCGGACGCGACCTGAACGGCCCGCTCTGGACCCTGTACTGGGAAGGCCGCATGTACGTGATGCTGGCCCTGGTCGGCATGATGGCGGTGCTGCCGATGCGCCAGTGGCTGGGCGGGGCCGCCCTGTTCCTGCTGCTGGCCGCCAACCTGTTCCCGGAAGTGGCCGCCGGCTACGTCTGGGAAGTGCGCCTGTGGTCGCTGTTCCTGGCCGGCGTGGTGCTGCAGGCCTGGCTGCCGCAAGCCGTGTTCGGGCTGCGCCCCTTCCTCTGCGCCTGCGTCCTGGTGGCCCTGTGCTGGACCCGCTGGGCGGCGCTTGGCGCGAGCGGCTTCACCTGGTTCGGCGTCGTGCTGGCCCTGGCCGCCCTCGCCCTGTGGGTGGGCAGCGCGCGCCTGCCCGCGCTGAGCCACCTGCAGCGCCACGATTACTCGTATGGCGTGTATATCTACCACTGGCCGGTGCTGCTGATACTCAGCGAGCTGATGCCGGGCGCCGGCCCGCTGCGCCTGCTGGCGGCCGGGCTGGCCGTGACGGGCCTGCTGGCGATCGCCAGCTGGCATCTGGTCGAGGCGCCTGCGCTGGAGGCCGTCCGGCGCCGCCTGCAAGCGCGCCATGCGCCGGTCCAGCCCGCCGCCGCGCGGCGCGCGTGAATGCCGACGCGGCAGATGGCGCGGCAAAAATGCCGCATTTCGCAACGAATACGCACGTAGCCGGGCTCGAGCATATACAATCATGCCGGTATGAGTTCGCTTAACTGGATGGTCTGGATCTGATGGGGTGGAACGCGCTGCTGCTGGCGCTGGTGGCCACGGCGATGACGGCGGGCTGCCTGGTCCCGAATCGCTGGCTCCCGCCCTTGCCAAACGACAAATTCATGCACTTCGCCGGCTTCGCCGTGCTGACCGCGCTGGCGCTGCCGCTGGCTGGCGAGCATGGAGGCAAGGCGTGGTGGCTGGCCGGCCTGCTGGCGGGCGGCTGGCTCATCGAGTGCCTGCAGGCCCTGGTGCCCGACCGCCGCTTCTGCTGGCGGGACCTGGCCGCCAATGCCGCCGGCATCGCCTTCACCGCCGTCCTGTTCCATCTGTACGCTTCCTTTTCCTATGCCTGAAGCACGAAACCTGAAACTCGCCGCCACCTCCCCGAGCGGGGACGACCAACTGGACGCCGGGGGCATGAGCATCCCGGTCGACACGCGCCCCGGCCCGGGTCGTCCGCAAGCGCAGATCCACCTGCGCAAGATTCCCCTGCTCGCCGAGCTGAGCGAAGAGGAAATGGCGCTGGTCAAGCAGGAGGTGCGGATCCGCCAGTACGCCAAGCGCGAGATCGTGCTGCAGAAAGGCGGGCATGGCGACGGCCTGCTGTTCCTGCTGTCCGGCCAACTGCAGGTGATCGACGTGACCGAGGACGGACGTGCGATCGGACTGCGGATGCTGGCGCCCGGCGACTTCTTCGGCGAGATCGCCCTGATCAACAATTCGACGCGCTCGGCCTCGGTGGTGGCGCTGAGCTCGGTGGTGGTGGCCTTCCTGCCGGCCAACACCGCGCTGCACCTGTTCTCGCATTCGCCCTCGGTGGCCAAGCAGATGCTGCGCCACCTGGCGCAGAAGATCCAGCGCGACTCCGAATTCCGCGCCCTGCTCAGCATTAACAACACGGCCAAGCGCATCTATACCTATCTGGCGCTGATGCAGAAGAAGGGCCAGACCCAACCGGGCGAGCCGGCGGTAGTGGAAGACCTGCCGACCCACCAGGACATCGCCAACATGATCAACACCAGCCGCGAGACCGTCACCCGGGCCCTGGCCGCGCTGGCCCAGCAGGGCATCGTCCAGAAGGACGCCCACCGCCTCATCATCGTCAAGCCGGACGCGCTGCAGAAGCTGGTGCAGGGCTGAGCTCGGTAAAACTACCCTTAGTCACAAATTTTCATTTACCTCTCGCGAATTGTGTATTATTCAATTGCCAATTAGGCAATTAATTACACTAGGGAGGTACTGTGCGGACAAGAATCCACCAAGCTGCGGGCCTGTTGACAGCCCTGTCTCTCTGCGGCTGCGTCACTGTCGAGGTTTTTGACCAGGAGAAGCCGGCGAATACGGCCTCGCCAAACGGGCAACTGACGGGCATTCCTTTCTTTGAAAAGGAACTCGTCAACTACCACGAAACGAAACGCGCAGTCACCGATTGGCAGATCCAGGTCACGGTGTTCGAGGAGGGCAACGAGAAACCGCTCCTCGTCCTGCCAAGCCGCGGTCCGGCCTTGTTCGTCTGCGTTCCACCTGCCGAAGTACGCAGGGCTGCGAACCAGATCGTCGAGAACGCGGGGTGGAGTTCGCCCGACGAAGCGAGAACCGCAGTGGAACGTCAGCTCGCTGAACTAGGCAAGCATTCGATGCCGGACAACCCGCATTGCGAAGAAGTGCTGAGCAACCAGACCAAGCATGAGGTTCGTCCCGGGAGAAAGCTGTATGTGCGCAACGTCGCACCGCTGTTCGGCTCGGCCAGCGCCGACTTCGGCTTTGCTGCGGACGGTACGCTGACCAGCGCGTCCAGTTCGGCACAACCCATCGCGGAAGGGTCGAACGTCTCGAACCTGATTCCCATGAAAGAATTTTTTACGAAGCAGTGGGCTTTGTCCTCACCAGGCGCCAAAGCCTTGAACGGAGGGACGCCACCACCCGTCACCAGGCGCTACGAGGTCGCGGTCGCGGTGCAACCCGTGATTACCGTGTACACCCTGCGCAGGAACATTCCCGCTACGGGGTCATGGAGCTTCGATCCTATCCCGCGCGCCGATGCCACGAAGGCCGGGCCGTCCGCGGAACTGGTATCGGTCGAGCGCTTGTCGGACGGCGGCGGCAAGGCGAATCCGAAGGCCTACCAGATCCAGGGCGCCATCGTTCCACCGGACGCCGGACAGAAGTAGGCCGGGACACGCACGGCTCGGCGCACGCGCGAGTCGTGCCCGGGTTTTTCGCATGCGCTGGCATAATCGGCGCACGCGAAAACCGGGAGAGAGAACCATGAAGTGCCCCCATTGCGACGACGGCCACCTGGTCTACGACATCCGCAGCATCCCCTATACCTACAAGGGCAAGACCACCCTGATCCATGACGTGGTGGGGGATTACTGCAAGTCGTGCAAGGAGATCATCCATATCCGCGAGCATGGGCACGAGTTCCACGAGCACGTGCGCGGCTTTCGCGACAAGGTCGATGCCGATGCGCGGCTGCGGGCACGGCTGCGCAAGATCCGCACCGGGCTGGGGCTGAGCCGGAGCGAAGCCGGCAGCCTGCTGGGCGGCGGGGCGCAGGCCTTCGCGGGCTATGAAAGCGGGGAGGCGGAGGTGCCGGAGGCGCTCGTTAACCTGTTGCTGCTGCTGGAGCGGCGGCCGGAGCTGATCGCGGACGTGCGGGAGTTGGGGGCCGATACCAAGCGGTAGGGGTTTGCGAAGAACTTGGGTCCCCGCCTTCGCGGGGACGACGTTCAGAGGGACGTAGCCGAAGTCGGACAATCGCTATACCGAGCTCTGTAAACAACGTCGTCCCCGGCCTCGGCGGCCCCCTTGGCGGGGACCCAAGTTTGCCAGCATTCCACCAGCGCACATCTCTCCCCGCCCCGACAAAACGTTACAATTGAACAAAGTGTTGCCATATCGGTAGAGTATAATTTCCGGCTCACCGGTTCCCGACACTATGACAACGTTCCCGACGCGACGCCTCGCGCCGCATTTCTGCGCGGCAAAACCCGCTTCGTCCACATCATGATTTCGCCCCTGATGCTGCGAGGCCTGTGGGCCTACCGCGGTTTCGTGCTGGGCAGCGTCAAACGCGAATTCCAGTCGAAATACGCCAACGCCATGCTCGGCGCGGTCTGGTCCGTGCTCAGCCCCCTCGCCATGATCCTCGTGTACACGGTGATCTTCGCCGAGGTCATGCGCGCGCGCCTGCCGGGCAGCGATTCCAGCCTCGCCTATTCCATCTACCTCTGCGCCGGCATCCTGACCTGGGGCCTGTTCGCCGAGATCGTGGCGCGTGGCCAGAACATGTTCGTCGAGCAGGCCAACCTGCTCAAGAAGATCAGCTTCCCGCGCATCTGCCTGCCGGTGATCGCGGTGCTCAGCGCCCTGGTCAACTTCGGCATCATCTTCGGCCTGTTCACCCTGTTCCTGATCGCCTCCGGCAACTTCCCCGGCCTGGTCTTCCTGGCCATCGTGCCGGTGCTGCTGGTGCAGGTGCTGCTGGCGATCGGCCTCGGCATGGTGGTGGGCGTGCTCAACGTCTTCTTCCGCGACGTCGGCCAGTTCGTGACCATCGCCATGCAGTTCTGGTTCTGGCTCACGCCCATCGTCTACCCGGCCTCGATCCTGCCGGCCCAGGCCCGTCCGCTGATGGAAAACAATCCGATGGCGGCCCTGGTGCAGGCCTACCAGGCCATCCTGGTCAAGGGCGAACTGCCCGACTGGCGCAGCCTGCTGCCTGCGACCGTGATCGCGCTGCTGCTGTGCGTGCTCGGCCTGCGCCTGTTCCGCAAACGCTCCGGCGAAATGGTGGACGAACTCTGATGGGCGCGATTTCCGTACAAGGCCTGGGCAAGGCCTATAAGCTCTACCCGACGCGCTGGTCGCGCCTGGCCGAATGGATGCTGCCCTTCCTCGGCCAGCGCCACAGCCTAAAGTGGGTGCTGCGCGACATCAGCTTCCAGGTGGCCCCCGGCGAAGCCGTGGGCTTGATCGGCATCAACGGCGCGGGCAAGAGCACCCTGCTCAAGCTGATCACCGGCACCACCCAGCCCACCACCGGTCAGGTCTGGATGGAGGGCCGGGTTGCCGCCCTGCTCGAACTGGGCATGGGTTTCCACCCCGATTTCACCGGCCGCCAGAACGCCTACATGGCCGGCCAGCTGCTGGGCATGACGGTGGACGAGATCACCGCCCTGATGCCGGAGATCGAAGCCTTCGCCGAGATCGGCGACTACATGGACCAGCCGGTGCGCGTGTACTCGAGTGGCATGCAGATGCGGGTCGCGTTCTCGGTCGCCACCGCGCGCCGCCCCGACATCCTGATCGTCGACGAGGCCCTGTCGGTGGGCGACGCCTACTTCCAGCACAAGAGCTTCGAGCGCATCCGCCAGTTCCGCAAGGCCGGCACCACCCTGCTGCTGGTTTCGCACGACAAGCAGGCGATCCAGTCGGTGTGCGACCGCGCCATCCTGCTCGACGGCGGGCGCCTGGCCATGGAAGGCAAGCCGGAAGCGATCATGGACTACTACAACGCCCTGATCGCCGAGCGCGAGAACGAGAAAGGCGCCACCGTGCGCCAGGCCGAAGCCGAAGGCGGCAAGACCCAGACCGTGTCCGGCACCGGCGAAGCCAGCGTGGCCGACATCGCCCTGCTCGACGCCGACGGCAACCGGGTCGAGGTGGTCGACGTCGGCAGCCCGGTCACGCTCGAGGTGCGGGTCGATGTCAAGGCTCCGATCCCGCGCATGGTGCTGGGCTACATGATCAAGGACCGCCTGGGCCAGCCGATGTACGGCACCAACACCCACCTCAAGGACCTGCCGCTCGAGAACGTCGCGCCCGGCGAGCAGGTCGTGTACCGCTTCGCCTTCCCGATGAACCTGGGGCCGGGCAGCTACTCGGTCGCCACCGCCATCGTCAGCACCGACACCCACCTCGTGAACAACTACGAATGGCGCGACCTGGCGCTGGTGTTCACCGTGATGAACATGCGCCGCCCCCACTTCGAAGGCTCGGCCTGGCTCGACCCGGCCGTCCACATCCAACGCACATGAATTTCATCTCCTACGCCCAGAACTTCGAGGACGTGCTGCTGTGGCGCGCCCTCGGCCACGTCGGGAACGGCTTCTACATCGACGTCGGCGCCAACGACCCGGTCGAGCATTCGGTCACCAAGGCCTTCTACGACGCCGGCTGGCGCGGCATCAGCATCGAGCCGTTGCCCGCCTTCCACCAGGCCTTCCTGGAGCAGCGCCCGCGCGACGTCAACCTGGCGATCGCCGCCGGCGCCGAGGACGGCGAACTGACCCTGTACGACGTGCCGGCCGTGCGCGGCTGGGCCTCGCCCGATGCCGCGGTGGCCGAGCTGCACCGCAGCGAAGGCCATACGGTGGCCGAGCTCAAGGTGCCGGTGCGCACCCTGAACACGGTCTGCGAAGAACACGTGCAGGGCGAAATCCACTTCCTCAAGATCGACGTCGAAGGCTTCGAGGGCGAAGTGCTGCGCGGGCTGGACCTGCGCCGCTGGCGCCCCTGGATCCTGGTCATCGAAGCGACCCTGCCGAACAGCCGCGAGACCGTGCACGAGCGCTGGGAGCACCTGGTCACGCCGCATGGCTACCGCTTCGCCTGGTTCGACGGCCTGAACCGCTACTACGTGGCCGAGGAGCACCCGGAACTGCTGGCCAGCCTGCAGGTGCAGCCGAACGTGTTCGACGCCTTCATCTCGCACCACCTGGACAAGGCCTGGAGCGGCCTGCGCGAGCAGGGCGAGGCCTTGGCCGCGCTCGACCAGCGCGCGCGCGCCACCATCGCCGCCGAGCAGCAACGGGCCGCCCGCGCCGAGCGCCTGGCCCAGGACACCGCCGACGAGCTCGAGGCGACCCGCGCCCGCCTGGAAGACGAGCTCCGTCAGCGCGAAGAGCAGATCGCCGCGCTCGACGAGCGCCTGCTGGCCACCCAGGAGAGCGCGCGCCAGCTGTCGGACTGGGCGCGCGGCATCGAACAGCAACTGCTGGCGACCCTGTCCAGCAGCTCGTGGAAGATCACCGCCCCGCTGCGCCTGGCCGGAGGCGCGCTGCACGCCCTGCGCCGCCCGCACCTGGCGCGCCGCGTGGTCAACCGCCTGACCGCCAACGAGCGCCTGCGCCGCCTGCTGATCCCGGTGCTGCGCCGCTATCCAGCGCTGGGCCAGCGCGTCAGCAGCAAGCTGGCCGCCATCAAGCTCGACGTGCCGCAGCAGGCGCCGGCCGGCGTCGAAGTGCCCGAGCACCTGAAGGGCTTGCCGGTCTCGGTGCGCCGGGTGCTGGCCGATCTCGAACGCGCGCGCGGCGCCGGCGCCGCAGAACAACAGGCAGGACAATAAATGCGCATCGTCATCGACTTTCTGAACGACCCGCAGCCGGCCGCGGCCCGCCTCGCGCTGGCGCGCGGCCTGCTGGGCCTGGCCCGCGAGGCCGGGGCCGAGATCTGGCTGGCCACGCCGGCCCATGAACCGGGCGCCACCGACCGCCTGCGCCTGGCC
Source organism: Massilia sp. KIM (assembly GCF_002007115.1). Classification (NCBI taxonomy): domain Bacteria; kingdom Pseudomonadati; phylum Pseudomonadota; class Betaproteobacteria; order Burkholderiales; family Oxalobacteraceae; genus Massilia; species Massilia sp. KIM. Next base: position 608,780 of record NZ_MVAD01000002.1, on the reverse strand, counting down.
TTCGACGGCCTGGTGGCGCGCGAACGCGTGCGCCCCTTCCTGCTGCCGCGCCAGGACGCACTGCGCGCACCCGTGCACGCGCGCGCCCTCGCCGGCATGGCGCCGGACGTGGTGCTGGCGCCGCCCGGCGCGAGCCACGACGGCGCCGCCTTCCTGACCGTTGCGCTGGACGGGGCCGATCCGGCCGCCCTGTGGGTGCGGGTCCAGGCCACCGCCGCCGAGAAGACTCCGGCCGCCCGCGAGAGCGCGCGCAAACCGCGCCTGGCCTACGTCTCGCCGCTGCCGCCCGAGAAATCCGGCATCGCCGACTACAGCGCCGAGCTGGTCCCCGAGCTGGCCGCCTTCTACGACATCGAACTGGTGGTCGAGCAGGACGACATCACGGACGCCCGCATCAGCCGCTTCCCGCGCCGCGACGCCCAATGGCTGCGCGAGCACGCCCACGAGATGGACCGGGTGCTCTACCACGTCGGCAATTCGCCGGCCCACCGCCACATGTTCGAGCTGATCCGCGAAGTGCCGGGCGTGGTGGTGCTGCACGACTTCTATCTCGCCAACGTGATCGATTACCTCGACCACCAGCGCTACCTGCCGCAGGGCTTCCTGCGCAACCTCTACGAGTCGCACGGCTACACCGGCCTGCAGCGCCTCGCCGCCGAGGGCCGCAACGCCAGCGTCTGGGCCATGCCGCTCAACCGCGGCGTGCTCGAGCACGCGACCGGCATCATCGTCCACTCCGACTACCCGCGCCGCCTGGCCGAGGAGTGGTACGGTCCGGGCGCGGCCGACGCCTGGCAAACCATTCCCCTCCTGCGCGGCAAGCCGGAGGGTGCCGCCTCGCCCCAGGCCCGCGCCGCCGCGCGCGCGCGCCTCAAGTTCGGCGCCGACGACTTCGTGGTGTGCAGCTTCGGCCTGCTCGGGCCGACCAAGCTGAACGAAGAGCTGCTGGACGCCTTCCTGGCCTCGCCCCTGGCCCAGGACCCGCGCTGCAGCCTGGTGTTCGTGGGCGAGAACGAAGGCGGCCAGTACGGCGCCGCCATGACGCGCAAGATCAAGGCCAGCGGCTGCGCCGAGCGGATCCGCATCACCGGCTTCGTGGACGCCGCCACCTACGCCGACTACCTGGCCGGCTGCGACAGCGCCGTGCAGCTGCGCGGCGCCTCGCGCGGCGAGACCTCGGCCGCGGTGCTCGACTGCCTGCTGTACGGCGTGCCGACCATCGTCAACGCCCACGGTTCCAGCGCCTCGATCGACGACAGCCTGCTGCTCAAGCTGCCCGACCGCTTCGCCAGCGGCGAACTGGCCGAGGCCCTCGGCCGCCTGCGCGGCGACAGCGTGCTGCGCGAAGGCCTGGCCCAGCGCGCCCTGGCCCACATGGAAAGCGAGCACGCCCCGGCGCGCGCCGGCCGCCTGTGCCGCGAGGCCATCGAGCACTTCTACATGCGCGGCCCCCAGGCCGGCTATCCGGAGCTGGTGCGCGCCGTCGCGCCGCGCTGCGCTCCCGACGAGCTGCCGGCGCTGGCCGAGGCGATCGCCTTCAACCGCGCCCCCGCCCTGCCCCAGCGCCAGCTGCTGGTGGACGTTTCCGCCCTGGTCCAGACTGACCTCAAGACCGGCATCCAGCGCGTGGTGCGCAGCGTCCTGCTGTCGCTGATCGCCCATCCACCGCAAGGCTTCCGGGTCGAGCCGGTGTTCGGCACCGGCGGCAACCGCCCCTTCCACTACGCGCGCGGCTTCGGCCTGAAGACCGTGGGCGTGAGCGGCCTGGACCTGGAAGACGCCCCGGTCGAAATGCGCCCGGGCGACCTGTTCTTCGGCCTCGACCTGTTCCTGAGCGGGATCCACCAGAACGAGCAGATGCTGCTCGCGCTGCGCGACCGCGGCGTGCAGGTCCACTTCTGCATGTACGACCTGCTGCCTGTGCTGCGCCCCGACGTCTTCCCCTTCGGGACCGAGGAAGGCTTTGCCGACTTCCTGCGCACCGTGCACCGCGTGGCCGACGGCGTGGTCTGCATCTCGCGCGCGGTGGCCGACGAGTTCGCGGCCTGGGTCGCGCGCCAGGGCTTGCAGCGCACGGTGCCGCTGCAGCTGGGCTGGTTCCACCTGGGCGCCGACATCGACGCCAGCGCGCCCAGCAAGGGCTTGCCGCCGGACGCCCCGGCGGTCCTGGCCGCCCTCGGCGAGCGTCCCAGCTTCCTGATGGTGGGCACGGTGGAGCCGCGCAAGGGCCATGCCCAGGCGCTGGCGGCCTTCGAGCTGCTGTGGGAGCGCGGGGTGGACGTCAACCTGGTGGTGGTCGGCAAGCAGGGCTGGATGGTCGAGAAGACTGCCGAGCGCATGGCGAACCATCCGGAGAAGGGCAAGCGCCTGTTCTGGCTGGCCGGCATCTCGGACGAGATGCTGCTCAAGCTCTACGGCAGCGCCTCGGCCCTGCTGGCCCCCTCCGAAGGCGAAGGCTTCGGCCTGCCGCTGATCGAGGCGGCCCAGCACGGCATTCCGATCCTGGCGCGCAGCCTGCCCGTGTTCCGCGAGGTGGCGGGCGAGCACGCCACCTATTTCGACGGCCTGGCGCCCCAGGACCTGGCGGCGGCGGTCACCGACTGGCTGGACCTGCACCGCGCCGGCAAGGCGCCGGGCTCGGCCGGCATGCCCTGGCTGACCTGGAACGACAGCGCGCGCCAGGTGGTCGACGCACTGGTGCGCGGCCGCTGGTACAAGACGCTGCATGAAGGAGAACGCGATGCGTGAACGACAAGCCATGGCCGGCGGCGCGCTGCGCCCGCTGGTCGTCGACCTGGACGGCACCCTGATCCATTCCGATCTGCTGTGGGAATCGATCGTGCTGTTCCTGAAGAAGAACATCCTGCGCGCCTGGATCCTGCCGTTCTGGCTGTTCCTGGGCAAGGCCGGCTTCAAGGAGCGCATCGCGCGCGAAGTCGAGCTCGACCCGGCCGCCCTGCCCTACGACAAGCACGTGCTGGCCCTGATCGAGGCCGAGAAGGCGTCGGGCCGCACGGTGGTGCTGGCCACCGGCTCGCAGCGCCGCTTCGCCGAGGCCATCGTCGCCCACCTGGGGCTGTTCGACCAGGTGCTGGCCACCGAGGACAAGGTCAACCTGACCTCGCACAACAAGGCGCGCGAACTGTGCGCCCTGTTCGGCGAGCGCGGCTACGACTACATCGGCAATTCGCGCGCCGACCTTGCCGTCTGGCTGAGCTGCGAGAACCCGATGTCGGTCACCCGCAAGCCCTTCCGCCTGGCCGACGGCCGCGAGACCAGCCATTCGGGCAGCGTGCGCGGCGGCGCGGCCAAGGCCCTGCTCAAGGCCATGCGCCCGCGCCAGTGGCTGAAAAACATGCTGGTCTTCCTGCCCATGCTGGCCGGCCACGCCTTCGACCTGTTCACCCTGCAGGCCTCGCTGGTGGCCTTTGTGGCCTTCTCGCTGTGCGCTTCCAGCGCCTACCTGCTGAACGACGCCCTGGACGCCCAGGACGACCGCGTGCACCCGACCAAGCACAAGCGCCCGATCGCTTCCGGCGCCCTGCCCCTGCCGCTGGCGCTGATGAGCAGCCCGCTGCTGGCCTTCGCCGCCATCGCCCTGTGCGCCTGGTACAACCCGCTGCTGCTGGTGGTGGTCGCGGTGTACTTCGTCTCCACCGTGGCCTATTCGGTCTACCTCAAGCGCCTGCTGATGGTGGACATCGTCACCCTGGCCCTGCTGTACAGCCTGCGCGTGCTGGGCGGCAGCGCCGCGACCGGGATCGCGCCCTCGTTCTGGCTGCTGGCCTTCTCCTTCTTCATCTTCCTCAGCCTGGCCCTGCTCAAGCGCCACAGCGAGCTGTTCAACCTGCACCGCCAGGGCAAGGAAAAGACCCGCGGACGCGGCTACACCACGGCCGACAAGACCCCGATCGGCATCATGGGCATCAATACCGCCTTCGTCTCGGTGCTGATCTTCATGCTCTACTTTAATTCGGAGAACGTGCTGAACCTCTACCGCACTCCCGAATGGCTGGCCGGCATCCTGCCGCTGCTGGTGTTCTGGCTGGGCCGCCTGTGGGTGCTGTCCTTCCGCGGCCAGGTCAACGAAGACCCGGTGCTCTACGTCAGCAAGGACAAGGTCAGCCTGCTCGTCATCGCGCTCTGCCTGGGCCTGGGCGCCCTGGCCGCCTGAGCATGCGGGCCGCCCACCACGCCGCGCCGCACTGGCGCTTCCCCCTGTTGCTGGCGCTGGCGCTGGTGCTGCTGGCCGCGCTCGCCCCCACCGCCTACCGCGGCGACGCGGTCGAGTACACGGTGGACACGGTGGCCATCGCCAGCCATGCCAGCCCGGACGTGCGGCTGGAGGACATCGCGCGCACCCGCCCGCTGCTCGAGGGCGCCTTCAAGGAGCCCTTCGACCAGCTCGAACGCGGCATGCGGGCGGGCGAGCGGGACCTGTACGCGGCCTTCGCGCGCGGCCGCGGCGACAAGGTCTATCCGGTCCACTTCTTCGGCTACCCGCTGATGGCGGCCCTGCCCTTCAAGCTGCTCGACACGCTCGGCCTGCCGCCCTTCCGCGCCTTCGTGGTGGTCAACCTGGCCGCCGTCTTCGTGCTCGGCCTGGCGCTGCGCCGCTTCTTCGGCGACGAGCGCCGCGCCTGGGGCGGCCTGGCCCTGTTCATGCTGTGCGGCGGCGTCCTGTATTTCCGCTGGAGCAGCCCGGAATGCGTGAGCGCGGCCCTGCTGCTGGCCGGCCTGCTGCGCTACACCAGCGGCGCGCCGGTCTCGGGCGCGCTGCTAGCCGGCGTGTCCAGCCTGCAGAACCCGACCATCGTGTTCTTCTTCGGCTTCGCGCCCCTGATCAAGCTGGCCATGGACTACCGGCCCGGCCAGACCCTGGCGGCGGCCCTGCGCGCCCAGCTCGGGCGCCGCAGCCTGCTCGGCCTGGCGCTGGGGGTGGCCGTGTTCGCGCTGCCGGTGCTGTTCAACCTCTACCAGTACGGGGTGCCGAACCTGATCGCCCGGCGCTTCTCCGATCCGAACCTGGTCGGCTCCGAACGCTTGCTCTCCTTCTTCTTCGACCTCAACCAGGGCATGCTGATCGGCCTGCCCGGTTTGCTGGCCGCCCTGCTGCTGGCCGGGCGCGCGCTCGGCGCCCACGGCCTGCGCGTGCTGGCGGCCTGCGCCCTGTTCACCCTGGCGCTGGCGCTGCCGGCGCTGTCGATCCTGAACTGGAACTCGGACGCGGCCGGCATGATGCGCTACGTGTTCTGGGCCTCGATGCCGCTGGTGTTCGCCCTGCTCGAGCTGCTGCGCCGCCATCCTGGCGTCAAGCGCCTGGCGGTCGGGGTGGCCGTGGTACAGCTGCTGGCCACCGCGCACGCGGCCAGCTATCCCTATGTGAACTTCAGCCCGCTGGCGCGCCAGTTGCTGGCCCACGTCCCCGGCATCTACCATCCCGAGCCTGAGATCTTCGCCGAACGGGCCGGCGTGCACGACAACTACCTGCGCGCCGACCAGGTCTACGCCTGGCGCGCCGGCGGCCAGGTGGTGAAGGCCCTGGTCCACGAAGGCAACCCGGCAGCCCAGGAAAGCCTGTGCGGCGGCGGCGCCACCCTCGCTCCCGGCCTTGCGTCCACGCCCGCCACGCGCGGCTGGCGCTACGTCGACGGCCCGATCCGCTGCCAGGCAGGCGCGCTGGCGCAGCGCCGCTTCGGTCCGGAGGACGTGGGGGCCGGCAAGCTCGAACTGCTGGCCGGCTGGAGCGATCCGGAATTCAACGGCCCGGGCTGGGACGGCATCTGGTCCACGGGCGCGCGCTCGCGCCTGCGCCTGCAGGTCGGGGGCCTGGCGCCGGGCGCGATCGTGATCCGCGGCCGCTACCTGGACGCGCCCGGCCGCACCCGGGTGTTCGCCAATGGCGCCGACCTCGGCTGGCACGCACTCGACCGCGCCACGGCCCTGCCCCTGCCGCAAGGGCCGGTCGCACCCGGCCAGCCGCTGGTCATCGAGTTCGAGCATGAGCGCACCCGCTCGCCCAGCCCGGGCGATCCGCGCCAGCTCGCCTTTTTCCTGCAAGACATCAGCGTTCGCGCAGCAGCGCCCAGCACACCATGAATAGCACCGAACACTTCCACCAGCCCGCGCTGCGGCGCGCCTCCGATCTTCCCCCCGCGGTCGCGGTGGTGATCCCGAGCTACCGGGTCACCCGCCACATCCTCGAGGTCATCGAAGGCATCGGTCCCGAGGTCACCCGGATCTACGTGGTCGACGACAAATGCCCGGACGGCAGCGGCGCCTTCGTGCGCGCCCACTGCGCCGACCCGCGGGTGCGGGTGCTGGAACACGCCGAGAACCAGGGCGTGGGCGGCGCGGTCATGACCGGCTACCGGGCGGCGATCGCCGACGGGGCCGAGGTCATCGTCAAGATCGACGGCGACGGCCAGATGGACGCCTCCCTGCTGCCGGCCTTCATCGCGCCGATCCTGGCCGGCCAGGCCGACTACACCAAGGGCAACCGCTTCTTCGACCTGGAACGGATCCGCGCCATGCCGCCCATGCGCCTGTTCGGCAATGCCGCGCTGTCGCTGATGACCAAGCTCTCTTCCGGCTACTGGAACCTGTTCGATCCGACCAACGGCTATACCGCCATCCATGCGGACGCCGCGCGCTACCTGCCCTTCGACAAGATCAGCCGGCGCTACTTCTTCGAGACCGACATGCTGTTCCGCCTGAATACCCTGGGCGCGGTGGTGGCCGACGTGCCGATGCACGCCAAGTATGGCGACGAGGTCAGCAACCTCAAGATCTCGAAGGTGGTCACCGAGTTCGCGCTCAAGCACGTGCGCAATTTCGGCAAGCGCCTGTTCTACAACTACTACCTGCGCAACATGTCGCTGGCCTCCCTGGAGCTGCCGCTGGGCCTGCTGCTAACCGGCTTCGGCGCCCTCTACGGCCTGCACCACTGGATCGAAGGGGCCCGCGCCGGCGTCGCCACCCCGGCCGGCACGGTCATGCTGGCGGCGCTGCCGGTGATCATGGGCGTGCAACTGATCCTGGCCTTCCTCGCCTACGACATCGCGATGGTGCCGACCCGGCCCCTGCACAAGAAACTGCTGCCGCAGTTGCACCCGCATGGCTGATTCCCGTCCCGACTGGCAGCGCTTCGCGGTGTTCGTGGCCGGCGGCGGCCTGTCCGCCCTGGTCGACATCGGCCTGATGCAACTGCTGCTGGGCGCCGGCGCGCACTACGGCGCGGCGGCCAGCGCCGGCTTCGGCGCCGGCCTGATGGTGAACTACCTGTTCCACAGCAAGCTCACCTTCGGCGCGCGCTCCAACGTCCAGGTGGTCGCGCGCTACCTGTGCGTGACCGGCTTGAACTACCTGCTGACCCTCGCCTGCGTCGCGGCCGGCGCCGCCCTGCTGGCCAGCCCCCTGGCCGGCAAGCTGGTGTCGCTGCCCCTGGTTGCCGTCAATGGCTATTTGCTGAGCAAACACTGGATCTTCAAACCATGAATTTTCTCCCTGTCCAGCACGACCCCGCCACCCTCGCCCGCTACGGCGAACTGTTCGCCGCCTGCTTCCCCGGCGTGCACAAGTTCACGCCCGCTTACCTGGACTGGCTTTACCTCGCCAACCCGGACGGCAAGGCGGTCGGCTACGACGCCTGGGACGGCGAGCGCCTGGCGGCCCACTACGTGTGTGTGCCGGCCCGGGTCTGGGTCGAGGGCCGCGAGTCGCTGGTGCTGCTCTCGCTGAACACCGCCACCCATCCCGACTACCAGGGCAAGGGCTTGTTCACCAAGCTCGCGGCCATGACCTACGAGGCCGGGGCCGCGGCCGGCTTCGCCGGCGTCTACGGCGTCGCCAATGCCAACAGCACCCCGGGCTTCATCCGCAAGCTGGGCTTCCAGCTGGTGCGGCCGCTGGAAGCGCGCGTCGGCCTGGGCGGCCTGCGCCACCGCGCGCCGCCCGCGCCGCACACCCTGTCCTTCGGCCGCAGCTGGAACGCCGAGGCGCTGGCCTGGCGCTGCGCCAACCCGCACAACCCGGTCTGGCGCCGCCCCGGAGGACGCTTCTACGCGGCGGCCGCGGGCCTGCGCCTGCCGGCCTACGCCGAGCTGCCCGACGACCCGGCGCCGGCCGGCGTGGAAGCCGGCCCCGGCCTGTCGCCGCTGCGCCTGTTCATCGGCCTCGCGCCGGACGCCGCCAGCCGCTACTGGAACTACGCCAGCATCCCGATGTCGCTGCGTCCCTCGCCGCTCAACCTGATCTGGCGCGCCTTCGGCGAGGGTCCGTCCCGGCTGGACGCGGCGCGCATCCAGTTCAGCTTCCTCGACTTCGATGCCTACTGAACGCTGCGCGGTCTTCCTGTTCGCGCACCAGGACGACGAGTTCGGCGTGCTGCAGCGCATCCGCAACTACCGGCGGCGCGGCCTGCGCGTGGCCTGCGCTTACCTGACCGACGGCCAGACCGCACAGGCCAGCGCCGCCGTGCGCAATGCCGAATCGCTGGCGGTGCTGGCCGGGCTCGGGGTCGGTCCGGCCGACGTCGCCTTCGCCGGCCAGGCCTGCGGGATCGGCGACGCCCGCCTGCCGCTGCACCTGGACGCCGCCGCCGCCTGGCTGCGGGCCTGGCTGGACGGGCTCGGCGAGATCGAAGCGCTCTACCTGCCGGCCTGGGAGGGCGGGCACCACGACCACGACGCCCTGCATGCGCTCGGCGTGCGCATCGCCGCCGCGCGCGGCCTGCTGGGACGGGCGCGCCAGTTCCCGCTCTACCAGGCGGCGGGCCTGCCCGGCCCCCTGTTCCGGGTCCTCGCGCCCCTGCCCGAAAACGGCCCGGCAGAGGCCCTGCGCCTGCCCTGGGGCGACCGCCTGCGCAACCTGCGCTGCTGCCTGTCCTATCCTTCGCAGCGCGTCACCTGGCTGGGCCTTTTCCCCTTCGTCCTGCTGCACACCCTGGCCAGGGGCGTCGAGCGCGTGCAGGCGGTCGACCCGGCCCGCCTCGCCGAGCGCCCCCACGCCGGCCCGCTGTACTACGAAAAACGCCAGTTCTTCACCTGGGAGCGCCTGCGCGCACTGCTCGATTCCTGGCACGCCGCGTGGCCAGCCTCCCCTGCCGACAAGGAAAGCCGCCCGTGAACATCGCTCCCGCCGCCGGTCCGCGCCGGCATGCTCCCCTGATCGCCTTCCTGGCCGTGCTGGCCGGCGTGGTCCTGTTCCTCTACCAGCGCAACCACGGCCTGATGCCCTCGGTGTTCGCCGACGAGTGGTACTACAGCCGCATGTCGCGCCTGGCGCCGCACGCCGAAGCCCTGGTGCCCTCCTACCTCTACATCTGGCTGTTCGGGGCCAGCAAGGCCTGCGGCGCCGGCTTCCTCGAATGCGTCCGCGCCGGCAACCTGCTGTTCCTGGCGGGCGCCACGCCCTTCGTCTACCTGACCGCGCGGCGCTACGCCTCCGCCCCCTGGGCCGGCGCCCTGGCCCTGTTCTCCCTGCTGTCGCCGCTGAACCTGTACAGCGCCTACTTCATGCCGGAGACCACCTATTACTTCGGCTTCTGCGTGCTGAGCTGGGTCGCGCTGACCCGCGGCGGCTGGCACTGGGCGGCCCAGGGCGCCCTGGCGGGCCTCGTGGTCGGCCTGATGAGCCTGGTAAAGGTGCATGCGCTCTTCCTGCTGCCCGGGGTCTGCCTGTTCCTGGCCTACTGCGCCTTCCAGCGCGGCGGACGCTGGCTGCTGCCCGCCGCCGGCGCCATGCTGGTGACGGCGGGCGCCGCCCTGGGCGCCAAGTTCGGCCTCGGCTACCTGCTGGTGGATCAGGCCGGCCTGTCGCTGTGGGGCCCGTTCTACGGCCGCGCCGCCACCACCGCCACCACCTCGATGCTGGACCAGGTCCTGCCGGCGCTGACCAGCGCCAAGGGCCACCTGATCGTGCTCGCCCTGCTGTTCGCGCTGCCGCTGGCCGTGCTGGGCCACCTGCTGTGCACCCGCGTGCTGCGCCGCGCCGACGATCCGCTCGGCCAGCTGGCCCTGTACACCCTGCTGACCCTGGGCGCGGCGGCCGCCGTGACCATCATGTACACCGCCTCGCTGGCGATGTTCGGCGTGGAAGAGCTGATGCGCCTGCACCTGCGCTACTACAGCTTCGGCTTCCCGCTGCTGTGGACCGTGGCCGCCGCCGCGGCCGCCGCCGACCAGCGCGCGCCGGTGCTGCGCTGGATCCTGGCGCTCGGCCTGTGCGCGGTCCTGCACCAGCTCTGGACCGACCTGCCGCTGTACCGCCTGCTGATGGTCGACGGCCCCGACATCGCCGGCATCGACCTGGCCCACCCGGGCACCATGGCCCTGGTCGTGCTGCAGGCCGCCCTGCTGCTGGGCTGGGCCGCCGGCGTGCGCGCTGCCCCGCTGCTGTTCGTGTTCGTCGCCCTGCCCGCCTCGCTGGCCGCCGGCCAGTCGAGCATCGGGCTCGAGCTGGCCAAGATGCGCACCCCGGCCCCGGGCGACCTGGCCGGCCCGGCGGTACGCCAGCACGTGCCCGCGGCCGAGCTGCCCAAGCTCACCATTGCCGGCGACAATCCCCAGGTGCTGATGCGCGCCCAGTTCGCGATCGACCACCCGGATACCCAGATCCTGCAACTGCCGCCGGGCGGCGCGCCCCTGACGCGGGAACAGTTGCCGAAAGACCTGTCGTGGATGCTGATGCTGGGGCCGAACCATTTGCCGCCCGAGCTCGAGCTGGTGACCAACGGCCCGGGCTACCGCCTGGTCCGGCTGGCGGCGCCGGGCGGCGCCAGCGCCGTGGCAGCCGCTCCGGCCCGCTCTCCGCACTGAACGGCCGCGCCCGCCCCGCCTTTGTGTGTGCCCGCGTACGGAGCGCGGGACGCGGAACCGGTATAGTCCGCCCAAAGACAGGAGCACATGGCCCGCGACGCCATGTTCCAAGGCGGAGATCAGTCGATGGTGATAGGACCGGAAAAGGACGAAGCGCTCGACAAGGAGCTCGACGTGCAGGGCGGCGGCCAGAGCGTGGGCGTGCCGGCCGACGGCGATATCGAGGGCAATGCCGTCCATCCCCTCGGCAATCCCGGCATCAAGCACTGGCAGGCCAGCTACATCGACCACGGCGGCCTCGACGAGCGCGGCAACATCTTCTTCGCCGCGGTCGAGATGACCCGCATGCCGATGGTGGTCACCGATCCGCGCCAGCACGACAACCCGATCGTGTTCGCCAACAATGCCTTCACCGACCTGACCGGCTACCAGAACGAGGAGATCGTCGGCCGCAACTGCCGCTTCCTGCAAGGACCGGACACCGATCCCGCCACCGTGCGCGAAGTCCGCAAGGCGATCCAGGAAGAGCGCGCGGTCGCGGTCGACATCCTGAACTACAAGGCCGACGGCACGCCCTTCTGGAACGCCCTCTTCATCGGGCCGATCTTCGACCAGGAAGGCAGGCTGATGCACTTCTTCGCCTCGCAGATGGACATCACCGAGCGGCGCAGCACGATGGAGTCCTACCTGCAGGCCCAGAAGATGGAAGCCATCGGCCAGCTCTCGGCCGGCATGGCCCACGACTTCAACAACCTGCTGCAGGTTATCAACGGCAACCTCGAGGTGGCCGGGCTGGCCGCCGGCGGCAACGCGAAGGTGCTGGAACCGATCCGGCGCGCCCAGCGCGCCACCATGCAGGCCGGGAAGCTGACCCAGCAACTGCTCACCTTCGCGCGCAAGCAGCGCCTGGAGCCGCGCCGGGTGAGCCTGAACGCGCTGGTGGTCGAGTTCTCGGACATGCTGGTGCGCACCCTGGGCGACAAGCTCGAGCTGCGCCTGGACCTGCGCCCCGGCCTGCCGCTGTGCACGGTCGACCCGACCTATCTCGAGATGGCGCTGCTGAACGTGGTGATGAACGCGCGCGACGCCATGCCGGGCGGCGGCCGGGTCACGGTCGGCACCGCCGTGCTCTCGCCCGAGCGGCGCCAGCTGCTCAAGCTGCCCGGGGGCGAGCCCGAGGGCGGGTACGTGTGCATCTGCGTGCTGGACGAAGGCGAAGGCATGAGCGAAGAGGTGCGCCGGCGCGCCACCGAGCCCTTCTTCACCACCAAGGGGCCGGGCACCGGCCTGGGCCTGGCGATGGTGCACGGCTTCGTGCAGCAGTCGCGCGGCAAGCTCGACATCGAGAGCGAGCCGGGCCGGGGCACCCAGGTGCGCATGGTGTTCCCGGTGAGCGAGCAGGTCGCCGCCAGCAACGACATGGACGGCGGCGACCAGGCGCGCGAGGCGGATGCCAACGAAGGCAGCCGCATCCTGGTGGTCGAGGACAACGAGGACGTGCGCGAGCTGGCCGAGACCATGCTGCAGATGGAGGGCTACCGGGTGCTGTCGGCGCCGAGCGGCGAGCGGGCCCTCGACCTGCTGCAAGGCGGGGCGGAGGTGGACCTGCTGTTCACCGACGTGATCATGCCGGGCGGGATGAACGGGCTGCAGCTGATCGAGAAGGCGCGGGTGCTGAGGCCCGCGTTGCCGGTGCTGGTGACCACCGGCTACATGGACGAACTGCCGGGACGCGGCGGGCGGGCCGGGAAGGATGAAGGGCTGGACGTGCTGGCCAAGCCCTACCAGCACCAGGAGCTGCTGGAGCGGATCCGGGCGGCGCTCAAGCGCGCCGCCTGATCGCGCCGCCGGCGCCGGCCGGCGCCAGCGGCATCCCTACAGGGTTTTACTGCTTGGGCACGCCGCCCAGCAGGAAGGCCAGCTTCTGCTTGGCCGGCTTGGACTGGGCCACCGGCGCCTGGGCGGCGTCCTTGCGCGGCGCGGCCGCGGGCTCGTAGGGCTTGAGGAACCACGGATCCACCTTCTCGCGGCGCGGCGCCGGACCGGCGCCGGAACGCGGCGGGCGCGCCCCGCCCGGCACGGCGCCCGGCGTGTACTCGTCGCCGCGGCGGCCGCGGCGCTCGCTGCCGTAGGCGTCGCGCGCACGCGCGGTGGGCGCCACGAAGCCTTCCAGCGCGCCCTTCGGCACCGACTGCTTGATCAGCTTCTCGATGTCGCTCAGCAGGCGCTCGTCCTTGTCCGAATACACCGAGATCGCGTCGCCGGAAGCGCCAGCGCGGCCGGTGCGGCCGATGCGGTGTACGTAGTCCTCGGCGTTGTAGGGCAGGTCGAAGTTGATCACGCAAGGCAGGTCGGAGATGTCGAGGCCGCGCGCGGCGACGTCGGTCGCCACCAGCACCTCGACCTCGCCCTTCTTGAAGGCGTCCAGGGCGGCCATGCGCTCCTGCTGGGTCTTGTCGCCATGGATGGCCGAGGCCTTGATGCCCTTCTGCTCCAGGTGGCGCGACAGGCGCGAGGCGCCGATCTTGGTGTTCGAGAACACGATCACCTGCTTGAGCTCGCGCTGGCGGATGATGTGCTCGACCACGTCGCGCTTGTGCTCTTCCTCGACCTTGTAGACCACCTGGGTGACCTTGTCGGCGGTGGCGTTGCTGCGCGCCACCTCGATCGTCACCGGCTCGGTCAGGAAGGTGTTGGCCAGCTTCTTGATCTCGGGCGAGAAGGTGGCCGAGAACATCAGGTTCTGGCGCTTCTTGGGCAGCAGGTTGATGATGCGCTGCAGGTCGGGCAGGAAGCCCATGTCGAGCATGCGGTCGGCTTCGTCCATCACCAGCATCTGCACCTGGGCCAGGCTGATGTTCTTCTGCTCGACGTGGTCGAGCAGGCGGCCCGGGGTGGCGATCACGACCTCGACGCCGCGGCGCAGGATCTCGGTCTGCGGCTTCATGTCCATGCCGCCGAACACCACGGTCGAACGCAGCGGGGTGTGCCTGGCGTAGGCGGCGACGTTGTCGGCCACCTGCACCGCCAGCTCGCGGGTCGGGGTCAGCACCAGGGCGCGCACCGGATGGCGCGCCGGGGACATGCTGCTGTTAGCGTGCGGCATCAGGAGCTGGAGGATGGGCAGGGAGAAGCCGGCGGTCTTGCCGGTGCCGGTCTGGGCCGCGCCCATGACGTCGCGCCCCTTGAGCACGACGGGAATCGCCTGGGCCTGGATCGGGGTCGGGTGCACATAGCCCTGGTCCGAGAGCGCGCGCAGGATCTCCGGCGCCAGGCCGAAGTCGGCGAAGCGCACGCTCGGCGCCGCGCCCGCGGTATCGGTATTGTTCGGTGTATCAGACATAGTTATTGGGCATTCATTGTTTAGGCTCTACGGCCCGGCTGGCGACAGCCGCGCGCGATGCAAAGCTCCGGGTGGGGAAACGGCGGCGGCCGGGCAAGCTTCCCTGGCAGCCCGCCGCTGGCGCAGGTCCGGGCGTTGCCGGCCGTTGGGGCCGCAAACGCTGCCGGTACGCGGACGTAGAGGCACTTTTAGCGGGTGACACGATACCTGAAATCGGCACCCCTGTATATGCTGTCCTGTTTTCTGAACAGTTTGTTAACGGAAATGGATTTGCCGGACAGCGCGGCGCCCGAGGCAGCTTATGCACTCAGGGTTTCCAGCCGCGCTGCTGGGCGGCGCGTTCGGCCACCGGATCGAGGGTGGCGCCGGCGCTGCGCTCCTCGATGGCGTCGAGCACGGCCTGGGGCAGCACGCTGCCGTCGAGGTAGGCGGCGCCCGGCTGGCCCTGGGCCAGCACCGGAATGGTCCAGCGTCCGCGGCTGCGGCAGGCCAGGCCGGCGGTGGTGTCGAGCACGAAGCTGCGGCAATAGGCGCCGTCCTTGGCCACGAAGGTGACGCCGATGCGCACCCCGCCGTCGGCCGGCCCGGGACTGGCCAGCTGTTCGCTCAGGGCCGTCAGGAGCTTGCCGCGCGCCACCAGGGCGCCGTCGCGCTCGACCAGGGTGACCATGCCGGGGTCGCTGCCCAGGCTGCGCCAGCCGAGGGCGCCGGCCAGCGCGCCCACGGCCAGGGCGCCGGCCAGCGCCGCCCAGTGGCGCGCGCCCCAACGCAGGTCCGGCTGCGGCCGCGGGGGCGGCGGGCCGGCCCGGCCCGGACGCAGGGCGTCGAGGTGGACCACCTTGGCGCCGCCCGGGGGCGGCTGGCGCTGGGGCTGGCTGGAGCCGTCGTGGCCGTTGGCCGAGACGCTCACCATGCGGCTGCGGCGCGCGCGGTGCTGGGCGATGCGCGCGGCCAGCACGGGGTCGGCCCGCATCGCCCGTTCGACCGCCGCGCGCGCCGGTTCGGCGAGTTCACCGTTGATGTAGGCGGTCAGGAGGTCGTCCGAGAATTTCATGCCGGCTAGGAAGTGATCAGGCCGTGTTCGTCGAGCACGTCGTGCAGCAGCTCGAGGCGGATCACGGGGTTGTCGAGCATGAGCATCCGGTGCTTCTGCTGGTTCGGCAAAGGCAGCAGTTCGCACCAGCGGTTCGCCACCCAGCCGCAGTCCTCGAGGCGGAACGGCGGCTGCACCGGCCAGCGGTGCTGGGGCACGTCGTGCAGCGAGGCCAGCACCCGGTCGAGGGCGTCGGCCGCGCCCTGCAGCTCGGAGGGCACGCGCACGCTCTGGTCGTCCTCGACCAGCTCGGCCTCGGCCATCCACAGGCCGTTCAGGCGCTGCTCGGCGGTGACGATGTTGAAGCGGGAGCCGCCGCGGCACAGCACCTGCAGCAGGCCCGGCGTGGTGGCGGTGGTTTCGGTCACCGAAGCGATGGTGCCGGCGGCGACGAAGCGCTCCTGTTCCGCTCCCGGCTGGCGCACCTCGTGGCCCGAGGTCAGCAGCACCACCCCGAACGGCGTCTCCTCGAGCAGGCAGCGGCTGATCATGTCGAGGTAGCGCACCTCGAACACCTGCAGCGGCAGCACCCCGTCCGGAAACAGCACCGTACTGAGCGGGAACAGTGGCATGGAAATCGTCGACATGGCTCCCATGATGACAGAATCGCAGCCGAAACGGGAGCACGATTGCAGGGATTCCGCAAGCCTCCGCCAAGAGGCGGATCAGGGTTCCGGCGGCTTCAAGGGCAGGTAGCGCAGGGCCTGGACCAGGGCGCCCAGGCGCCAGCGCAGCCGCTCCCAGCCGGGCCCGGGCGCGGCCACCACCGAGAGCACCACCCGGCCGCCCTCCACCGCCGGGCAGGCATAGACGAACTCGCCCTCGTCCTCGAGCGCGAGCCGGAATTCGCCGCCCGGGGCGACGTCGACCGGACCGAAGACCAGGGGCGCCGTGTCGCGGTTGCGCAGCAGCAGCACGTCCTGCACGCCGAGGGTCAGGCGGATCGCGGCCGGCAGCCTCAGCCCGCCCGGGTGCAGGTGGGCGCCGCGCGGCACCTCGAACACCAGGGCGTGGCTGCCGCCCCCCAGCGGGGCCAGCGCGCCCCAGGCCAGGGCCAGCAGCAGGCCGGCGCCGAGCAGGGACAGCGGCCAGTGGCGGCGCAGCGCCGGCGCCAGGCTCATGCCGGCCTCCGCGCCTTAGGTGTATCGGTTCTGTCTCGATTTAAACGTTGCATATGAGAAAAATTACGCCATAATGAATCCTTGCCCGATGCGTCAAGAACGTGCGCCCGGCCGGGACAAGGATGCGTATGCTACCCAAACTTGCGCGTTTCCGAAAAATTCATCCGCCACGGGTGCCGCCCGTGCGTGCACGACGACATGCTGCTTACCGAACCCGATGAAGCGCCGCGCGCATTGCGCGGCCGGCTGCCCTTGCCGGGCTCCGGCCACGCGCCCCTGCTCCTGGCGATGATCGTGTTCCTGGTCACCCTGGTGGCCACCTACAGCGCCTGGGACAGCGCGCGCCGCAGCGCCGCCGAACAGTTGCGCGAGAGCTTCGACTACCGCACCCGCGACATGGCCTACAGCATCGCGCGCCGCCTGGCCGTGTACGAACAGGTGCTGCGCGGCGCGCGCGGCTACCTGCGCGGCTCGGTCGAGGTGAGCCGCGCCGAGTTCGCCGAGTACTACCGGGTGCTGAGCCTGGACCAGGCCTTCCCCGGCCTGGAGGCGATCGGGATCGCCAGCTTCCTTCCTCCCGGCCGGGTCAAGGCCCACGAGGCGCAGGTGCGCGCCGAAGGCTTTCCCGACTACCGGGTGCGGCCCGACGAGCCGCGCCAGACCTGGACCGCGATCTCCCACATCGAACCCTTCGCCGGGCGCAACCTGCGCGCCTTCGGCTACGACATGTACAGCGAACCGGTACGGCGCGCCGCG
This sequence comes from Massilia sp. KIM, assembly GCF_002007115.1. Lineage (NCBI taxonomy): Bacteria > Pseudomonadati > Pseudomonadota > Betaproteobacteria > Burkholderiales > Oxalobacteraceae > Massilia > Massilia sp. KIM. Next base: position 591,650 of record NZ_MVAD01000002.1, on the reverse strand, counting down.
ATGGAAGCCGCGCGCGACAGCGGGCGCGCCGCCATGAGCGGCAAGGTGGTGCTGGTGCAGGAAGGCAGCGAAGGCACCCAGTCCGGCTTCCTGATGTACCTGCCGGTCTACCGCGCCAGCCTGCCCGCGGCCAGCGTGCAAGAGCGGCGCGCGGCCCTGGCGGGCTGGGTCTACGCGCCCTTCCGCATGAACGACCTGATGCGCGGCGTGGGCGGCATCGCCGCCGGCCAGCTCGACGTCGAGATCTACGACGGCGCGCAGCGCACTCCCGAAGCCCTGCTGTACCGCTCACCCGGGCAACTGGCCTCCCCCGCCCGCTTCGAGACCGTGACGCCGCTGCAGATCGCCGGCCGCACCTGGACCGTGGGGATGCGGCCGGGCGCGGCGCTTGAGGCCAGCCTGGACACCACCCGCCCGCTGCTGATCGCCGTCACCGGCATCGGCCTCGGTTTCCTGCTGGCGCTGGTGGTCTGGCTGCTGGCCACCGAGCGCCGCCGCGCCCTGCAGCTGGCCCAGGCCATGACGCGCGAGCTGCGCGTCTCGCACGACCGCGCGGCGGCCGAGCGCGAACGCATCCGCGTGATCCTGGAAAACGCCTACGACGGCTTCGTGGCGGTCGACACGGCCGGCCGCATCACCGACTGGAACGCCAAGGCCACGCGCATCTTCGGCCTGGAGGCGGACGAGGCGGTGGGCCGTCCCGTGGAACACCTGCTGCCGGAGGATAAGCGCAACAAGTTCCGCCAGGGCTTCGCGACGTTCAAGGACACCGGCTTCTGCCCGCTGATCGGGGCGCCGGTCGAGACCGAGGTGCAGCATGCGAGCGGCCGCCGCGTGCCGGTCGAGCTGGCGGTCGCGATGCTGCCGACCGATGCCGGCTCGGGCGCGACCATGTTCGTGCGCGACATTACCGCGCGGCGCGAGGCCGAGGCGCGCGAAGAGCAACGCCAGCAGGGCCTGGACGAGGCCCGCCGGGCGCTGGCGCGCGCGCAGAAGCTGGAGGCGGTGGGCAAGCTGACCGGCGGCGTGGCCCACGACTTCAACAACATCCTGCACATCATCAGCGCCAACGTGCAGCTGATGCTTCGCGCCGACGGCCCGATCAACCGCAAGCGCCTGCACAGCATCCTCGACGCGGTCGAACGCGGCTCGAAGCTGGCCGGCCAGCTGCTGGCCTTCGCGCGCCGCCAGCCGCTGCACCCGACCGTGGTCGACATCGGCCAGCTGCTCGAGCGCATGGATTCGCTGCTGCTGCGCGCCGCCGGCGACAGCGTCACGGTGGAACGCAGCGCGCCGCCGCAACTGTGGCCGACCCTGGTGGATCCGAACCAGCTCGAGAACGTCCTGCTCAACCTGGTGATCAACGCGCGCGACGCGATGGAGGGCGCGGGCACGGTGCGCCTGGCGCTGGAGAACGTGACGGTGGACCCATCCGGCCTGGCGGGCGACCCCGAGCTGGCGCCGGGCGACTACGTGGCGATGGCGGTGCAGGACAGCGGCCACGGCATGCCGCCGGAAGTGATGGAGCGCGCCTTCGAACCCTTCTTCACCACCAAGCCCGAGGGCAAGGGCACCGGGCTGGGGCTGTCGATGGCGCACGGCTTCGTGCGCCAGAGCGGTGGGCATATCCGGCTGGCGAGCGCCCCGGGAAAGGGGACGACCGTGACCATCTACCTGCCGCGCTACGTGGCGCCGCCGGCGCGCCTGGAGGCGCAGCCGACGGACTCCGACGCGGACGCGGGCGCGCAGGCCTAGGAGCCAGCGCGGCAGGACCTCCGTCCGCCGCTCCTAGGCCCCGGGCGCGGGCACCCGCCGCAGCACCTCGTCATACGCCGGCAGGTCGAGCCAGGCCGACACCTCCACCGCCTTGCCCCCGCGCAGCCGGAAGATCCACACGTAGCTGTTGGCATACGGCTGCCCATCCCCGGCCACGCCACGCCCGTCCCACTGCGCCACCACGGTCTCGCCTTCCGCCCACATCCGCCAGCTGACCGGCCTGACCGGTTCGGCCATGCGCTGGGCGAAGGGCCGCACCGCCCGCTCGAGGAAGTCGCGCTTGCCGCGATACACCCCGGCCGAGGGCCCGCTGCCCTTGATGGTCCAGACCACGTCGTCGGCCAGCACCTCGTCGAAGAAGCCCTTGCCGCCGGCCGCCCACTGCGCGAAGGCGCGCTCCAGGAAGCGGCGCTTGTCTTCCTGCGCCTGGCCCTGGGCCAGGCCGGCGAGCGGCGCCAGCGCGGCGCCGGCCAGCATGCCGAGGGCGGCGCGGCGGCCCAGGCCGCGGTGCTCGTCCTTGTCACGGTTCATGTCGTCCCCTCCGGTTGATGAAGAACATGACGGAGATTGTCGCGCGCAGGGATGCCATGGGCCAGCCCCGATCCTGCGGATTGCTTGCCCGATCCTCCAATCCTCCTCCGTTCTCCCACGCCGCAGCGGCCTCTCACCCGCGCCTGGCAGGATGCCCACCGCCGCGTTGATCCCTTCGGCGCCGCGCTTGCCGGCCTCGACAGCGCGCCGCAAGAGGCCGCCGCTGTGCATGCCGTTCGCGCGCATGCTTCGCCCCCAGGCCGGCGGCTTCAGGCTGCGCGCGGAAATCACCCCTCCAAAAGTGTTGTTTTCCGCTAACACCGAAGCAGGAAAGCATTTTTGGTAGTTTCCCTCTGGTATTATCAAATGACACCAAGAAATGTCACAGATTTTCCCCAAGATGGGGCGGCTGTGGGTCAAAACCGTGCTCGTCACTGAAGTATGCGCTCACTGCTCAATCATTCTCGCACCAACCGGGTGCGCCACACTGTCAAACCCCTGCTGGCCCTTGCACTCCTGTGGAGCGCCGCGCCGGCCCGTGCCACCACGCCTGACCTGGCCCAGGTTCCGCTGGAAGCCCTGATGGGCATGAAGATGGTCAAGGCCGCGTCGAAGTTCGAGCAGCTGATCAGCGAAGCACCGGCCGCGGCCGTGGTCCTGAGCTCGAACGACATCCGCGCCCACGGCTGGCGCACCCTGGCCGACGCCCTGGCCAGCCTGCCCGGCCTGTTCGCCACCGAGGATCGCAATTACAGCTACCTCGGCGCGCGCGGCTTCCTGCGACCGGGCGACTACAACAGCCGTTTCCTCCTGATGATCGACGGCGTGCGCACCAACGACGCCGTCTATGACCAGGCCATGATCGGCAACGAGGGCATGGTCGACATGGACCTGGTGCAGCGCATCGAGTTCATTCCGGGCGCCGGCTCGGCGGTGTACGGCTCCAGCGCCCTGTTCGGCGTGATCAACGTGGTGACCCGCGACGGCAATGCGCTGGCGGGCACGCGGGTGGCGCTCGGGGCCGGCAGCGCCGGCGAACGGCGCGTCCGCGCCAGCTACGGCTGGCATGGCCAGCACGGCGGCGACCTGCTGATGTCGGCCAGCGTGCTCACCCGCGACGGCGAGAGCCTGTACTACCCCGAGTTCGACACCCCGGAGCAGAACCACGGCCGGGTGGCGGGGCGCGACGGCGAGCAGGCGCGCCAGTTCCTGTTCAAGGCCAGCTACGGCGGCTGGACCGTGTCGGCCAACCACGTGCACCGCACCAAGATGCTGCCCACCGCCTCCTACGAAACGGCCTTCGGCGCGCCGAACCGGACCATGGATGCGCACGGCGTGCTCCAGCTGGGCTATGCGCGCAACCTGGCGCAGGGCGTGAACCTTGCCGCCCAGGGGCTGTGGGGGCGTGCGGATTACCTCGGCCACTACTACTACGCCACCGGTCCCGAAGGCGAGGTCGCCCCCAACGTCGACGGTGGCAAGGGCCGCTGGGCCGGCCTGAACCTGCACGCCACCATCACCCGCTTCGCGGGCCACAAGATCGTGCTGGGCGCGGATTTCCAGCACGACACCCGGCGCGACCAGTTCAATTTCGACAGCGCGCCCTACGCGGTCCTGATGGACACGCGCCACCCGGCGAACCGGCGCGGCCTGTTCGTCGAGGACGAGATGCGCCTGGGCGAACAGGTGCTGCTCAACGCCAGCCTGCGGCGCGACCGCCACGGCACCGGCGCGCGCAGCACCAGCCCGCGCGTGGCCCTGCTCTACCGCTTCTCGCCCGGCAACACGGCCAAGCTGATCTACGGCCGCGCCTTCCGCGTGCCCAACGCCTACGAGATGTACTACGAGGTGATCTCAGAAGACGGCGGCCAGCTGGCCAATACGGCGCTGGCGCCCGAGCGCATCAGCACCCTGGAGGCGGTGCTCGAGCACGCCTTCGGCGCCAGCGGCCACGCGCGCCTGTCGCTGTTCTCCTACCGCATGCGCGACCTGATCTCGCAGGAGGCGGACGCCGACAGCGGCATGCTGGTGTTCCGCAACATCGACCGCGCCAGCGCGCGCGGACTCGAAGCCTCGCTGGAACAGGTGTACGCCAGCACCGCGCGCCTGCGCGCCAGCTACACCTGGCAGCGCGCCGAGGACGGCCACGGCCAGCTGCTGGGCGCCTCGCCGCGCCACATGGCCAAGTTCAACGGCGTGCTGCCTCTGGCGCCGCTGCGCGCGCGCCTGGGCGCCGAACTGCACTGCCTGTCCTCGCGCCTGACCGAGCGCAGCCGGGTGGGCGGCTACTGCGTGAGCAACCTGACGCTGTCGAGTTCGCGGCTGATGCCGGGCGCCGACCTGTCCCTGAGCGTCTACAACCTGGCAGACCGCCGCTACGCCGATCCGGCCGGCCCGGCCTTCGTGCAGGAAGCGCTGGCGCGCCAGGGCCGCAGCGTATTCGCCAAGCTGGCGTTCGGGTTCTGAGATGCGCGCCGGGCTCGCACGCGTCCTGGGCGGCAGCGCCGTGTTCGGCACGCTGCTGCTGGCGGCGCCTGCGCCGGCCCAGGTGCGCGACGTCGAGATGAAGGCGGCCTATATCTACAATTTCGTCCAGTTCACCAGCTGGCCCTCCGAGCGCGAACGCGAACGCGAACGCGAGACGCTGGCCGTGTGCGCAGAGCGCGCCAGCGTGCTGTGGCCGGCACTGCACGCCTACAACGGTCGCCAGGTGGGCGGCCGCGCCTGGCGATTGCTCGACAGCGCCACCCACCCGAAGGGCGCCGGCTGCGACCTGCTGGTGCTGGGCCGAACGGCCGAAGCCCAGGCCGCCCCAGGCCTGCTGGTGGTGCGCGACGGCGCCGGCGCCGGCGCCGCGATCAACCTGGTCGACGACGACGAGCAGCTGCGTTTCGACGTCGACACCCGCGAGGCGGCGCGCGCCGGCCTGCGCCTGAGCTCCAAGCTGCTGCGCCTTGCAAGGAACGTGTTATGAATCCCTCCGCACTTCCCCCGATGCCGGGACGCCAGCCGCGCATGGCGCGCATGCTGGGCGCGGGCCAGTTGCTCGCCGCCGTGGCCGGCCTGTTCGTGGCCGGCGGCATCCTGCTGGGCTACCAGTTCGTCACCTTGCGCCAGGGCCTGCAGGCCGACCTCGAGATCCACGCCAGGGTGCTGGGCGAGAACGTCGCGGCCTCGCTGATGTTCGGCGACCGGGACGCGGCCAACGACGTCCTGCATGCCTTCCTGGCCGACCCGGCCCTGGTCGAGGCGGTGGTGTTCGACACGCGGGGAAGGGAATTCGCGGCCTTCCGGCGCGACGCCGGCGCGCCCGGCGCCCTGGCCCGCCTGGCGCCGCGCTGGTTCGGCAGGGCCGGCTTCGAGGGCCCGGTGGTCTACCGTGGCCGCACGCTCGGGCGCATGCGGCTGCACGCCCATACCGACGAAATCGGCACCGCGCTGCGCAACTACGCCCTGCTGTTCGCGCTGGCCTCGGCCGGGGCGCTCACCGCCAGCGCCCTGCTGTCGCGCCGCAGCCGCGCGCGGGTGGCGCAAGCCGAGGCCGAACTGGCCTACCTCGCCTACACCGACCCGGTGACCGGGCTGCCCAACCGGCGCGGCGGGCAGGAGGAACTGGACGCCGCGCTGGCGCAGGCGAGCGCGGGCGGCGAACGGGTCGGCCTGGTGCTGATCGACCTCGACAACTTCAAGATGATCAACGACAGCGCCGGCCACGCGGCCGGCGACCGGCTGCTGCACGAGGTCGGCGCGCGCCTGCGCGCGGTGGCGCGCGACAGCGACCTGGTGGGACGTTTCGGCGGCGACGAATTCCTGGTGATCGCGCGCCCGCTGGCGTCCGGCGAGCAGTTGGCGGAACTGGCCACGCGCCTGATGGAGGCGCTGCGCCGCCCGGTGCAGCTGGACGGGCTGGAAGCCACGGTGACGGCCAGCGCCGGCACCTGCGTCTACCCGGACGACGCCGCCAGTTCGGGCGAATTGATGCGCAACGCGGACGCCGCGCTGTACCACGCCAAGGGCGGCGGACGCAACCGGGTCGGCGAATTCCGGCCGGCCATGATGCACGCCACCCAGCGCCGCGCCCAGCTCGAGCGCGACCTGCGGCGCGCCCTCGAGACCGAAGGCCTGGCGGTGTTCTACCAGCCGCAGTTCGACTGCGCCAGCGAGCGCCTGGTCGGAGTCGAGGCGCTGCTGCGCTGGATGCATCCGGAGCACGGCTTCGTCGGCCCCGACGAATTCATCCCGATCGCCGAGGAGTGCGGGCTGATCGTCGAGATCGGCCAGTGGGTGCTGGAGCGCGCCTGCCTGGACGCCATGGCGCTCGGACGCCGCAGCGGCGCGCCGCTGCACGTGGCGGTGAACGTCTCGGCGCGCCAGTTCCGCGAGAAGGACTTCGTGCGCAACGTCGAACAGATCCTGGCGCGCACCGGCCTGCCGCCGGGACGGCTGGAGCTCGAGCTCACCGAGAGCATGCTGATGCAGGACCGCGCCGCCGCCATCGACTTCATGCACGCGGTGCGCGCGCTCGGGGTGCGGCTGTCGATCGACGATTTCGGCACCGGCTATTCCTCGCTGTCCTACCTGCAGTCCTTCCCGATCAACCAGCTCAAGATCGACCGCAGTTTCGTGCGGCCGCTGCCCGACGGCGGGCAGATGCTGGCGAGCGCGGTGATCGGCCTGGCGCACGACTTCGGGCTGACCGTGGTGGCCGAAGGGGTGGAGGAACGCGCGCAGCTCGACTGGCTGCAGCGGGCCGGCTGCGATTACGCGCAGGGCTATCTGCTGGGCAGGCCGGTGCCCTTGTCGGCCCTGCAGGCGCAACTGCTCGAGAACTGCCCGGCCAACTCCTAGTCGACCTTGGTCCGGTAGCTGCCCGACACCCGGTTGCGCCCGTGCGCCTTGGCGTCGTACATCGCCAGGTCCGCGCAGCGCATCAGGGCCTCGCCATCGCCGCCGCAGTCCGGATACAGCGCGTAGCCGAGGCTGCCGGAAATGTGCAGCACCCTTTCCCCATCCTCGAAAGGCTCGTTCAGGCGCGCCAGGATGTTGGTCGCCACCAGGCCGGCGTCTTCCGGCGCCTCGCAGCGCGGCAGCAGCACCACGAACTCGTCCCCGCCGACCCGCGCCAGGGTGTCGGACTCGCGCAGCGCCGCGCGCACGCGCTGGGCCACCATGCGCAGCAGGCGGTCGCCCACGGCGTGGCCATAGGTGTCGTTCACCGGCTTGAACTTGTCGAGGTCGAAGTACACCACGCCGACCTTGTGGCCGTCGCGGTCGGCCGCCAGGATCGCCTGGCGCAGGCGGTCGCCGAACAGCACCCGGTTGGGCAGGCCGGTGAGCGCGTCGTGGTGGGCCATGCGGAACATGCGCGCCTCTTCGAGCTTGCGCGCGTCGATGTTGGAGAAGGTGCCGACCATGCGCAGCGGCTCGCCGTCCTCGCCGCGCTCGGTCACGGTGCCGCGCGCGTCGATCCAGCTCCAGTCGCCGTTGCGCAGGCGGATCCGGTGCTCGGCCGCGTAATCGTGGGCGCGGCCCTCGAAATGCTCGCGCAGGGCCTTGCGCACCCCGGGCAGGTCGTCCGGATGGACGATTTCTTCCAGCGCCTTGCCGTACCAGGAGATCACCGAGCGCTCGGCGTCCAGGATCAGCTGGGCGCGCGGCGACAGCGTGGCCAGGCCGGTGCGCAGGTCGCAGTCCCAGACCCCGTCGCCGGCCGCGTTCAGCGCCAGCTTCCAGCGCGCCTCAGCCGCCGCCAGAGCCTTGTGGGCGCGCCGCTGGCGGTCGGCGGCGCCGATCGCGGCCCAGCCCAGCACGGCCAGCACCAGCGACACCAGGGCCCCGGTCCAGTCGAGCAGGGAGCGCTGCTGTCCGCTGCGCGCCTCGGCGTCGCCCACCGACTCGGCCACCGCCAGCGTCAGCCCGTATTCCGGCAGGCGGCGCCAGGCATGGTCGCGCTCGATGCCGTCCAGGCGGCCGGGAATGCGGAAGTGGCCGCTGTAGGGCGCGCCCGGTTCGTTGTAGGGCATGGCGTGCAGCACCCGCCCCATGTCGTGGTTGCCGCCCATGCGCGTGCTGCGGCCGATCAGGGCGCCGTCCTCGTGCACCAGGCTGATCGCGGCATGCGGGCCGAGGTCGATGTCGTCGTAGAAACGCAGGAAGTAGTTCGGCGCCACCGAAGCCACGATCACGCCGCGCAGCACCCCTTTGGCGTCGCGCACCGGACGGGTGAACAGCACGGTCCACTTGCCGGTGATGCGGCAGCGCGTCGGACGGCTGACGATCAGGCGGTCGCCTTCGCTCGCCAGGTGGGCGGCGATCGGTTCCAGGTCGCCCATCTTGAGGTGCCTGGGCGCCGGGCCGGCATTGGTATAGATCAGGCGGCCCTCGGCGTCGACCACGCTGATGTGCATCGGCACCCGGCTGTCCAGGTGGCGCGCGTGGTCGGCCACGGTGGCGGCGAAACCGTCCGGGTCGCGCAGCCAGGTGCCGCGCAGCTGGACCAGGGAGAGGTCGAGGATGCCGATCGTGGCGCGCACTTCCTCGGCGAAGGCGCGCGCCAGGTTGGCGCGGTTGGCGCTGGCGGCGGCGTTGGAGAGTTCGGCGATGCGCCCCTGCTCGACCGCCACCAGGCCCCATACCACCGGCAGCACCAGCGCCAGGTAGATGGCGAGATGGCGCAGCACGCGGCCGCGCAGAAAGCTGCGCAGCAAGGGTCGGGAAGACAGGGAGGCAAGCATGGCCATGGATCAGGCGCGCCTGGCGGGGCCAGGTCCAAGTCGAATCAGCGGGCGGAGGCAGCCGGGCGTTCTTTGCGTGGTCCGCTACTGTCGAGTCAACGCGCCCGTCGTGGAGCTGTCATTATACTGAACTTGCCAACAAGAATTTAATGTTGCAATGCATAATTGTCAGATGCGGCGTCCACGCAACAGCGGAAGCTTGGTCAACAGCGGGACAGGGATGGGAGAAATGTTCCTTTCCCCGGCGTCCGGAATGCTAGAGTAAAAGCATGCGACTGTTCTTCAATATCGCCGGCGCGGCGGCCCTGCTGCTCGGGATCCTCGGCATCTTCCTGCCCTTGCTGCCGACCACGCCCTTCCTGCTGCTGGCCTCGGCCTGCTTCGCGCGCGGTTCGACGCGCCTGCACGGCTGGCTGCTGTCGCACCGCGTGTTCGGCGAATACCTGCGCAACTTCGAAGCCGGGCGCGGCATCCCGCTGAAGGCCAAGGTCGTGGCCACCGTCATGCTCTGGGCCTCGCTGCTGGGCGCGCTGGGCAAGCTCGAGCACCCGGCCCTGCAGGGCCTGGTCCTGCTGACCGGGATCTGCGTCAGCACCTATCTGTGGCGCTACCTGCCCACCCTGCGCACCCGCGCGCCCGACCAGGCGCCACCCCTGCCCTGAGGATTTTTCGGCCGCGAGCGCGCTATCGCGCCGGTTTTGTAATATTATTAGTTACATGAAACGCGACAGCAAACTCTCTTCGGTGCTGCACGTGCTGCTGCACCTGGCGCAGGGCCAGCGCCCCCTGACCTCGGACGAGATGGCGGGCTACCTCGGCACCAACCCGGTGCTGGTGCGGCGCGTGCTGGCCGGCCTGCGCGAGCGCGGCTACATCAGCTCGGAACGCGGCCACGGCGGCGGCTGGACCCTGACCTGCGACCTGGCCAAGGTGACCCTGGGCGACGTCTACGAGGCGGTGGGTTCCCCTCCCTTCTTCGCCATGGGCAACCGCAACGAACAGAGCGCATGCCTGGTCGAGCAGGTGGTCAATGCCTCGCTGGCCGAGGCCTTCGAGGACGCCGAGGCGCTGCTGGTGCGCCGGCTCGGCAGCGTCACCCTGGCCGACCTGTCGCGCGACTTCAACCGGCTCTACGAGCAGCACCCGCACAGGAGGTCCGCGCATGAACACACCTGACTTCGAGGTCATCGTCGTCGGCGGCAGCTACGCCGGCCTGTCCGCCGCCCTGCAGCTGGCGCGCGCCCGCCGCCAGGTGCTGGTGGTCGACGCCGGCCTGCGCCGCAACCGCTATGCCGAGCACTCGCACGGCTTCCTCGGCCGCGACGGCGCGCCGGCGGCCGCGATCGCGGCCGAGGGCCGGCGCGAACTCGGCGCCTATCCCACGGTGCGCTGGCACGAGGGCAGCGCGCTCGAGGCGCGCGCCGAGGGCGAGGGTTTCGTGGTGACGCTCGACGACGGCCGGGCGCCTCGGGCGCGGCGCCTGGTGCTGGCCACCGGCGTCACGGACGAGCTGCCGGCGCTCGAGGGCCTGGCCGAGCGCTGGGGCAAGAGCGTGTTCCACTGCCCCTATTGCCACGGCTACGAGCTGAACGGCGGGGAGATCGGCGTGCTGGCGCGCGACGCCCTCTCCTACCACCAGGCCATGCTGCTGCCGGACTGGGGACGGGTGAGCCTGTTCACCAACGGCGCCTGGGACCCGGACGCGGCCCAGCGCGCCGACCTGCAGGCGCGCGGCGTGCGCATCGAGACCACCCCGGTGCTGCGCATCGAGGAGCGTGCCACGGTGGCGCTCGCCGACGGCAGGCATATCCGCCTGGACGGCCTGTTCACCTTCGGCAAGGTGCGCATGAGCAGCCCGCTCGCCGGCCAGCTAGGATGCGCCTTCACCGACACCCCGCTGGGCGGCGTGCTGCGGGTCGACGATGGCAAGCAGACCTCGGTGCCCGGCGTGTTCGCCGCGGGCGACGCCACCCGCGGCATGGGCAACGTCGCCATGGCCGTGGCCGACGGCGCGATGGCCGGCGTGGGCGCGCACCGCTCGCTGGTGTTCGCGGGCGCCAGCGCGCCGCACTGAGCTCAGCAGCCGGGCGCCAGGCGCCCGTCTTCGTCGGCCGGGTAGTGGACCACGATGCGGCCGTTCCGACCCCGGTATTCGACGGTCACCGCGCCGCCGGGCGAGGCAAGCCGGTCGGGCGCGACCTGCTCCAGCGGAACCAGCTTCGATTTGCCGAAATCGGCCCACAGGCGGTCGTCCTGCTCGACCAGGTCGAGGCGGCGCCCGTTGGAGAGCCGGTAGACGCCCTCGAGCTCCTCGATCAGTTGCGGACTGGTCGCCGTGGCGGCCTTAGCCGGCGCGGCCGGCATGGCGGCGCGCTGCGGGCAAGTCGCGGCGCCCGCCAACAAGGGGCATGACAGTGCCGCCAGGGCGGCGATGCTGGCCAAGCTAGGCATATGTCCTCCTTCATGCTCACGGGCCTGGCCGTCCCGATGGCGGCCTACCCGTTTCTTGTGACAGCGGCGGGCGGGCCGAGTGCGCGGCAATATCAGGCTGCGAATTTCACATTGAGCATGCTCAAACCGACGCGCAATCGTCTTCCGTCCAGCCGTCTCCTTGGTCCGGGCTCAGCCGTGGCATCATGTCATGACAACAATCGAGGAGATCGCGATGTCCGCCTGTTTCGACCAACAATTCCAGGCCCTGCACGAGAACGGCCTGCTGCTGCTCGCCAACTGCTGGGATCCCGGCAGCGCCCGGGTCGCGGCGCTGGCCGGCGCGCCGGCCCTGGCCACCAGCAGCGCCGCCGTGGCCTGGTCCCTGGGCTACCCGGACGGCGGCAAACTGCCGCCCCACCTGCTGGTCGACACCGCCGCGCGCATCTGCGCGCGCAACCACCTGCCGCTGACGGTGGACATCGAAGACGGCTACAGCGAGGACCCTGCCGAAGCCGCCCGCCTGGCCGACGAGCTGATGGTGGCGGGCGTGGTCGGGGTCAACATCGAAGACGGCGGCGCGCCGGCCGACTTGCTGTGCGAGAAGATCGTGGCGCTGCGCAAGGCGGCGCGCGAGCGCAGCGTGGCGCTGTTCATCAACGCCCGCTGCGACGTCTACCTGCGCGGCCTGGCGCCGGAAGGCGAGCGGGTGGCCGAGGTGCTGGCGCGCGCCGCCCGCTACCGCGACGCCGGCGCCAGCGGCCTGTTCGTGCCCGGCCTGACGAATCCGGACGAGATCGCCGCCGTCGCGCGCGGCGCCGGGATGCCGCTCAACCTGATGGCCCTGCCCGGGCTGCCGCCGCTGGAGGAATTGCGCGCGCTCGGCGTGCGCCGCCTGAGCGCCGGTTCGGCCCTGGCCGAGGGCGTGTTCGGCCTGCTGAAGGCTGGCGCCGCCCACTTCATGGCCACCGGCCGGCTCGACGCGCCGGCGGGGGGTGCGGCGGGCTATGGCGAGATCAACGGCTGGATGCAAGACCCCGACGACGCCGACTGACGCGGCCGGCGCGGCTCCATGCAGGCCGCCGCGCGGGCCACGCTTCCGCGATAATCGCCCTCATCCCCTCGACCAAGGACGGCGATGGAACTTTTGTTTCTTGGCACCTCTTCCGGCACACCGACCCGGCGCCGCAACATGACGGCGCTGGCGATCCGCGCGCGCGGCGCGCGCCACTGGGCGCTGGTGGACTGCGCGGAAGGCACCCAGCACCGGCTGCTGCGCGCCCCGCTGTCGCTGATGCACCTGCGGGCCGTCTTCATCACCCACCTGCACGGTGATCACTGCTATGGCCTGCCGGGCCTGCTGGCCAGCGCGGGCATGCTCAACCGCACCGAACCGCTGTTGCTGATCGGCCCGGCGCCGCTGCGCACGATGATCGGATGCATCATGGAAACCAGCCAGCTGCGCCTGCCTTATCCGCTCGGTTTCCTGCTGCCCGAGGAGGCCGGCCTGGCCGAGATCCTGCCCGAGTTCTCGGTGACCGCCACGCCCCTGTCGCACCGCCTGCCTTCCTGGGCCTACAGCTTCACCGAGGCCAGGATCGAGCGCAAGCTCGACACCGCCAGGCTGAAGGCCGACGCCATTCCGTCCTCGCCCCTGTGGCGCGAGCTCCAGCAGGGCCGCGACGTGGTCCTGCCCGACGGCCGCCCGCTCCTGGCCGAAGACTACCTGCAGCCGCCGCGCCGCCGCCGCCGCGTGGTGGTCGCGGGCGACAACGACAGCCCGGAGCTGCTGGCCGACGCCGCGCTGGAAGCCGACGTGCTGGTGCACGAAGCGACCTATACCGAAGCGATATTGCAGAAGGTGGGGCCGGGGCCGCAGCACAGCTCGGCGCTGCGGGTCGCGCGCTTCGCGGCCAGCGCGCGGGTGCGCAACCTGGTGCTGACCCACTTCAGCCCGCGTTACCAAGAAGGTCCTGGGGCCGAGCCCTTGTCGGATATCGCGGACGAAGCGCGCTCGGCCTATGCCGGCCCCCTGTTCCTGGCGAGCGACTACGACCATTACCTGCTCGACCGCGAGGGAGGACTGGCGCTTGCCGCGCCGCCGGCCTGAGCCGGCTTGCCGGCCTTATTTTTGCAGCACGACGATGCCGGCCTGGTGCTTGGAGAACAGCACCGTCGCCAGGCCGGCCAAGGTGCGCATGCCGGGAATGCGCAGCAGCTTGCCGACCAGGTTGCCGGCCTGCTTGCGGTAGAGCGCGATGTAGAGGTAATAGGCGTGCGGGTGCACGCTGAACTTCCGAAAACCCACCTTCTTGCCGGCGCGGATGATCTTGGCCGGATGCATGTCGCGCTCGGTGGTGCCGAACTCCGCCATGACGGCGGCCGAACGGCGCTCGTGGCCCAGGCCCGGTTCGGAGGTGATGCAGATGCCGCCGGGTTTCAGCGCGCGCCAGGCGCTTTGCAGGGCTCCCACTTCGTCCACCGCGTGGTGCAGGCAGTCGAAGAACACGACCACGTCGAATTCCTCCTTGAACGCGAGCGACTCGTAATCGCCGACCACGAAATCGAGATTGGCCAGGCCTTCCTTGCGCTTGAGCTCGCGGCCCGCATCGATCGCTTCCGCCACCAGGTCGGTGCCGACCACATCGTAGCCGCGCTTGGCAAACAGCACGCTGGTCCAGCCGGTGCCGCAGCCCATGTCGAGCAGGCGTCCGCCTTCCGGCATCAGGCCGAGCATGGCCCCGAGTTCCATCAGGTAGAGACCGCAATGCGCGTCGGACCAGGGCTTGTGGGTGGCGTGCTGCATGCCCGCCTCGCCGATCTTCTTGAAATAGTCGTACTCGCCTTGGGTTGCCATGGGTCTCGTATGTGGAGGGGGAAAGCCGCGATTTTAGCTGATCGAATCGCAACCTCCTGGAAACGATTCAGGACCCGCTTTTTTCGCTCCAGTAAGGACGGCTGCCGGTACTGATCGAATCGGCCTGTGACGCCGGTTTGGCCCCGCGCCCCATTGTGCGAGGCCAAACCCACGCCAGCTCGACGGCGTACCTTGATGGCTGCCGCGTCCGGGACGCAGGCAAGGTCGGCGTTGCCGCGCCAGGAAATCGATCCGAACGCAAGGGCTGGCGTACCGATGGGCCGGCGCTCTGGACACCGCAACCGAACGCAGGAAGGTCTACGGCAACGGCGGCCGGGACCTCGGACGTCCTCGCGTTCGCAGCAACGCGCCGTGCGAGCGCGCCCCTGACCGGCGCGATCCGACGGGCCTGCTGCGCAGGCCCGCCGCCATCAACCTCTGGAGGATGTATGCAAGCGAAACAAGGTGTTTCCCTGTTCCTGCTGGCCTTCGGGCTGGGCCTGGGCTGGTGCCAGTCCGTTTCGGCCGCCCATCCGGAATACCGCGTGACGGTGGTGGGGCCGCCCGGCAGCCAGCCGGCCGACATCAATTACGCTGGCGTAGTGGTTGGCAACTTCCCGACCGGCATCAACAGCAGCCGGGCCTTCATCAACCGGGGCAAGGGCATGGTGATCCTCAATTCCCTGTGCAGCCGGTCGTGCAATGTGCGGGCCATCAACGACAAGGGCGTGGTGCTCGGTAACTGGGCTTCGGCCAGTGGCCAGAACCGCGGCTTCCTCTACTACCACGGCAAGCAGCGCGACATCGGCACCATCCTCGGCCGGCGCTCTTCATTCAGCGACATCAACAATGCCGGCTACATCGTGGGGTCGGCGGAAGCGCCGGATTTCTCGAACCGCGGCTACCTGCGCGCGCCGGACGGCAAGTTGAAGGACATCGGCACGCTGCCGACCGAGAGCCCGTCCGCCACGCCCAGGGCCCTCAACAACCGCAACCAGATCACCGGGGCCTCGGGACCGCTGCTGTTTCCGGATCCGCCCTTCCGCGCCTTCCTCTGGACCAAGGGCCTGATGCGCGACCTGGGGGACTTCGGCTTCACGCCCAATGAAGGACTGGCGATCAACGATCGCGGCCAGGTGACCGGCAGCGCCGCCCTCCCCTTCGGCTTTCGCAACCAGACCGCCTTCCTGTACAGCAAAGGACGGCTGATCAAGATCGATACACGGCCGGACAACGTAGACCAGTTCGTGTCGGGAGAAGGGATCAACATCCACGGGCATGTGGTGGGAAGCAGCGACCACCTGGGCGGCTACATTTATCGCGGCAGGAAGATGGAGGCGCTGAATGCGCTGATCGATCCGAAGTCGGGCTGGGATGTGCGCTTCCCGCGTGCGATCAACGACAAGGGGCAGATCGCGGCGGCGGCTTACCGCGGCGGGCAGTCGTATGCGGTGCGCCTGGACCTGATCCGTCCGCATTTCCTGAGCGCGCCGCGGGACGAGGCCGACGAATCGGCGCCGCTGGTGACCGAGCCGCAGTCGCCGGAAGCGGCGGCGGAGGAGGAGAAAGCCGAGGCGCGTGCCCAGGCGCTGGAGACGGTCATACCGGTGCTGCAGTAAATCCGGCAGCGACGCGCGCCGCTTGAGGTCGGGCGCGCGTCCTGCCGCTTGCCGGCTGACCGGCTGGCGGACTTACCAGGCCTGGTTGGTCGGCATGATGAACAGCTCGGCGATGTCCACGTGCTGCGGCGCCTGCAGTGCGTAGACCACGGCGTCGCCGATGTCCTCGGACTTCAGGAAGGTCATCTGGTCCTTCAGGCCTTCCATCTGGGCGCGATAGCCCTGGTCCGACACGTGCTCGAACAGTTCGCTTTCCACCGCGCCCGGCTGCAGGCTGGTGACGCGGATGTTATGGGGCGCGCCCACTTCCATGCGCAGGGTGTCGGTGAAGGCAGCCACCGCATGCTTGGTCGCGCAGTACACGCCCAGGCCCTGGACGGTCTTGCGGCCGGCGATCGAGGAGGTGGTGATGATGTGGCCGGATTTCTTTGCCGTCAGGATCGGCAGGGCCGCCGCGACGGTGTTCAGCACACCCTTGATGTTCACGTCGACCATCTGGTTCCATTCATCGGTTTTGAGGCTGACGATGTCCGAGGCCGGCATCAGGCCCGCGTTGGCGAACACGATGTCGAGCGTGCCGTAGCGGTCGACCAGCGCCGCCACCCCGGCGTGCACCGCGCCCGGATTGGTGACGTCCATCTCGATCGCGAAGGCCTCGCCGCCGCCGGCGCGGATTTCCTCCGTCAGGGCGTCCAGCCGGTCGAGCCGGCGCGCGGCCACACCGACCTTGACGCCTGCCTGGGCCAGTTTCTTTGCGGTGGCGGCGCCGATGCCGCTCGAGGCGCCCGTCACGAGCGCGATTTTTCCTTTGAGTTCCATGATCCACTCCTTTTCAGCTGTTTGAAAAAAGCGCTTCGCAGTGTTGAAGCACGGGACCATGATCGGAGAACGCGCTCCTCGGCGCTTTCGGCGCCTTGCCGCGGCTGTCGGGATTTTGCTATCGCGTGTCCTTCGGGTGGATGCGCGGCGCTGTCGATCCTTGCCGGGCGTGAGGCCGGTGCGTGGAGGAAAACCTGCCAGGCTCGGATGCAGGTGGCCGATACGGCGATAGTCGAGTGCACTCACCTCGTCGCTATCGAAGTCCGCAAGATGGGAGTGGACCGGGGAGGCGCGAGCGCCGCCTGGTCCATCATGCCGAGGACGGTAAGTTCTTGGGGGACGGCGACCGTCGACATGGGTGGCCACCTGCGCAAGTGGCACCACCGCATGGCTTGATTGCCGTCCGCAGCTTCCCTTCTCAGGGCAGCAGGATTGCCGCGCCGCTGAGGCGTCGCGCGGCGATGTCCTCGTGCGCCTGCACCGCATCCTGCAGGCGGTAGCGGGTCGGCAGGATCTCGCCGAACACGCCGTCCTTCATTGCCGCGAAGAGGGCCTCGCTGGCACGCTCCAGTTCCTGCCGCTCGCCCACGTACTGGCCGGTGCTGGGCTGGACGTAGCGGATGCCGCGTGCCGCGAGCGCCGCCTGGTCCACCACCGGATTGCCAGACGCGTTGCCGACGTGAATCAGGTGACCGCCGTCGCGCAGCGCCAGCACGGATTGCGCGAAGGTCGCCTGTCCCACCAGTTCGTAGACGACATCGACGCCGCGACCATTGGTAAGCGTGCGCACCTGCTCTGCCAGTCGGGGTTCGCCGGCGTCCAGCACGTGGTCGACGCCCCAGGAGCGGACCAGCGCGAGCTTGTCGGCGCTGCCCGCCGTGGCGATCACGGTCGCGCCGAGCGCCTTGGCCCAGCGCGCCACCATCGAGCCGACGCCGCCGGCCGCGGCATGCACCAGCACCGTCTCGCCGGGCTGCAGGCGGTGCGCGCCGAACAACATCATCCAGGCGGTCAGGCCCTTGGTAAAGGCGGCGGCGGCCGTGTCGGACGCCACCTCGTCCGGCAGCTTGACCAGTTGCCGGGCGTCGATCAGGCGTTCGGTCGCATAGGCGCCGAAGGAGAAGAAATAGGCCGCGCGGTCTCCCGGCCGGACCGTGGTCACGCCCTCGCCGACGGCGACCACCACGCCTGCCGCCTCGACGCCCATGGCCAGGGGCAGCGGCACCTTGAAGGCGCCCGAGCGGAACAGGGTGTCGACGAAGTTCACGCCGATCGCCTCGTGACGCAGATGGACCTGGCCGGGGCCGGGACGACCGATCGCGGGCGCGGCCTCCAGGCGCATGACGGAAGGCTGGCCGGTTTCGGTGATGCGGATGTGCTGGTTCATGGTGGACTCCTGTGCAGTGGTGGTTGAGTGAGTCCATGGTAGATAGTTCTTCCACACGGATAAATCGCACTCTGGAGTACCCACTATTCCCGTACGGGTGATAATCTGGTCGCATAGCTGTCCTGCTTGGCAAAAAAAGGGCAGCGCTATGGATTACCCGAGCGCGGTGGCGCCTTTGTGTGCACGCCGACCTGCGCCTCGCTGGCGCCCGTCATGGAGGATATTTGTGTCATAAACACGCCCCCATCATTACCGGAAGGCACGTGGACAGCGGCGCCCTGGTGCAGGCGCTGGGCGACTGGCAGGCGCCGGCGCTTCCCATCCATATCGTGTATCCAGCCGACCACCACCTGATCGGCCGCGCGCGCGGGCTCGTCGACTGGATGTGGGGGCTGTTCCGGCACTGCCCCGACACGCTTCCGCCCGGGCCGGCCGGAGCCCTTCCTGCCTCGCTTGCCTTAGCGCTTGGTGGTTGGCGGCGCGGACTCGCGGTACAGCACCATCCCGGCGTGGTACAGCACGCCGTCGCGGAAATCGCCGTCCGCCGTAAAACCGGTGTCGTCGACGTACTCGATATGGTCGCCCTTGATCCAATAGCGCCCCTGGTAGGCGCTGCGACGCTTGCCGCGCGCCTCGTCGTAGCGGCCGTTGGGCAGCAATTCGTGGCGGATGTAGCCGTCCGCCGTGACCCACATGCCGACGTAGGGGTGGCTGGCGGTCTCCTGGCGGGCGTCGCTCGCCGTCGCGACGGCGGTAGCGGTGACGATGGCTGCTGCGATTGCATGACGCATGGTGGCCTCCTGATGTGAAATCGAAAGCCTCATGCTAAATCCCGGCCATTCAAGGGCCAATGCCGATTGCTCGGCGAGGATTGCCTGATCCTCTAAGGCCAGTGCTAGCGGCCTCATGCATCGACAATTTAGATACGTCTCATCCAAACATATAGGCTAGTGGGATGGGTAAAGTAGGCCTAAGATTCCTCCCATGCCGCCGATCGACGGCCAACCACACAAGCGAGAAAGGATTCACCATGAACACCAATAACAACACCGCGCTCCTGTCCGCCGCCGGCCGTATCCTGCTGGCCGCGATCTTCATCATCAGCGGGCTCGGCAAGCTCGCCGCGCCCGCCGGCACCATTGGCTATATCGCCTCGGCCGGCCTGCCCTTCGCTACATTGGCCTTCGGTATCGCTGTCGCGGTCGAGCTCGGAGGCGGCCTGCTGCTGGTGCTGGGCGTGAAGACGCGCTGGGTGGCGGCGGTCCTGGCCGTGTTCTCCATCGTCACCGGACTGGCCTTCCACAATGCGATCGGTGACCAGAACCAGTTCATCCACCTGATGAAGAACCTGGCGATGGCGGGCGGCCTGCTGCAGGTAGCCGCCTTCGGCGCCGGCGCCTTCAGCATCGATGCCCGCACGGGCCGCGCGGCAGTGCGCCAGGCTTCCTAAATCGCCGCGCAAGGTACAGGCCGTGCACGCCGCGAGGCTGCACGGCCTTTTCACGTTGATGGAGGTGTTGCCGGTTAACTCATCGCTCGCCTTGCGTCCGTATTCGTGCGCGTGGATGAGGATATTGCTGCCCTTGTTCTTCTCGAACGCTTCCTGGGCGGTGTCGGTGTGCCGGCTGCGGGCTTGCCCGGCACGATCCACTCCATGGACACACCTTTGCTTCCACGGCCTATTCACATGGCAAGGAGCCGAAGGTCCTGCCCAGGGTCTGGGCCGGAACGATCGTCGTGGACTGGGGCAGTTGCAGTCCAGATAGATCAACCAGTGGCACCATTGTCCGATAGGGAACCGCGCTGCAGGTCGTGCCGCCTCCCGGCTGGCAGATCCGTACGCGGACCAGGCGGATGCAGCTGGAATCGTAGGGATTGGCAAGGCAATTGAGGTAGTTCCGCGCTGGACAGGAAGGCATGGGCGAAGCCGGCTGCATCGCGAGTGCACCCGTATCCGGGTCCTGGGCAAGCGACAGGTATTCGATCTTCAAGTGCTGTGGAGTGACCGGGTCACCCAGGATGAGGTTGCCGCTACTGTTGGAAAAGATGGCAGTGGCACGTATCCGGTCGATCGAAGCCTGGTCGAACCCGGAATTCGCGGCCTCGGCGGCGGCACGCCTGGTCACCTCCTGGAGCGTGTTGAAAAGATAGACTGCGCGCGCCACCTCGATCACGACGAATACCAGCGAGAAGAACACGATGGCGACCAAGGCGAACTCTACCGCGCCGACGCCACGCTGACGCGTGCGCAGGACGTGGATGCGGCGCACCGGCTTGTCCTTATCGTCCGACATAGGGCATCTGCGAAAAGACGATGATATTGATGCTTTCGTTCCCCATGAAGTCGAAGAAGAAGGGCTGGGGAACGGTCATGCTGGTCATGGCCTGGACGGCAACCGGCGTATTGGTCGTATTGCACCGCGCATACAGCACGAAGGACGAGTTGCCGATCGGATATCCACACTCGATCGAGGATTCCAAGGTCGCTCCCAGGCGAAAATCCGCCGTCTCGTGGAACTGGATGTCGCGTGCCAACTCCTCCGCAGCCTTGTTCTTGATTTCAGCAAGCGGCGCGGCCGACATGTACAGGGCGGCATCGTGGACGGATTTTTGCACGGCGGTGTAGTACCAGAAAAAATTCCCGAACACGAACACCAGGACGAACAGCGGAAGCAGGACGAAGGTGATGCATACCGCGGCTTCGACGGCGACCGCCCCTTCCTGCGGACCCGGCATGGCGTATCGACGAGCTGTCTTCATTTGAAAAGCCTCACTTGGCCGGCGAGCGAATCTTGCGGAGCCAGTCCGGCAAACTCCGCATGCAGGTCGGTCTCCGTGGCCGGCACGGTCATGAAGAACCTGGCAATGCCCAGCACCTCGGCCGTGGTGGGCGAGCCGGGCGCAACCGGGCAACGGAGCAAGGGCACGTTGAGTACGCGACGATTGGCCACACCCGCGAGGCCAACCGGCGCCTCTACCTTCTCGAGATAGGGTGTGGACGGATAGGTCTGCCCTGCCTTAACCTGTTGCGCGCCCGGGGTGTACAGCGCCGGCCAGTTCGAGGTGCTGAACTTTGTATATCCACTGGCGGGTTCCGGCGCGCCTTCGACGTACTTCGAGTCCTTTACGACTGCCTTGGCGTATATCCACAGTGGACCGTACATTCCCCCTGTAGTGGATCCCGGAATCACATTCGACGGCAAATCCGCGATCGTCAGCAGCTTGTTGCCGCTCGTCCTGGTCTCCGCCGACTGGCCTGTCGGCGGCTTGGCCATCCATGGGAATTCGGTGGAGAAATCAAACCGCTTGACGTTCGTGTCCGGTGGCGCCGTGCTCGCATCGCAGGGCGCAGTGTATTGGCCGAATCGCGAGTTGAGCTGCTGGTACAGGCCCCCCAGCGGAAAATCGGGTTCGACCGTGATATTGCCCCCTGCCAGGCTGGGAACGGCAAGGGTGCCGGTACAGGCGAAAGGGCGAACCACATCCAGCCGGTCCATGACAGGAACGCCGGCAGTACCGGGCACCGCCACTGGGTTGACCAGGTAGTTCGCGCCTTTCGAGGTCCCGTTTGGGTTGAGCTTCATGAGGTTGTAGCTGATGCCACGCCGGAAACCGTACTGCACCAGTTCGGTACCACGGGCCTCTCCCGCGGAGGCGGACATCGCGCAGATCGCAAGTGGCGTGACGTCGATCGATACGCGTCCGGCCGTCGCTACGCTCGCGAGATGCGAACTCGGTCCGATGGAGGGAAGCATCGCCATGAAGACCATGGGCACGTCGCCATGCTGGACAGCGAGCTTGCGGGTGTCCACCCGGGCGAAGAACATGGTCAAGGCCCTTGTCGGCTGCGCGGCCGATCCGGCGTCGAACCATGTACTGCCACCGGGCGCCGCGCCGAACGAGAGCGCATCCTCCGACCATTCGACACTGGCATTGTTGTAGTTGTAGAACATGTTCATCGCCGCCCGACCAGCGGCGGCACGGGCACGGTTGACGCCGGCGGCCGACCCATCGAGCTCCTTCGCCGCCGCGAGGGCGATGACATCGGCCAGATTTTGCAGCTCGACCTTCCGGTTGTACATCCTGCCCAAGTCAATGGCCATGCCACAGAGAGAGAGGATGACCACGACAAGCACAACCGTCATAACCGCGAAAGCGCCACCTTGGCGCCGCAGCGGGGGCGCAATTGCGCCGGACCGCCCGTTCGGAACAGGGCATGGTGCGGCGAATTGGTTGTCTGGCCCTCGCATGGCTTCATCCAGTATCAGAAGTGTTTCCGCTTGCCTTTAGAAATCTTACGAGCAGCAATCTGGAAAAGCTTGACCTCGGACAACTGGGAGAAGTTTGCAGCGTACGAACTGCACGGTTACAGAAACTTGATAGCAATCAATTTCATGATTGCATGCCGCTCGCACACTGCAGCTTGTCCCGCCAAGCCATCGGTACGGGGCCGAGCTTGCAGGCAGCCGCCGATAGCCACGCCTTACCAGGAGACTCGAATGGCCTCCCCTGACGCCAAGTCCCGCAGTTTTTCCGTGAACAGTCTTTTTCCTACCTTCGTCTTGGCGATATTCGGGTGGGGCATGGTCCATGTCTGGGGATTGCGCGCCGGAGCTGGAGTGACATTCCATGCCTTCTTCGCGATACCATGCTGCGTCCTGGCCGGGCTCGTGATATACCGCTACAAGCACCACTGGCCCGTCCCTTCGAGCCGGCAGGGAGAAACGCTGGCCGGGAAATCCAGGACGCGCCTACGCGATGTGACATCCATCCTCGTTCCCGTGGGGATCGGGCTGGCACTAGCCCTCGTGGTCAGCATGGATTCGCTGTTTGGTTTGGCGCTGCTTTCCATTGGACTGAACTGCGTGCCTTGGACCAAGCTGCCGATCTGTCGCGATCATTTTTTCGGAGCAGTCTTCTTGGTCGAGGCTTCCGCTGTACTAGGGATGGCTTCGCCAAGCGGCCCCGCGCTATCGCTGTTTCACCTTGCAGCTGCGTCACTTGTCCTGGTCGTCGCAACTGCCGCCATGATGGCGATCGTTCTCATCAACGGCGATAGGCTCGACAGGATGCCTTTGGAAGCTTACCCGGTGGATGCGATCGACCTGTCCGCCCCGCGCCCGGCCGTGCAGGAGGCGAGCGACAAACGACTACCCGTGCAATAGCAGTGCATCCCCCCTATGTGACTTGCAAGAAATGGATGTTTAAATCGGCAGAGATGCTAAGGCGATACGCCCATTTGGCGCCGGCACAGATGGCAAGGAACGCGGCGGTGATCGATGCCCTGCTCCACGACACGATTGCGTCACAGCGTCGTCTGCAAGGCTAACGAAATAGGGGCTACGGGACATCGTAACCCCTTGATTCGGCAGTATGAATATTGGTAGGCCTCCCCGGAGTCGAACCGGGCACCAACGGATTATGAGTCCGCTGCTCTAACCAGGCATGAGCTAGAGGCCCGGAAATCTTGACGTGGGAGTAAAAACTCGCCACCTGCCCATCGTTGCCGATGAGCGAAGTGGCGAGAGCATATTGCTTTTAGAGCAGGTCCGTCAAGCCTTAGCTGCTGCCTTCGAGGAAGCTCTTGAGCTTGTCCGACCGCGACGGGTGACGAAGCTTGCGCAGCGCCTTCGCCTCGATCTGGCGAATCCGCTCGCGGGTCACGTCGAACTGCTTGCCCACCTCTTCCAGCGTGTGATCGGTCGACATCTCGATACCGAAGCGCATGCGCAGCACCTTGGCTTCACGCGGGGTCAGCGAATCCAGCACGTCCTTCACCACACCGCGCATCGAGGCATGCAGGGCCGCATCCGAGGGCGCCAGCGTGTTGTTGTCCTCGATGAAGTCGCCCAGATGCGAATCGTCGTCGTCACCGATCGGCGTTTCCATCGAGATCGGCTCCTTCGCGATCTTCATGATCTTCCGGATTTTGTCTTCCGGCATCTCCATCTTGATCGCGAGGGTTGCCGGATCCGGCTCGGCGCCCGTCTCCTGCAGGATCTGGCGCGAGATCCGGTTCATCTTGTTGATCGTTTCGATCATGTGCACCGGAATACGGATCGTGCGCGCCTGGTCCGCGATCGAGCGGGTGATGGCCTGACGGATCCACCACGTCGCATAGGTCGAGAACTTGTAGCCGCGGCGGTATTCGAACTTGTCCACCGCCTTCATTAGGCCGATATTGCCTTCCTGGATCAGGTCGAGGAACTGCAGGCCGCGGTTGGTGTACTTCTTCGCGATCGAGATCACCAGACGCAGGTTGGCCTCAGTCATCTCGCGCTTGGCCTTGCGCGCCTTCATTTCGCCAGCCGCCATCTGGCGGTTGATGTTACGCAGGTCCGGCAGCGGCAGCACGACGCGCGCCTGCAGGTCGATCAGGCGCTGCTGCAGTTCCTTGATCGTCGGGATGTTGCGGCCCAGGATGGCGCTGTAGGCGTGGCCGGCGTTCACTTCGCCGTCGACCCAGTCGAGATTGGTCTCGTTGCCCGGGAAGACCTTGATGAAGTGGGCGCGCGGCATGCCGCAGCGGTTCACGGCCACGTCCAGGATCTGCTTCTCGATGTGGCGCACTTCGTCGACCTGGCCGCGCAGCGTGTCGCACAGCTTCTCGACCACCTTGGCGGTGAAGCGGATGCCCAGCAGTTCGTTGGAGATCGCTTCCTGCGCCTTGACGTAGGCCTTGGAGT
Source organism: Massilia sp. KIM (assembly GCF_002007115.1). Classification (NCBI taxonomy): domain Bacteria; kingdom Pseudomonadati; phylum Pseudomonadota; class Betaproteobacteria; order Burkholderiales; family Oxalobacteraceae; genus Massilia; species Massilia sp. KIM. The sequence goes on along the minus strand of NZ_MVAD01000002.1, from coordinate 566,811 downwards.
TGTAGCCGTCCTTCTCGAAGGCCTTGCGCATCTTGTCGAATTGCTGGGCGATGACGTCGAACTTCTCGAGGGCGGAGGCCTTGAGGGCTTCGAGCTGCTCGGCCGAATAGCCGGCCGCGCCGGGGGTGGCCGAGGACTCTTCTTCCTCTTCTTCCTCTTCCTCTTCTTCGTCCTCGTCGTCTTCCTCGTCGTCGCTGGAGCTCGGGCCGACCGCGCTCGGCGTGGTTTCCTCGGAGCTGTCAGGGTCGACCATGCCGTCGACGATCTCGTCGATCTTGATCTCGTCGCGCTCGATCTTGGCGGCGGCGTCGATGATCTCGGCAATCGTGACCGGGCAGGCGGAAATCGCCTGGATCATGTCGCGCAGGCCGTCCTCGATGCGCTTGGCGATCTCGATCTCGCCTTCGCGGGTCAGCAGCTCGACCGAGCCCATCTCGCGCATGTACATGCGCACGGGGTCGGTGGTGCGGCCGAAGTCGGAGTCGACCGTCGACAGCGCGGCCTCGGCCGCAGCCTCGGCTTCGTCATCGCTGGTGACGGTGGCAACATTGTCGGACAGCAGCAGCGTCTCGGCATCGGGCGCGTGTTCGTACACAGCGATGCCCATGTCGTTGAAGGTGCCGATGATGCCTTCGATCGCTTCCGGATCGACGATGTTGTCCGGCAGGTGGTCGTTGATCTCGGAGTAAGTGAGGAAGCCGCGCTCCTTGCCCGACTTGATCAGGGCCTTGAGCTTGCTGCGGCGCAGCTCGAGCTCTTCCTCGCTCGCTTCGGTGTCGGACGAGAAGGCGTCCTTGAGCAGCGCCTTTTCCTTGGCCTTGCGGTCCTTGGCCTTGGCCTTGTCCGCAGCCTTCAGCTCGGCGCGCTCGACCGCGTTCAGCGCGGCGACTTCGTCGTTCTCGGGCGTGAATTCTTTTGGCTTGCGCCCACGGCGTCCAGGCACCTTGACGGATGGCAGGACGTAGCCCGACGTATCGATCGCGGCCAGGGCGGCGGCGTCCGTGGTCTGGCTGACAGGTGCCGGGCTCGCCGTACGAACCTCAGCCTTGTCTTGCGCTTTGTCCACCTTGGCGGCAGACGCTTTCGTGGTTTTCGCAGCCACTTTGGTTTCGGGTTTCTTGGTTGGCACAGGCGCTTTCAACGACTAACTTTACGATGGTTAAAAATAAAGTTTTGTTACCTTACATCACCCTGCAGGCACAAATCTGTTGCCCCGCTAACTGAAACACCACGCCGCGATTGAAGCGAAAAATCGTTTCAACAGTTGCAATAGTTAGCGTTTTATTATAGCACGCACCCCTGCTTTTTCCAGTTGCGGACGCCACCCCTTCCATGCGGACTACGCCGTGTCAACGGGGCGCCATGTCGGCTGCTGCCTCACGGGCCAGGAGGTCCTGCTGAGCAGTAATCTCGCGATAGCGAGCACTAACCTGATCTGGGGTCAAACCCGATGAAAACAACTGGTTAAGCTCCCGTTTTAACGCGTCCATCTTGATTTGCCGCACGGCACTGATCAAGAAAATGCGATCCGCATCAACCTCCGACTCCGGCTCCGAGGCGATTTCGGCGATGAGCTGGTCGTAGGCCGCGGTCGCCTCCTTCAGCAGCTCGGCCAGCACCGCGAAACTGCCACCCTCGCCCAGGGACTGGGCCGTCGCCACCAGGTAGCGCATGCCCTCGGCCGCCTCGGGGCCGAAGTGGTCGAGCGACGCCAGCGCCGTGTCGTCGAGCAAGAGCGACAGGTGCGGGTGGGCGACCAGGATGCGCAACATCTGGCGCTCCAGCCCCACCGGTTCCGGCCGCCCCTGGCGCGGCGGCGCACGGCGCGCGACCGACACCGGCTTAGACAACTCGAACAGGCTTTCGATCTCCGCCGGCGTCGATTGCGTCATGTTCGCCAGGCTGCGCACGATCTGCAGGCGCAGGCCTGAAGGCGCCATCGCCTGCAGCATGGGCTTGGCGTCGAACTGGGCGCGGGCCCGGCCTTCCGGCGTGTCGAGGTCGTGCTCCTGGGTCACTTCGCGCAGCAGGAATTGCGACAACGGCATGGCGTCCGCGATTTCCTGCTCGAAGGCCTCAGCGCCGCGCTCGCGCACGAAGCTGTCCGGATCGTGCTCCTGGGGCAGGAACAGGAACTTGATGGTCTTGTTGTCGCTCACCTGGGGCAGGCAGGCCTCCAGCGCGCGGCGGGCGGCGCGGCGGCCGGCCTTGTCGCCGTCGAAGCTGAAGATCACGTTGTCGGTCTGGCGCAGCAGCTTTTGCACGTGGGTGCTGGTGCAGGCGGTGCCGAGGGTCGCGACGGCCTGGGGGAAGCCCAGCTGGGCCAGCGCGACCACGTCCATGTAGCCTTCGGTGACGAGCACGTAGCCGGCGTCGCGGATCGCCTGGCGCGCCTCGAACAGGCCGTAGAGTTCCAGGCCTTTCTGGAACAGCGGGGTTTCCGGCGAGTTCAGGTATTTCGGCTCGCCGCCGTCGAGCACCCGGCCGCCGAAGCCGATCACCTGGCCCTTGGTATTGCGGATCGGGAACATCACGCGCTCGCGGAAACGGTCGTAGCGCTTGTGCTTGTTACCCTCCTCGTCCACCTTGTCGATCACCAGGCCGGACTCGACCAGGGCCTGGGCTTCATAGTCCGGAAAGACCGAGCGCAGGTTGTCCCAGCCGCCGGGCGCGTAGCCCATGCCGAAGCGGGCCGCCACTTCGCCGGTCAGGCCGCGGTTCTTGAGGTAGGCGATGGCGTGCGGCGCTTCGCGCAGCTGGGCCCGGTAGTAATTGCAGGCCTGGGTCAGGGCGTCGGTCATGGCCAGCGACTGGGCCTGCTGGGCGGCGCGCTGGGCCGGCGGGATCTTGTCGTCGGCGTCGGGCACGATCATGCCCGCGTTCTGGGCCAGGTCCTTGACGGCGTCGACGAAGCCCATGCCCGAATACTCGATCAGGAAGCCGATCGCGGTGCCGTGGGCGCCGCAGCCGAAGCAGTGATAGAACTGCTTGGTCGGGCTGACGGTAAAGCTGGGGGATTTCTCGTTGTGGAATGGGCACAGGCCCATGTAGTTGGCCCCGCCCTTCTTGAGCTGGACGTAGCGGCCGACCACGTCGACGATGTCGACGCGGTTGAGCAAATCGGTGATGAAGGTTTGCGGAATCACTTGGCGTTACACAGTGTTTGTCTAGGCTCAGACTATACCGCAGCGCTCGCTGCAAGTTGACATGCAACAAGACGCGGACCCGCAAGGGGTCCGCTCGTGGCGATCGAGCAGATCAGCCGCCGCTCAGGGCTTTCTTGACCAGGCTTGACACCACGGTCATATCGGCGCGGCCGGCCAGCTTGGGCTTGAGCACACCCATGACCTTGCCCATATCTTGGGGACCGGCGGCGCCGGTGGCGGCCACAGCGGCGGCGACTTCGGCCGCCACTTCCTCGTCCGACAGGCCGGCCGGCATGTAGGCCGCCAGGATCGCCAGCTCGCCCTTCTCGATCTCGGCCAGGTCGGCGCGGCCACCGGCTTCGAACTGGGAGATGGAATCCTTGCGCTGCTTGACCATCTTCTCGATCACGGCCACGACCTGGTCGTCGTTCAGCTCGGTCTGCTCGTCGACTTCCTTGCGCTTGATCTCGGCGATGATCAGGCGGATGGTGGCCAGGCGGGCGCTTTCCTTGGCGCGCATGGCGTTTTTCATGTCGTCGGTCAGTTGTGCTTTCAAGCTCATGGGATCTCCAGAATGGCCGTGGGGCCAGAGTCAAGCCGAGTTACCGGCAGGAATTAAAATCAGGGGCAGAAACGACAAAACCCGCCGCGGCAACAACCGGAGCGGGCTTGCGGACGTCAGCGACTCGCCGGGACAGGCAGTGCCGTCACCGGGTCCAGGCCGCAAGACTGTCTTAGTACAGTTTCTTCGGCAGCTGCTGGCTGCGGATGCGCTTGTAGTGGCGCTTGACGGCGGCGGCCAGCTTGCGCTTGCGCTCTGCAGTCGGCTTTTCGTAGAACTCGCGCGCACGCAGTTCAGTCAGAAGACCGGTTTTTTCGATAGTGCGCTTGAAGCGACGCATAGCGACTTCGAACGGCTCGTTTTCTTTAAGGCGGATAGTGGTCATGTAAAAATCAAACCGTTGGATTTTGAGAAGAACGAAATTCTAGCACCCTTTTCAAGGCTTTGGAAGAGTTTACATTCCTGTGCCTGAATTGCCACATCCGCTCAGCCGGCCCCCAGCGCCAGCCCGGCCGCCACGCCCGAGGCCCAGGCCCACTGGAAGTTGTAGCCGCCCAGCCAGCCGGTCACGTCCATGCTCTCGCCGATGAAATAGAGACCCGGGACCTTGTTGGCCATCATGGTTTGCTGGGACAGTTCGCGCGTGTCCACGCCGCCCAGGGTGACCTCGGCCTTCTTGTAGCCCTCGGAGCCGGTCGGGACGATGGCCCAGCGGTTGATGGCGTCGCCCAGCTTGCGCAATTTCGCGTCCGCCATGTCGGCCAGGCGGGCGCTCGGCTCGAAACCATTGCCCAACAAGAGGCCGTCGGCCAGGCGGGCCGGCAGCCATTGGGCCAGCACGTTGCCGAGCTGCTTCTTTTCCGTCTTCTTGGCGCCGATCAGGGTCTCGGCCACGTCCATCTCGGGCAGCAGGTCGAGCACGATGGGCGTGCCCGGCTGCCAGTAGCTGGAGATCTGCAGGATCGCCGGGCCGGACAGGCCGCGGTGGGTGAACAGCAGGTCCTCGCGGAACTGTCCGCGCAAGGCGCCCTTCCCTTTGCCGCTGCCGGTGCTGACGTCCACCTCGAGGGCGATGCCGGCCAGCGGCGCGAAAGGCTCCCAGCTGGGACCGTCGAAGGTCAGGGGCACCAGGCCGGGTCGGGTCTCGACCACCTTCAGGCCGAACTGGGTGGCGATGCGGTAGCCGAGGTCGGTCGCGCCGATCTTGGGGATCGACAGGCCGCCGGTGGCGACGACCACGTTGGCGACCTCCAGTTCGCCGCCGTCGGTGGCGATCACGAAACCGGTCTCCAGCTTGCGCAGGCCGGCGATTTTGCAGGGCATGCGCCAGTGCACGCCGCCGGCATCGCATTCGGCCTGCAGCATGGCGATGATGCGTTCGGACGAGTCGTCGCAGAACAGCTGTCCCTTGTGCTTCTCGTGGTAAGGGATGCGGTGCTTCTTCACCAGCGCCAGGAAGTCCTGGGGGGTGTGGCGCGACAGCGCGCTGCGGCAGAAGTGCGGGTTCTGCGACAGGAAATTGGCCGGGCCGGCGTTCACGTTGGTGAAGTTACAACGGCCGCCGCCCGAGATGCGGATCTTTTCGGCCAGCTTGCTGGCGTGGTCGAGCAGGACCACGCGCTTGCCCTGCTGGGCGGCGACGGACGCGCACATCATCCCGGCCGCGCCCGCGCCGATCACCGCCACATCGTATTGTTTTGCCATTGCCGCTACTCTTCGCTCACCCAAACCTGCCATTGTAGCCCGGCAAAGGGCTTGCGGTCACGGCCCGCGCCGGGTTCAGACCAGGTGCGGGTTGCGGGCGCGGATGGCGCGCGACACCTCGGCGCAATGGGCCACCTGGGCGCTGATGGAGGGCGGCACTGAGGCCTCGCCGCGCAGGGCGGCCGCGATCCAGGCCGCAGTGGTGGCCGCGTCGCGCCCGTCCGGCACCTCGGCCAAGTCGTCGGTCGGCGCGTCGCGCTCGACCAGCAAGGTGCGCTCCCCCTCGTGGAACCAGTCGATCTGCTGGGCGCGGTGCGGATGGGCGACGGTCTCGCCCTCGGTGCCGCGCATCAGGAAGGCGTCGCCGCGCTCGGCCGGGGCGGCGCCGAGGAAGTAGGCGCCCAGGGTCTCCAGGTACTCGGGGTGGGTGTAGGAGACCAGGCGCAGCGCCGGGCCGTCGAAGGGCTGCAGCATCTTGACCAGGGTATGGGTCGAGTTGCGCAGGCCGAGGATGCGGCGTAGCGAAAGCAGGTGGGCCAGCTTGGGCGCCAGGCGCTCGATCGGGAGGAAGGCCGGACGCCCCTTGTCGAAGGCCTCCAGCATGTCGGCGGTGGAGCCGGCTTCGGCCATGCCGAGCTCGGCCAGGATCTCGGCCGTCGCCACCCGGCCCGGATCGGTGCGCACGCCGTGCACCAGCACCGGCACGCCTTCGCGCGCCAGCAGCAGCGCCAGCAGGGGCGTCAGATTGGCCAGCTTGCGCGCGCCGTTGTAAGTCGGGATGAGCACGGGCGCATAGGGCCCGGGCGGCGCCGGCAGCGGCGCGAAGGAGGCTTCGGCGGCGTCCATGAAGCCGGCCAGCTCCTCCACCGATTCTCCCTTGATGCGCATGGCCAGCAGGATGCCGCCCAGCTCCAGGTCCGAGACCCGGCCGTCCAGCATGGCGCTGTAGAGCCGGCGCGCGTCCTCGCGCGACAGGCTGCGCGCGCCCTTCACGCCGCGGCCGATCTCCTTGATGAAGGGGGCCGCGACAAAGCGTTCGATGTCCGTATTCATGGCAAAAGGATACACGGGAACGCGACGCCCATGCTTCGCGCCACATACGGCTGATGAAAAATCGGGCAGGGGGACTGTGCAAGTGCAGCAATTTGGGTCTACACTGGTCAACCCGCTAAAGAACAATAGACCAGCACCATGATCATCACGCCCGATATCGAAAATACCAATGTCAGCTCGTTCGCGCGCATGCCCACGCCGGTCGAGCTGCACGCCAAGCTGCCGCTGACCGACCGCGCGTTCACCACCGTGATGCAGGGCCGCGAGACCCTGCGCAACATCCTGGACCGCAAGGACCCGCGCCTGTTCGTCGTGGTCGGCCCCTGCTCGATCCACGATCCGGAAGCCGGCCTGGATTATGCGCGCCGCCTCAAGGCGCTGCAGGCCGAGGTGGCCGACACCATGGTGCTGGTGATGCGGGTGTATTTCGAGAAGCCGCGCACCACCACCGGCTGGAAGGGCTATATCAACGACCCCTTCATGGACGATTCCTTCCGCGTCGACGTCGGCATGGAAAAGGCGCGCCAGTTCCTGCTCGACGTCTGCGAACTCGGCCTGCCGACCGCGACCGAGGCGCTGGACCCGATCTCGCCCCAATACCTGGGCGACCTGATCGCCTGGACCGCGATCGGCGCGCGCACTACCGAATCCCAGACCCACCGCGAGATGTCTTCGGGCCTGTCGACGCCGGTCGGCTTCAAGAACGGCACCGACGGCGACGTCAGCATCGCGATCAACGCGGTGCTGTCCTCGGCCAATCCGCACGCCTTCCTGGGCATCAACGGCCAGGGCACGGTGTCGATCGTGCGCACCAGCGGCAACGCCTACGGCCACGTGGTGCTGCGCGGCGGCGGCGGCCGCCCGAACTACGATTCGGTGTCGGTGGCGATCGCCGAGCAGGCGCTCAAGAAAGCCGGCCTGCCGGCCAACCTGGTGGTCGATTGCTCGCACGCCAACAGCTACAAGAAGCCGGAGCTGCAGCCGCTGGTGATGTCGGACGTGATCCAGCAGATCCGCCATGGCAACCAGTCGCTGGTGGGCGTGATGATCGAGTCGAACATCGTGTCGGGCAACCAGCCGATTCCGGAAGACCTGTCGCAGCTCAAGTACGGCTGCTCGGTGACCGACGGCTGCATCGGCTGGGAAGAAACCGAAGCGATGTTGCGCAGCGCGCACAAGGAGCTGCTGCAGCGCCCGGCCGCATAGGAGGCTGCGCGGCCGGGTTCGCGCCTTTACGGTAAAATCGACGGTTCTGCGTTTTTCTTCCGGCATTTTCCATGATCGTACTCGGCGTCGAATCTTCTTGCGATGAAACCGGCCTGGCTCTGTATGACACCGAGCGCGGGCTGCTGTCCCATGCCCTGCATTCCCAGGTCGCCATGCACGAGGAGTATGGCGGCGTGGTGCCGGAACTGGCCTCGCGCGACCACATCCGGCGCGCCCTGCCGCTGCTGGAAGACGTGATCAAGCGCGCCGGCGTGCCGATGTCCGCCATCGACGCCGTCGCCTACACCCAGGGCCCGGGCCTGGCCGGCGCCCTGCTGGTCGGTTCCTCGGTCGCCTGCTCGCTGGCGCTGGCGCTGGACAAGCCGGTGCTGGGCGTGCACCACCTGGAAGGCCATCTGCTCTCGCCCCTGCTGGCCACCGAGCGTCCGGAATTCCCCTTCATCGCCCTGCTGGTCTCGGGCGGCCACACCCAGCTGATGCGGGTCGACGGGGTCGGCCGCTACACCCTGCTGGGCGAAACCCTGGACGACGCGGCCGGCGAAGCCTTCGACAAGTCGGCCAAGCTGCTGGGCCTGGGCTATCCGGGCGGCCCGGCGATCTCGCGCCTGGCCGAATTCGGCGATCCCGAAGCCTACACCCTGCCCCGTCCGATGCTGCACTCGAAGGACTTCAACTTCAGCTTCTCGGGCCTGAAGACCGCGGTGCTCACCGTGGTCAAGAATCACGAGGAGAAGGTGGTCGCCAACATCTGCGAGCAGGACAAGGCCAACATCGCGCGCGGCTTCGTCGACGCGATCGTGGACGTGCTCACCGCCAAGTGCGTGAACGCGCTGCGCCACACCGGCTTGAAACGCCTGGTGATCGCGGGCGGCGTGGGCGCCAATCGCCAGCTGCGCGCCTCGCTGAACGAAGCGGCGGCCAAGCGCAAGTTCAAGGTCTATTATCCGGAGCTGGAATTCTGCACCGACAACGGCGCCATGATCGCTTTCGCCGGCGCCATGCGGCTCGAACGCAACCCGGCGCTGGCACAGCGCGACTACGCGTTCAACGTCCGGCCGCGCTGGCCCCTGGACGAGCTGGAAGCCGCGTAGAATCAGGCCTCGTGCACGGTCAACCCGATTGAACTTGCAAGCTTGACATCGATCCTACGGTGTGACCGTCGACCGCCAAACGGTGGCAATATCCGACGGTCAAGATTTACGGAGGTGAACGATGCGCGTTGTGAGTTGGAACATTCATTGGGGTTGTGGCAGGGACGGGAGGATACGCATTCATGCGATCATCGATGTCCTGCGCCGCCTCAACCCGGATGTCGTCTGTCTGCAGGAGGTGGCGGCAAACCACCCGGAACTGGAAGGGAGCGCATCCGCGAACCAGTTCAAGCAGCTCGGCGGCGCCTTCGGCGGTTTCCACCTGATGGAGCACGCGCCCAGTGAAATCTACAAGAACAACGTCCCCCGCCTGTTCGGCAACCTGATCCTCTCGAAGTACCGCATCTCGCAGGTCCACCGCCACCTGCTGCCCTGGCCGGCCGATCCGGAAGGCGCGGCCGGCATGCCGCGCGGGCTGCTGGAAACCGTGATCGACGCCCCCACCGGCAAGCTGCGCCTGCTCACCACCCACCTGGAGTATTACTCGGCGCGCCAGCGCATGGCCCAGGTGCAGCGCATCCGCGACCTGCATGCCGAGGCCTGCGCGCGGGCGCGCCTGTTCCAGCCCGATCCGAACCTGGATGCGCCTTTCCAGCTGGGCTTCCGGCCGGGCTCGGCGGTCCTGTGCGGGGATTTCAATTTCGCCCCGGGGGCGGAGGACTACCAGGCGCTGGTGGCGCCGGGCGAGCAAGGCGTGCTGGGGCTGGTGGATGCCTGGAACGTCGTGCACGGCAACGCGACCCGCGCGCCGACCGCCGGGCTGCACGGCTATCCCTGGCCGGCGCGGCCGGATTGCTATGACTATTTCTTTGTGACGGACGATCTCACGGATCGGGTGCGCGCGGTGGACGTGCAGTCGGAGACGGCGGCGTCGGATCACCAGCCGATCGTGCTCGAACTGGTGTGATGCTGTTGGTTGAAAGGTTTGCCGAGAAACCTAGATTCCGGTGAGGCCGCCGAGGCTTGTGCCGGAACGACGAGCTGAGCGTCGCAAGAGAAATAGATTAAAGGATCCGCAGCTTCAGCACGTCGTTCCCGCGAAGGCGGGAACCCAAGTTTGCTCGCACACCCTAACGCACGCTCACCCCTGCGCCGCAATCTCCCGCAAGGCCCGCTCGAACACCTCCGGCGGCTGCCCACCCGAAATGAGGTGCTTCTGGTTGATGATAATCGCCGGCACCGACCTGATCCCCGCGCGCATGAAGAACTGCTCGCGCTCCCTCACCTCATCCGCGAACTCGTCCGAATTGAGGATCCGCGCCGCCGTCTCCCGATCCAGCCCCACATGCTCGGCGGTACGCAGCAGCACGTCGTGGTTGCTGGGATCCTCGCACTGGGTGAAGTACACGCCGAACAGCGCTTCCTTCAGCTCGCGCTGTTTGCCTTCCTGTTCGGCCCAGGCCAGCAGGCGGTGGGCGTCGAAGGTGTTGTAGATGCGGCCGCGCCTTTCCATGTCGAAGCTGAAGCCGACGTCCGCGCCGCGCTGGCGGATCGCTTCGCGGCTCTGGGCCTGCTGCTCGGCCGTGGCGCCATATTTCTCCGTGATGTGCTCGACGATGTCCTGCCCCTCCGGGCCCATGTCCGGGTTCAGCTCGAAGGGCTGGAAATGCAGCTCGGCGCTGACGACGTCGCCCGCCCGGCCGAGCGCCGTTTCCAGCGACTTGTAGCCGATCGCGCACCATGGGCACACGACATCCGAGACGAAATCGATCCTGAGTTGCTTGGTCACTGCGCACCACCTTTCTTCATCGCTGCGGCATCGAATCGCCGCCAATCCGCGTATGGTAACGCCGGATGGAAAAAGACGTGCGCAGCCCCCTGAGTGAGCGATGAGGCCTCGCGCCGGCGCGCTCACCGGCAGGACTTGCCTGAGCGGCTTACTTGGCCTTCTTGGCCCCGGCCGCCTTGCTGCCGATCTTGGTTTCCTTCCCCGCCAGCAGGTTGGCGATGTTGGAACCGTGGCGCCACAGCAGCAGCGCGCTCATCGCGAACACGGCGAACAGGATCTCGTCCGCGCCGAACAGGAAGCCGTAGTACAGCGGCGCGAACACCGCCGCCACCAGCGCCGCCAGCGAGGAATAGCGGAAGGCGTAGGCGATGATCAGCCAGGTCGCCAGGGTCGCCAGGCCGAGCCAGACGTTAATGCCGAGCAGGACGCCGAGCGCGGTCGCCACGCCCTTGCCGCCGACGAACTTGAAGAACACCGGCCACAGGTGCCCGACGAACACGGCGATCGCCACCAGCGCGATCCCGCCATCGTCCAGGCCGTACTGCGGCCCGAAGCGCACCGCCAGCCACACCGCCAGCCAGCCCTTGGCGCAGTCGCCGACCAGGGTGGCGATGGCCGCCTTCTTGCTGCCGCTGCGCAGGACGTTGGTGGCGCCCGGGTTCTTGGAGCCATAGGTGCGCGGGTCGGCCAGGCCGAAGACGTGGCTCATGACCACGGCAAAGGAAATCGAACCGATCAGATAGGCGGCAATCGTGGCAATCAGGGTGTTCATCTCTTCTCTCTTGTTGTGGGCGCCGGAAAAACCGGCCCGTGAATATACACCATCGGCAGGCGCGGGCGAACCTATTCGGCCAGCGCGCACTGCACCGGACGGGCCTTGAGCACGTCCACCAGCACGCCGGGGGCGATGCCGACCAGGTAGCCGCGGCGGCCGCCGTTGATGTAGATCTTGTCGAGCGCCAGGATGCTCTCTTCGACGAAGACCGGCATGGCCTTGCGCAGGCCGAAGGGCGAGGTGCCGCCCACCTGGTAACCCGAATGGCGCTGCGCCACCTCCGGCTTGCAGGGCTCGACCGACTTGCAGGGAATCGCGCGCGCCAGGTTCTTGGTCGAGACCTTGCAATCGCCATGCATGAGCACGATCAGCGGCCGGGCCGCCTCGTCCTGCATGACCAGGGTCTTCACGACATCGTGCTCGGGGACGCCGAGTGCCCGCGAGGAGACCGCCGTGCCGCCATGTTCTTCGTATTCGTAGGGATGTTCCGAGAAAACGACCCCATTCTTGCGCAGGAATTGCGTCGCAGGGGTTTCTGACACGTGCTCTTTCTTGGCCATGCGTGGTACGCTAAAGACGAACATAAGGGGTTTCTATTATGCAGGAAGAACTTCGCTTTGCCACCTTCAACGCGTTCAACCTGGGGCCGCCGGGCGCTCGCCTGTATGACAACCTGGCGCCGACCACGCCGGAAGAATACGAGGCCAAGATCGCCTGGACCGCGCACCAGCTCGACCTGCTCAATGCCGACGTGATCGGCTTCCAGGAGATCTTTTCCCAGGCCGCGCTGCAGGAGGTGCTGGCGCGCACCCGCCGCTACCGCGAAGCCATCCATCTCGGCTTCGACCCTGACCCCAACGCCCCGCGCCTGACCCCGAGCGTGGCCCTGGTGTCGCGCCTGCCGCTGGCCGAGCCCGGCCAGGCGCTGCCGATGTTCCCCGTCAACGTGGCCATGCCGCCGGGCAGCCGCGACCCCGACCGCTTCACCCGCGCGCCCCTGCACGCCGGCATCATCCTGGCGCCCGGCGTCGTGGTGGACGTCATCGTGGTGCACCTCAAATCGCGCCGCCCCGACTACCGCGCCAGCGACAGCGGCGAAGACCCGCACCTGTACGCCCTGGCCTGCCTGCGCTCGCTGGTGCGGCGCGGCACCGAGGCCACCGCCCTGCGCGTGCTGCTCACCGACATGGCGCACCAAAACCGTCGCCCGCGCATCGTCATGGGCGACTTCAACGACGTCGCCGATTCGGTCACCACCGAGATCGTGCTGGGCGAAGGCACCCCGCCCTCGGAGCGCCTGTATGACGCCTTCCGCGTCCAGCGCTACCAGGACAACTCGCGCCACGTGGGCTTCTCGATCCTGCACGAGAGCCGCCATTCCACCATCGACCATATCCTGGTCTCGCCCGAGTTCAACGCCGCCCTGCCAGAGGCGATCGGCGAAGTGCTGGACGTGGTCTACCTGAACGACCACCTCAACCTGGGCCTGCCGGAAGCCTCGGACCACGGCCAGGTGCTGGCGCGCCTGCGCCTGTTCCCGCGCCCCGGCCTGCTCAGGGAAGCCGGGGGCTGAAGTCGGGCCGGCTTTGTGCCGGACCGGCGAAGTAGCCCTGGTATTCGTCGCAGCCATGCGCGCGCAGGTAGGCCAGCTGCGTCGCCGTCTCCACGCCTTCCGCCACCACCCGCAGCCGCAGCTCGCGCGCCAGCGCGATCAGGGCTGCGACCATGGCGCCCTCCGCCCTGCCCGCGTCGCCAGCGTGACCGATCTCGCTTACCTCGCTGCGGTCGAGCTTGAGCCGGGTGAGCGGCAGGCGGCGCAGCAGGGACAGGCTGGACCGGCCGGTGCCGAAGCCGTCGATGCTGATGCCCAGGCCACGCTCCAGCAGCCCGGCGGCGATCCGCTCCATGTCGACGTGGGCGGCGGAGAAGGCGTCTTCGCGGATCTCGAGTTCGAGCGCCCCGGGCTCGAGCCCGCTGTCGCGCAGGGCGGCATCGATGCTCGCATGCAGACCGGGATGCGCGAGCTGGGCCTCGGAAAAATTGACCGCGAGCGTAGCCGGCTGCCCGGCGTCGCGCCAGGCGCGCGCCTGGCGGCAGGCTTCGCGCAAGACCTGTTCGCCGATCGGGACGATCAGGCCGGATTCCTCGGCCGCCGCCAGGAAGGCCTCCGGCAGCAGCAGGCCGCGCTCCGGGTGGCGCCAGCGCAGCAGGGCTTCCACGCCCGCCACGCGCCCGCTCGCCACCTCGATCCGGGGCTGCCAGGCCAGCACGAATTCGCCCTGGTCCAGGGCATGGCGCAGGCGTTTCTCGAGATCGCTGCGTTCGACCACGTGGGCGTTCATTGCGGGGCTAAAGAACCTGAAGGCGTTGCGCCCGTCCTGCTTGGCGTGGTACATCGCGACGTCGGCATGGTGCAGCAGGGTTTCCACGTCCTTGCCGTCGAGCGGGCATAGGGCGATGCCGATCGACACCGACAGCGAGATCTGGCGCGATGCGAGCTCGACCGGGCGCGCCAGCGCCTGGGTGACGGCAGCCGCCACGTGGGCAGCCTGGTCGGCGCCCTTGACGTCGGCCAGCAGCACCACGAACTCGTCGCCGCCCAGGCGGCTGATGGTGTCGACCCGGCGCACGCAGGCACGCAGGCGCGCCGCCACCTCGCGCAGCACCGCGTCGCCGGCCTGGTGGCCGTGGGTGTCGTTGATGGACTTGAAGCGGTCGAGGTCGAGGAACATTACCGCGAACAATGCCTGGTGACGGCGCCAGGCCTCGAGCGCCTGGTGCAGGCGGTCGAGGAACAGGATGCGGTTCGGCAAGCCGGTGAGCGGATCGTGCTCCGCCAGGTGGCGCACCTGCTCCTCGGCGCGCTTGCGTTCGCTGATGTCGGACAGCATGGCCATGTAGCTGCTGACGTCGCCGTGCGGGTCGCGGATGGTGGTCAGGGCCACCCATGCCGGGAAGCGCTCGCCGCTGCGGCGCACACCTGCCATTTCGCCTTCCCAGTGGTCCTTGTCCTCGAGCTCGGCCCAGATGCGCTCGTAAAACCCCTCCTCGGCGCCCCAGCGCAGGCCGGCCAGGGTCTGGCCGAGGATGTCGTTCGGGAGGTGGCCGGTGATGCTGGTGAACGCCTGGTTGACGGCCTGCACCCGGTATTCGGCGTCCATCATGACGATGGCGTCGCGCGCGTTCTGGAACACCTGGGCGGCGCGCTGGAGGTTGGCCTCGGCCTGCTTGCGCGCCGTGATGTCGATCTCCATGCAGAAAACCTGCTGGGTGCGGCCGTCGCGCGCGACCGGGTAGTGGCAGGAATGCATCCAGAGGCGGCGGCCGAAACAGGTCTCGACCTCCCAGTCGCACGAGGGGCGCGCCACGCCCTCGCGCCAGATGGCGGCGATCATGGCGTCGAATTCGGCCTGACCCTCGAGGTGGGACACCAGCTCGCGGAAGGGCTTGCCGATGGCCTGGGCAGCCTGGATGTGGTAGAGCTCCTCGCAGGCATGGTTCCAGAAGCGCACGATGCCGCTTTTGTCGACCGAATGCACCGCCACCGCCGGCGCCAGCTCGAGGGCGGTGACGAAATGGTGCAGCCACTCGAGCGCCGCGTGGCCGGGGCCGGGGAAAGCCGGCGCGCCCTCGCCTTCGCCACCCTGTTCCTGGGCGGATTGCTGCAGGGTGCGCATGCCTTGGTCCGGGGTCTGGTCATTCACTGCAACAGCCTTTCACGCGGGGAAACAAGCCTGAGCGGATGGAGAACTCCGTCATTGTCGTTCGCCGTCGCCTGGGGCCTTTGCGGGCACGCAAACCCGCAGGTATCGCAGTTCATCCCGGTTTTTTGCAGTTCAGGCCAGCCGGACGGCGGCTCGTCGCATACCGAATGAAGGGAGCGAAGGACACCGTTATAGTTTGAACATGCAAGCGGAGCTCCATCCCCCGGCCGGGATGGAGGCCGCACGCTCCCCCCTCGTCAGGACAGTTGCGGGGGTGTAGCGTCCTTCTCTTCCGGCATGGCCGTTTCCTCTTCCGTAGTAGTCGGTTCTCCAGGAGCGCCGCGCTTGGCCTCCAGCTTGCGCCGCGCCTTCTCTTCCGCCTTGCGCTTCTTTTCCAGTTCCCGCTGCCGCTTCTCGTACGTAAAGTTGTTACGCGTCATTTCTACCTCGCCTGAAAAAGGATGGGACTGCCCGGCCATTATGGCCGAGACGCTCCGGGGCGGTTTGCACTAACCCCGGGGATGGTGCTGCGCGTGCAGGTGCTTCAGGCGCTCGCGCGCCACGTGGGTGTAGATCTGGGTCGTCGAAATGTCGGCGTGTCCCAGCAGTAGTTGCACCACGCGCAAGTCGGCGCCGTGGTTGAGCAGATGGGTGGCGAAGGCGTGGCGCAGGGTGTGGGGCGAGAGCGGCGCCTGGATGCCGGCCTTTTGCGCGTGCTTCTTGATCAGGATCCAGAACATCTGGCGCGTCATCGGCCCCCCGCGGCCGGTGACGAAGAGCGCGTCGTCGATCTGGCCGTTGAGAATGATGCCCCGCGCATCCTTCAGGTAGCGCTCCAGCCAGCGCCGCGCCTCTTCGCCGAAGGGCACCAGGCGGGTCTTGCTGCCTTTGCCGGTGATGCGCAGCACGCCGTCGTTCAGACTGACTTCGACCAGCTTGAGGGCCACCAGTTCCGACACCCGCAGGCCGCTGGCGTACATCAGTTCCAGCATGGTGCGCTCGCGCAGGCCGAGCGGGGTGCCGACATCGGGCGCGGCCAGCAAGGCCTCGACCTGGCTTTCGGTCAGGGTATGCACGAAGCGGGTCGGCTGGCGCGCCGATGCCATGTTCAGGCAGGGATCCACGGAAATCTTTTGCTGGCGCAGGGCCAGCTGGTAGAAGCGCTTGAGCACCGACAGGCGGCGGTTGGCGGTGCTGGGGCGCGTGTCCGGGTGGCGCTCGGCGAAATAGGCGGCGATGTCCTCGGGCTGGACCGCGAGCAGGCTGGCGCGCTGGGGCCGCTTGGCCTCGAGCCAGCCGGCGAACAGGCGCAGGTCGCGCCGGTAGGCGTCGAGCGAATTCCTGGCCAGGCCCTGTTCCAGCCAGAGCGTGTCGCAGAACTCGTCGATCAGTCCCAGATCGACTGCTGTTGCCATGGAGATGCGGTAGCGCCTTCGTGCCGCAGCAGCCAGCGCTTCACGGACAGGTGGAAGCCGTTTTCGTCGTCCTGGTTGGAGAAGCCGCCCAGCCCGCCGGACGCGGTGACGCGGTGGCAGGGAACGATCAGGGGGAACCAGTTGGCGCCGCAGGCCTGGCCGACCGCGCGCGGCGCGGAGCCGATCAGCTTGGCCAGCTGGCCGTAGGTGCGCACGCTGCCGCGCGGAATGGCGTTGATGGCGTCCCAGACCTTGCGCTGGAACTCGGTGCCGGCTTCCTTCAGGGGCAGGGCGAAGCGGTAGTCGGGGTCGGCCAGGTAGTGTTCGACCTGGCGCACGGCCTCTTCGGCCACGGCGTTGTCCGGCGCCTTCTCGCCGAACTGCGGCGGCAGGTAGACCAGCTCGCGCAGCCGCGCGTCCTCGGTGCGGATGCCCATCGCGCCGAAGGGCGTGGCGACGATGGCGTTGAACAAATCGCTTCCCTGTTCTGTCTTCATGATAGCTTCGTGAGGGTGGCGCGAAGAAGCTTCGGCCTGGCGCCATCTTAACTGCTGACAAGCAGGCGGGCCAGGGTTTGGCGGAGGGCGGGCGAAAAAAAAGCGCACCCTCGGGTGCGCCTCAATTCGGGTTCACGTTCCCGGCTGTTTAGCAGTGCTAACAGCTTCTGTAAAACGTGGTGTCTCCTCGATTGTCTCCGGTATGGATTACCGTACTTTTGTAGATGCTCCCCAAAACCGTGTGTTCTTTTACCTGCTTCGCACCTTAGTAGTGCGTGAGGGCCCCATCATAACGCAAGTGCTCAGCCAAAACGTATCTTTTTGTCCACAGTTATGGAAAATTTATTTTATTTATAAAGAATCCGCATAAGGCGTTTGTGTTACACGGAAAGCGCTAGCGTGTCACAGTTCGCTGGATCGCGCGCACCACGTCCTTACCGATCCGGGTCTCCATCTGTCCATACACCGGCATCATGATGCGCCGCCATTCGGCCTGCTGCTGGGGCGTGAGGGTGTGGATGGTGGTGGTCCCGGCCTTGCGGATCGCTTCCAGCGCCGCGTCGTTGTCGTTCTGGGCGATGGTCTTCTCGTAGGCGGTGGCCTGGCGCATGGCCTCTTCCAGGGTTGAACGAAGCTCATCCGGCAACCCGCTCCAGAACTTTTTATTGACGATCACCGCATAGCCGAGGTAGCCGTGGTTGGACACGGTCAGGTGTGTCTGGCTTTCGTGCATCTTCTGCGTGTACATATTGGAGGGGGTGTTCTCGGTGCCCTCCACCACCCCGTCGCGTAGGGCCGGGGCGACTTCCGAAAAGGCCAGCACCTGCGGCCGCGCGCCCAGGGCGCGCATCTGGGCGTCCAGCACCTTGGAGGCCTGGATACGCATGCGCAGGCCCTGGAAGTCGCGCGGGGCCAGCAGCGGCTTGTTGGCCGACATGACCTTGAAGCCATTGTCCCAATAAGCGAGGCCGGTGATGCCCTTGGGCTCCAGCTTGCGCAGCAACTCGCGCCCGATCGGCCCTTCGGTCACCGCGTACAGCGCCGCCTTCGAGGGAAAGATATAGGGCAGGTCGAAGGCTTCGAACTCCTTCACGCCTAGGGGCGAGAACTTGGCCAGCGAGGGCGCCAGCATCTGCACCGCGCCCAATTGCAGGGCCTCAAGCTCCTCGCGGTCCTTGTAGAGGATGCTGTTGGGGTAGACTTCGACCCGTACCCGGCCCTTGCTCATCCTTTCGGCCAGTTGCTTGAAGCGCTCGGCGGCCCGCCCCTTGGGCGTGTCGGGGGCGACCACGTGGCTGAACTTGATGACGATCGGGCCCTGCGCACTGGCGTGCACGCTGACGGCGAGGGCGAGCGCCGCGACCAGGGCCTGGATCTGCATGGCGGTTCGGTTCTTCCTGTGAGACATTAAGAGGGTGGAGCCAGTCTGGACGCCCACGCGCCGGGACGCCATCGTGGACTTCCACAATAGCCCGACAGTGTAACCAAAGATAGAGACGACAAGGCATGAAAACAGGTTTCGCCCAGCCCTCGCCGGAACAGCGCGCCCGCCCCTGGCGCTGGCTGGTCCCGGTGCTGCTGGTGCTGCTGTTCCTGGCGGTGCTGTTCTGGCTGCCATGGCAGGCGCGCCAGATGGAAAGCAACGAGCGCCAGGAGCAATTGATTGCGGACACGCTGTGGGTGGAGCAGACCCTGCGCTTCGAGCTGGCGCGCAGCGAGGAAGCTTTGGCCACCCTGGGCGCCGACCTGGTGGTCACGCCGCCTGCGCCCCCCATCCTGCAGGCGCGCCTGGCGCAGATGTTCAAGAACGGGCCGGAACTGGTGCGCGTGGTCTGGTTCGACCCGCAAGGCAAGCCGATGGCCAGCCACGGCGCCGACCTGCCCGCCGCCGGCCTGTCGGCCGCCACCCGCACCGCGGCCGAAGTGGCGCGCTCGACCCGGCGCGGCCGTTACAGCGAGCCCTACGGCGTCACCAGCACCCACGGCCTGATCGACTTCTACCTGCCGCTCTACCGCAAGGGCGAATACGCGGGCAGCCTGGTCGCCACCTACAGCCTGCAGGTGCTGCTCAACGAGACGGTGCCATGGTGGTTCGCCCAGGACAATGCCCTGTCCCTGCTCGACCGCGACGAGCGCGTGGTGGCCCAGCGCGCCGCCGGCGGCCCCGGGCGCGGGATCTACACCCACCGCCGCGAGCTCGACCTGCCCGGCGCCCAGGTCGCGCTCTCGACCGACAGCGTCAAGGGAGCGCCGCGCCTGCTGCCCAACCTGCTGGTCGGTTCGGTGATCGTGCTGGCCCTGGGCCTGGTGCTGAGCCTGGTCGCCCTGTGGCGCCACATCTCGCGCACCCTGGCCGCCGAAAGCGCGCTGCGCCAGCAGATGGCCTTCCGCACCGCGATGGAGAACTCGCTGCTTACCGGCCTGCGCGCGCGCGACCTGGAGGGCCGGGTCACCTATGTCAACCGCGCCTTCTGCCAGATCGTCGGCCTGTCGGAGGAAGAACTCGTCGGCAAGAAGCCGCCCATGCCCTACTGGGCCCCGGAAGCCATGGCCGATTACGAGGAGCGCTTCCGTGGCGTCCTGTCCGGCAACATCACGCCCCAGTTCGAGACCGTGTTCCAGCGTTCGGACGGGGTGCGGGTGCCGGTGCTGGTGTTCGAGGCGCCGCTGGTGGACGTCAAGGGGCAACACACTGGCTGGATGAGTTCGGTCCTCGACATCACCGACCGCAAGCGGGTCGAAGAACTCAACCGCCAGCAGGAAGAAAAGCTGCAGGCCAGCGCGCGCCTGGCGACCATGGGCGAGATCTCGTCCATGCTGGCGCACGAGCTGAACCAGCCGCTGGCGGCCATCTCCAGCTATACGGCGGGGGCGCTCAACATGCTCGAGCGCGCCGGAGCCGGGGGCGAGGACGGCGCCAGATTCGCGCCCGGCATGCTGCGCCATGCGCTGGAACAGGCGCGCCAGCAGGCCCAGCGCGCCGGCCAGATCATCCGCAGCGTGCACGAGTTCGTGAAGAAGCGCGAGCCGCTGCGCGAGCAGGTGACCGTGCGCAGCGTGATCGACGGCGTGCGCGCCCTGATCGAGCTGCAGGCGCGCCAGGCTGGAGTGGCGCTGCGCTTCGAGCTGGCCTGCGAATGGTGCACCGTGCTGGCCGACCGCGTGATGCTGGAACAGGTGCTGCTGAACCTGACCCGCAACGCGATCGAGGCGATGGCCGACACCCGGCCCGAAGACCGGGTCTTGCGGGTGCAGGCCGAGGAGGTCGAGGGCCAGGTGGCGGTGTCGGTGATCGACCGCGGCCATGGCATCGCGCCCGAGGTGGCCGAGCGCCTGTTCTCGCCCTTTTATTCGACCAAGGCCGAGGGCATGGGCATGGGCCTGTCGATCTGCCGCACTGCGATCGAGTTCCATGGCGGCACCCTGACCCACCGGCCCAACCCGCAAGGCGGCACCATCTTCACCTTCTCGCTGCCGGCGCAAGCGGCGGCGCGGGCGCTGGGCTAGAATTGCCCCATGTTCAAATAAAACGATCGCGTGGCGCCGGCCACCACGGAGACACATCATGCTGCACATCGTCGATGACGAAGACGTCATTCGCGACTCCCTCGCCTGGCTGGCGCAGTCGCGCGGCCTGAACGCGCGCACCTATTCAGGCGGCGAGGAATTCCTCGATGCCATTTCTTCGCTCGACGAGGGAGGCGATTGCGTCCTGCTCGATGTGCGCATGCCCGGCATGAACGGCATCGCCGTGTTCGACCAGCTGATCGGTCGCGGCCTGCTGCCGCGCCTGCCGGTGATCTTCCTGACCGGCCATGGCGATGTGCCGATGGCGGTCGATTCGCTCAAGCGCGGCGCCTTCGATTTCTGCGAGAAGCCCTTCAACGACAACGTGCTGATGGACCGGGTCGAGGAAGCGCTGGCGGCTTCGCGCCAGGCCGCCTCCAAGGACGCGATCCGCGCGCGCCTGGCCACGCTGTCTGCGCGCGAGCGCGAAGTGCTGGACCTGATCTTGGCCGGCATGATGAACAAGGTCGTGGCGGACAAGCTCGGCATCAGCATGCGCACGGTGGAAGTGCACCGGGCCCATATCTTCGACAAGATGCAGGTGAAGACGGCCGTGGAGCTGGCCGGTTTGCTTAAGTAATTTCCCGTAATTCAGAACCCTTGCATTGGGTTCAGCCTGCCCACACATGGGTTCCAGGGCCCTGCCAAACCCGGCAGGCGCCGCCTTCCCGCCTCCGCTATTACCGCACAACAAGCATCCTGCGAATTCGGGGAAGGCTTGTAAAATGAACCTGAACGCGTCGCGGCCCAGGGCCGCGGTCCGTGCGACCTGCGCGCCGCGATGCACCTCTCTTTTAGGATAGTCCAATGAACGAGAAGACAGTTGCAGACAAGATGTTCCTGAGGACGGCGAAGTCGATGCTCATCCTCAACGGCCAGGTCAATCCGGGCGTGGTATCCCAGATGCCGGCCGAGCTGGTCAAGGAAGGAGACGGCCCCTTCGATGCGATCCTGATGTTCTGCATGAACCGCAAGGATCTGGAACAGTATCTGCCGGTAGCCAAGGAAAAACTGGGCGACAAAGGGTCGCTGTGGATCGCTTATCTCAAGCAGACGGCCTCGAAGGCGACCGATATCAACCGTGATTCGATCGGGGCCTATGCCAAGGAAAACGGAATCACGCCGGTGGCCATGATTTCGATCGATGGGGATTGGTCGGGGCTGCGACTGAAGCGGATTGAAATCTGAGATTTGCGCCAACGCTGTAACAGCTAGCAGAAAGTTAGCTCCAATACCGATCCCGATCCCGCAACCTGTAAACGTCGTTCCGGCGAAGGCCGGAACCCAAGTTTGCAAGCATCACCACAGCACTTAGAAACTTAGGTTCCGGCCTTCGCCGGAACGACGACGATGGCGTGATCGGGTACGCCGAACACCAGTTTGCATGCGTTACCACAGCACTACGAACTTAGGTTCCGGCGTGGCCGACCAGGCCTTCACCGGAACGACGACGATGGCCTGGTGGGTCACGCTGGAACCCGAGTCTGCATGCGTTACCACGAAACTACGAACTTGGGTTCCCGCCTCCGCGGGAACAACGGTTTGACGTTATGGGCTGGCGTGCCGCTGTAGCGCCCACTCCACGTGTTCCCGCACCATCTCTGAAGGATGCGAGGCCCGCGCCCGCAAGGCCGCGACGATCTCTGGATCCCCCCGCCGCCCTTCGGCCGCATTCCCCAGCCCCACCGCCAGATTCCTCAGCCAGCGCTCATGCCCGATCCTGCGTATCGGACTGCCCTCCATGCGCCGGTTGAACTCCTCCTCTTCCCAGCCGAACAGCGCCATCATCCCGGCCTCGCCCAAGCCATTGCGCTCATCGAAATCCGGCAGCATCGCGCGCTGCGCGAACTTGTTCCACGGGCAAACGAGCTGGCAATCGTCGCAGCCATAGATGCGGTTCCCGATCAGGGGCCGCAAGTCCTCCGGGATACTGCCCTTGAGTTCGATCGTCAGGTAGGAAATGCAGCGCCGCGCATCCAGCCGCCCCGGCCCCAGGATGGCCTGGGTCGGACACACCTCGATGCAGGCCGCGCATTGCCCGCAGTGCGCCCCGGTCGGCGGATCGACCGGCAGCGGCAGGTCGACCAAAATCTCGCCGATGAAGAAGGTCGAGCCGGCTTCGCGCGACAGCAGCAGGGTATGCTTGCCGCGCCAGCCCAGCCCCGCCTTCTCGGCCAGCGGCAATTCCATCACCGGCGCCGAATCGGTGAACACGCGGTAGCCCAGTTCGCCCACCGCCCCCTTCACCTTCTCGGCCAATTGCTGCAGTCGGTTGCGCAGCACCTTGTGGTAATCCCGCCCGCGCGCATACACCGACACCACGGCCGCGCCGGGGTCCTGCTGGCGCAGACGCTCCTGGGCGCGCCAGTCCTGGTCGCGGGTCTGCGGCAGGTAATCCATGCGCGCGACGATGGCGCGCACCGTCCCGGGGACCAGTTCGGCCGGGCGGGCACGCTTCATGCCGTGGCTTGCCATATAATCCATCTCGCCATGGCAGCCCGCATCCAGCCAGGCCTGCAGGCCGGCTTCCGCATGCGCCAGGTCGACGTCCGCGATGCGCAGATCGGCAAAGCCCAGCTCCGCGCCCCATTGCTTGATGGTGCGCGCCAGATCGTGCAGGTCGGGGGAAGGAGTTGACATGGCGGGAAACGACAATGCGGCAAGGCGCCGCCCAAACACGCTATTTTATTCGATGCAGCCCTATAAAGCTTACCTGGCCGACGAGTCGGCAACGGCCGCCCTTGGCGCGGCGCTGGCCCGCGCCATCCGGCCCGGCCTGGTGATCTACCTGCACGGCGACCTCGGCGCCGGCAAGACCGCCCTCACCCGCGCCCTGATCCAGGCCGCCGGCCACCAGGGCACGGTGAAAAGCCCCACCTACACCCTGTCCGAGCCCTACCGCGTGAACCTGGATGGCAAGCCTGTCAACATCATCCATTACGACCTCTACCGCATGTCCAGCCCCGAGGAATTCCTGGACGCGGGCTTTCGCGAGGACTTCGACGGCCGCAACATCTGCATCGTCGAATGGCCGGAAAAAGGCGAACCGGTGTTGCCCCCGCCCGACTTAAGAGTATTGCTCAATGTCAGCGGCCCCGGCCGTGAGGTAGAATTGCAGCCGTTGTCCGACTTGGGTCTGCTATGCCTCGACCGTCTCGCCCTCGCACCACCTCCTTGATTCCCGGTTCGCCGCGCCGCCGCACCCTGCTCAAGGCCGGGGGCACGCTATTGCTATCCGTTATCGCATCCCTGCCCGCGCGCGCCGCCCAGATCCTGGCCGTGCGCGTCTGGCCCGCGCCCGACTACACCCGCGTCACGCTGGAAAACGACAGCGAACTCAAGACCCAGCATTTCCTGGTGACCGATCCGCCGCGCCTGGTGGTCGACATCGAGGGGCTGGCGCTCAACAATACGCTCAAGAGCCTGGTCGCCAAGGTCGAGCCGAACGATCCCTACATCAAACAGGTGCGCGTGGGCCAGAACCGGCCTAACGTGGTGCGCCTGGTGTTCGACCTCAAGGAAGAGATCAAGCCCCAGGTGTTCACCCTGGCCCCGGTGGCCGGCTACCAGCACCGTCTGATCTTCGACCTGTATCCGGTCCAGCCGGTGGACCCGATCGCCGCCATGATCGAGAAAGGCGACTGGAACACCGAACCGGCGCCGGCCTCCCCCGACACCCCGATGATGGGCGATCCGGTGGCCGGCACCCCGCCGGTGCAGGTGCCGACGCCCACGCCGGTCACCCCGGTCACGCCGCTGCCGCCCGCCGCCCCGCCGGCCCAGCAGAACCCGGCCCCGGACGCGATCGGGCGCCTGGAAGCCGAGATGGCGGCCCAGAACGGGACGCCGCCGGCCCAGCCGGTGCAGCCGACGCCGTCCACTCCGCCGGCCAAGACGGTGGCCAAGGCCCCGTCGCAGAAGATCACGCGCATGATCACCATCGCGCTCGACCCCGGCCACGGGGGCGAGGACCCGGGCGCGATCGGCGCCAGGGGCAGTCGCGAGAAGGACATCGTGCTGTCGGTGGCCAAGCGCCTCAAGGCCAGGCTGGAGCAGTTGCCGAACACGCGCGTGATGCTGACCCGCGACGGCGACTATTTCGTGCCGCTCGGGACCCGGGTGCAGAAGGCGCGCAAGGTGCAGGCCGACCTGTTCGTCTCGATCCACGCGGACGCCTTCATCTCGCCGACGGCGCGCGGCTCCTCGGTGTTCGTGCTGTCCGAGAAAGGCGCCAGCTCGAGCGCGGCGCGCTGGCTGGCGAACGACCAGAACAAGGCCGACCTGATCGGCGGCGCCAATTACGCGACCGCCGACAAGCAGCTTGCCAGCGTGCTGTTCGACCTCTCGACCACCGCCCAGATCAACGACAGCCTCAAGCTCGGCAAGGCCGTGCTGGGCGAGATCGGCGGCATCAACCGCCTGCACAAGGCGGCGGTCGAACAGGCCGGCTTCGCGGTGCTGAAGGCCCCGGATATCCCCTCGATCCTGGTCGAGACGGCCTTTATCTCGAACCCGGAAGAAGAAGCGAAGCTGAACGACAACGGCTACCAGGACAAGCTGGCCGACGCCATCACCAAGGGCATCCGCCGCTATTTCGCCGACAATCCACCGATGGCCAAGAGCCGCCAGAGCTGACATGGAACAGACCACCTTCGGGCAGCTGCCCGCGATCCGCATTGCCGCTCCCGATGGGGCCGAAGCCATCGTCACCCTGTATGGCGCCCACCTGATCTCGTGGAAAGGGGCCGATGGGCAGGAACGCATGTTCTGCAGCGCCAGATCGGCGCTGGACGGCAGCCGCGCGATCCGGGGCGGCGTCCCGGTGATCTTTCCGCAGTTCGCCGAGCGCGGCGATGGCATGCGGCATGGCTTTGCGCGCGTGAGCGACTGGCGCCTGGAAGACACCGGCGTCGATGGCGGCGAGGCCTGGGCCGTGTTCGGGCTGAACGAGAGTGACCTGTCGGAGAAGCTGGCGGCCGCCTGGCCGAAGCGTTTCGCGCTGGCGCTGCGCGTAGGCGTCAAGGGCAATGCCCTGTCGATGCGTTTCACGGTGCGTAACACCGGCGACACGGCTTTCCCGTTCGCGGCGGCCTTGCATACCTATCACCTGGTGCCGGCGCTGGCGGACGTGCGGATCGAGGGCGTGACCGAAGGCGTGCTGGCGCTGGAGGGCAAGCTGGATCAGGTGTACCAGGGCATCGCCGGCGCGATCACCCTGGCGACCGGACAGCGCAGCCTGAAGCTGGAACAGGAAGGCTTTCCCGACGCCGTGGTGTGGAACCCCGGCGCGGCCGATGCGGCGGCGCTGGCCGACATGGAAGACGAGGAATACCGGCGCTTCGTGTGCATCGAACCGGCCCTGCTCGACCCGCTGACGCTGGCGCCGGGCGAGGTGTGGGAAGGCGGCTACCGGGTCAGCTAGGTCGTGCGCGCGGTCTTGAGGCGGCCTATCCGCTGCCTCGACGCAGCAGTCCCGCTGCCTCAACCCGTCATTCCCGCGCCCTTAAAACGTAATTCCCGCGCCCCTAAAACGTCATTCCCGCGAAGGCGGGAATCCAAGTCCTCAGCGTACCACCGGATTTGACGGTGTCGGGGCGCGTGCAAACTTGGATTCCCGCCTTCGCGGGAATGACGTATGGAGGCTACGGACGAAGTTTCGGGGCTGGGCGTGACGCCCCGAGGCGACCAGATGATGCGTGGAGCCGAGGCCTTACATGGACTCCTTGATCATCCGCCCATTACTCGGCTGCACCGGCCGCGCATTGAGCGGATACAGCCGCGAGAACAGCGCCATCTGCTGCGGCGAAGCCGTCATCGGCTGCTTCATCACCAGCCACAGCACGTCCTCCGTGCACGGCGGCTCGGTCAGCGAACCCATATAAGTGAAGTAGTCGCGCCGCTGCGGCAGGATGTCGTTCACGTTCAGCACGATCGAAGGCGACACCGTGGTCAACTTCTCCAGCGGCAGGTTGTTCCACACCGTCTGGATCATCGGATTGGCCGCGCCGCGCTCCAGCAGCACCGCGAGCACGGCGGTCTTGCCGTCATAGCTCTTGTGCACCAGGTGCACCACCATCTCCGTGCCCTTGCCGTTGATGCGCTCCTCCGACGGGCGGTGGAAGTGGAACTGCTGCAGCTCGTAGGTGGTATTCCCCACCGTGAGGAAGTTGCCGCCGGCGACATTCACCTGGATGGTGTGCCCGTTGTCGATCTCGTTGAAGGAACTCGGGTGGTAGTCGAAGGTGATCTGTTCCAGGTCGACCTTCATGCCGTCGCGCAGGTCGATCGGCGACTGGCGGTTGCCGGTCGCGCACTTGGCCCAGGCGGTATTGATGTTGGCCCAGTTGGCCGGGCCGAACTCGCCGTCGTAGGTCCAGTGGGTGCCGTTCCTGGGCGCGCGCGCCTTCTCGGCGGCGGCAGCGGCCGCCAATGCCTCCTGCTTGCGCTTGGCGTCGGCCGCCTTCTTCGCGCGGGCAGCCGCCTCGGCGCGCAGCGCCTGCTTGGCGCGCAGCTCGGCCAGCTTCTCGGCGATGCGCACCGACAGGTCGACTTCGGCCTCCTCCTCCGATTTCTGGGCAGGCGCGGGCGTGGCCGCGGCCTTCAGGTTCGGCTTGATCGAGGGCTTGATCGATTCGGCTTTGGCTGCCTCGGCCTTGGCGTCGGTCTTGGCCTTGGGAGCAGGTTCGTTCGCGCCGGCAGTCGCCGTGACCAGGCCGAGGGCGAACAGTGCGATGAGCTTACGCATGGGGTTCCAGATAATGTGCTGTCCCCCCTTTATCGGCGTCGGCCTGCCCAAACTTGAGTGCCCCAAAGCAAGGAAGCCGCAGAATCCGCAGCCCTGGCCAGGATGGCAATCAGCGGGCGAGCATGCGCCGGCCGAACTTGAAGGCCCCGCCGATCATCAAGGGCACCATGGCCGCGCTCACCCCCACCAGCACGATCTCGGTCAGGTGGTCGCGCACGATAGGAATGTTGCCGAAGAAGTAACCCGCCGTGACCAGGCTGCCCACCCAGAGCAGCGCCCCGGTCAGGTTGTAGGCCTGGAAGCGTGTCGCGGTCATGTCCGACACCCCCGCCACGAAGGGCGCGAAGCTGCGCACCACCGGCACGAAGCGCGACAGGATGATGGTCTTGCCGCCGTGCTTCTCGAAGAACTCGTGGGTGCGGGTCAGCGCGTCCTTGTTGATCCAGCGGTAGTGGTGCGTGAACATGCGCTGGCCGACGGCTTCGCCGATGTAGTAATTGAGGGTATTGCCCGTCACCGCCGCCAGCACCAGCAGCGCGGCCAGCAGCGGATAGTTCATCTGGCCGGTGGCGCAGAAGGCGCCGGCGATGAACAGCAGGGTGTCGCCCGGGAAGAAGAACAGGACCACCAGGCCGGTTTCGCAGAACACGATCGCGAACAAGACCATGTAAACATAGGTACCGTAGTGCGTCAGCAAGCTGCCCAGTGTTTTGTCGACATGCAGGAGCATGTCGAAAAGCTGCATCAAGTCCATAGTCTTCCCAGTGCCAAGCCTCACATGATACCTTGCGGCGGTCCATGCCGACGACCCTTTGTGTCCGAAAAGCGTATCGAATTGTCCAGTTTCCGGTTTAGAATCGCCGGCAAACAACAGGCGGCCTGGCCGCCCCCGGAAAGGACCCGCATGCGCCACACCCCGCTCTTCCTGCGCTCCGCCCTCGGCCTGGCCCTGCTGGCCGGCGTCGCCCACGCCGCCCCGGCCAAGCCGCCCAAGGAACTGCCGCCCAAGCCCTCGGTGGCGGACGTGATCAAGGCCTCCAAGGCGGACGAATGGCGCCCGCTCGACCCCGAGAACACCGTATACATGGAGCTGCCCGCCGGGCGCGTGATCATCGAGCTGGCGCCGGCCTTCGCGCCGAATACGGCGGCCAACATCCGCGCCCTGGTGCGCGAGCGCTACTTCGACGGCCTGTTCATCATCCGCTCCCAGGACGGCTTCGTGGTCCAGTGGGGCGACCCGGACGAGGAGAATCCGCGTCCGTTCAAGGCGAAGAAGACGGTCAAGGCCGAATTCACCGTCCCGATCAAGGGGGCGGGCGCCTTCACCCGCCTGCCGGACCGCGACGGTTACGCGCCCCAGGTCGGCCACGCCAACGGCTTCCCGGCCGCGCGCGATCCGGCCAAGGGCGAGACCTGGCTGACCCACTGCTACGGCATGGTCGGCGTGGCGCGCGACAACGACGCCGACACCGGCAACGGCTCGCAGCTCTACGTCGTGACCGGGCAGGCGCCGCGCCAGCTCGACCGCAACATCACCGTCGTCGGGCGCGTCGTGTCGGGCATGCCGCTCCTGAGCGTGATGCCGCGCGGGACCGGGGCCCTGGGCTTCTACGAGAAGGCCGAGGAGCGCACGCCGATCACCAGCGTGCGCATGGCGGCGGACCTGCCGGAAGCCCAGCGCAGCCGCTTCGAGGTGATGCGCACCGACAGCGCCTCCTTCCAGGCCGTGGTCGAGGCCCAGCGCAACCGGGGCGGGCCGTGGACCAAGGTGGCGGCCGGCCACGTCGACCTGTGCAATGCACCGATTCCGGTGCGCGAGCAGAAAT
This sequence comes from Massilia sp. KIM, assembly GCF_002007115.1. Lineage (NCBI taxonomy): Bacteria > Pseudomonadati > Pseudomonadota > Betaproteobacteria > Burkholderiales > Oxalobacteraceae > Massilia > Massilia sp. KIM. Next base: position 537,710 of record NZ_MVAD01000002.1, on the reverse strand, counting down.
AAGGGGGGGCGGGCGGCCTGTTGCCGATTTGCCGATCAGACCGATCCCCGGCCTGAGCGCCGGGATATAATCGCCGGATGAACGCGCCAGTCCCTACCTACCGTCCCATCCAGCAGCTCCCTGACCAGCTCATCTCCCAGATCGCCGCCGGCGAAGTGGTCGAGCGGCCCTCGGCCGTGGTGAAGGAACTGCTGGAGAACGCGCTCGACGCGGGCGCGACCCAGATCACCGTGCGCCTTGAGGAAGGCGGGGTCAAGCGCATCGCCATCACCGACAACGGGCGCGGCATTCCGCCCGAGGAGCTGCCGCTGGCCCTGGCCCGCCACGCCACCTCCAAGATCGCCTCGCTGGCCGAGCTCGAAAACGTCGCCACTCTCGGTTTTCGCGGCGAGGCCCTGGCCTCGATCGCGGCCGTGGCCGCCGTGCGCATCACCTCGCGCACCCCGAACGCCCCGCACGCCTTCGAGATCGTCGGCTCCCACTTGGGCACGGTGGCGCCATCCTCGGGCGCCTTCGGCACCACCATCGACGTCCAGGACCTGTACTTCAACACCCCGGCGCGCCGCAAGTTCCTCAAGTCCGAGCAGACCGAATACGCCCACTGCGCCGAGGTCGTGCGCCGCATCGCGCTGGCGCGGCCCGACGTGTCCTTCAGCCTGACCCACAACGGCCGCACCATCGACCACTGGAACGTGAGCGAGCCGGCGCGCCGCAGCGCCCAGATCCTGGGCGGCGACTTCGCCGAGGCGCGCCTGGAACTCGACGAAGCCGCCGGCCCGCTGCGCCTGCACGGCTACGTCGGCCTGCCGACCGCCTCCAAGGCGCGCGCCGACGGCCAGTTCTTCTATGTGAACGGGCGCTTCGTGCGCGACAAGCTGCTGGTGCACGCGGTGCGCGCCGCCTACCAGGACGTGCTGCACGGCGACCGCTTCCCGTCCTACGTGCTGTCGCTCGAACTCGACCCGGCCCTGGTCGACGTCAACGTGCACCCGTCCAAGATCGAAGTGCGCTTCCGCGACAGCCGCGCGGTGCACCAGTTCGTGTTCCACGCGGTGCAGCGCACCCTGGCCCAGACCTCGGCCACCGCCCACGGCAGCGCGCCGGCGCCGGTCAGCGCCGCCGAGATCAGGCCCAGCGGCGCCCCGCTCGGCACGCCGGTGTGGCAGCAGCGTCCGCACGAGCAGACCTCGTTCGGATCGCAACTGGCGCCCAGCTTCTCGCCCTCGCCCTTCCCGGCCGGCAGCCGCTGGGATGAGCCGCGCCAGGGCGTGGCCCAGAGCACGGCCGCCTACGGCGCCCTGTTCGCGCCGGCGGACGGCGCGGGTCTGGCGGCCACTGCGCCAGTGAGCGCGCCGGCCACGGCGATGCTGTCGGCCTCGGACCGCCCGCTGTCGAACGAGGACTTCCCGCTCGGCTTCGCGCTGGCCCAGCTGCACGGCATCTACATCCTGGCCCAGAACACCAAGGGCCTGGTGCTGGTCGACATGCACGCGGCCCACGAGCGCATCCTGTACGAGCAGCTCAAGCATGCGCTCGACGCCCGCCTCGATGGCCAGGAAGAGATGCAGGTGCAGTCGCTCCTGATCCCGGTGACCTTCTATGCCGATGCCATCGAAGTGGCGACCGCCACCGACCACCAGGAGACCCTGAAGGCGCTGGGCTTCGACATCGCCGCGCTCTCGCCCACCACGCTGGCGGTGCGCTCCGTGCCTTCGCTGCTCAAGAACGCCGACGCCCAGACCCTGGCGCGCGACGTGCTGCGCGACGTGCGCGAATTCGGCGGCTCGCGGGTGCTGGTCGAGCGCCGCAACGAACTGCTCGGCACCCTCGCCTGCCACACGGCGGTGCGCGCCAACCGCATCCTCTCGGTGCCCGAGATGAACGCCCTGCTGCGCCAGATGGAAAGCACCGAGCGCGCCGACCAGTGCAACCACGGGCGCCCGACCTGGGTCCAGCTCGAGATCGCGGCCCTCGACAAGCTGTTCCTGCGCGGTCAATGATGGCGGAAGCGAAGAAACCGGTGGCCGTGGCCATCATGGGCCCGACCGCGTCCGGCAAGACCGCGGCGGCGCTGGCCATCGCGCGCGAGCGGCCGGTGGAGATCATCTCGGTCGACTCGGCCCTGGTCTACCGCGAGATGGACATCGGCACCGCCAAGCCGAGCGCGGAAGAACTGGCGAGCGCGCCGCACCACCTGATCGACATCATCGACCCGCTCGACGCCTATTCGGTGGCCCAGTTCCGCGAGGATGCGATCCGCCTGGTGGGCGAGATCGCCGCGCGCGGCCGCCTGCCGCTGCTGGTGGGCGGCACGATGATGTACTTCAAGGGCCTGACCGAGGGCCTGGACGACCTGCCCACCGCCGACGCCGCGGTGCGCGCCGCCATCGACGCCGAGGCCGCGCGCATCGGCTGGCCCGGCATGCACGCCCGGCTGCGCGAACTCGACCCGGTCACCGCCGAGCGCCTGGCGCCGAACGACGCCCAGCGCATCAACCGCGCGCTCGAGATCATCGAACTGTCGGGCAAACCCATGTCGGAGCTGCTGGCGCGCCGCGCCAGGCCCGAACTGCCCTTCGAGCTGCTGTCCTTCGCACTCGAACCCTCCGACCGCGCGGTGCTGCACCAGCGTATCGCGCTGCGTTTCGACCAGATGCTCGGCACGCACGACGACAGCGGTCTGGTGGCCGAGGTGGCGCGTCTGCGCGCGCGCGGCGACCTGCACCCGCAACTGCCCTCGATGCGCTGCGTCGGCTACCGCCAGGCCTGGGAATACCTCGACGGCCGCATCGACCGCGCCGGCCTGCGCGAAACCGGCATCGTCGCCACCCGTCAGCTGGCCAAGCGCCAGCTCACCTGGCTGCGCTCGATGCCGGAACGGATCGTGATCGACTGCCTGGGTCCGGATCCGACCGGCGAGTTGCTCGGCAGGCTGTCGGCCTTGCGCACTTGACAACATGTAAGCTGGCGGGCACGGAATTGACAAAGTCGTGCGCGTGACTCGCGCACGCCAGCGTTTTCCGTTCAGATATTGCCTGTGGTAACCTGCCGGCACTCCCATCAGTAAGCAAGACGGTGGCCACGCCACCGGAACCCGGCATGACAACTGTATTCTTCCGTTACTTCTCCTTCGCGGCCACGGCCGCCCTGCTCGCCGCCTGTTCGAGCACGCCGACCACCACCAGCAGCGGCGGCAAGCCGTCCAAGTACTACCTGGACGACGGCCCGATGAAGGGCATCACCCAGGAGATGGTCGACGCCCTGCCCGAGCCGGTGCCGAAGCGCGAGCCGCTGAACAAGTTCACCCAGCGCCCCTACACGGTGCTGGGCAAGACCTTCACCCCGATGACGAAGCTGGAGCCCTTCAAGCAGCGCGGCAAGGGTTCCTGGTACGGCACCCGCTACCACGGCAAGAAGGGCTCGATCGGCGAGCCCTACGACATGCTCAAGCTGACCGCCGCCCACCCCACCCTGCCGCTGCCCTCCTACGCGCGGGTGACGAATCTGGAGAACGGCAAGAGCGTCGTGGTGCGCCTGAACGACCGCGGGCCCTTCCTGCACGACCGCATCATCGACCTGTCATACGCGGCGGCGATGCGGCTGGGCTACGCCAACCGCGGCAGCGCCGAGCTGGAAGTCGAGCTCCTGCTTCCCTGATTTTCATGTAACATTGCCGTTTTCCCCTGTCGGCGCACTTTTTTGCCGCGCGCAAGGATTTCCAGCCTTGACAGGGACCGGGGCAGCCGGGATAATGCCTGCCGTTGCGGTGATATAGCTCAGCTGGTTAGAGCACAGCACTCATAATGCTGGGGTCGGTGGTTCAAGTCCACCTATCACCACCAAGAATTCCAAGCGGATGGCTTGGCTCGCACGAGTCAAGCCATTTTTGCTTTCCCCGTTTCGGTGATATAGCTCAGCTGGTTAGAGCACAGCACTCATAATGCTGGGGTCGGTGGTTCAAGTCCACCTATCACCACCACGACAGGCAAAACGGCCCGGTTCTCGCGAACCGGGCCGTTCTTGTTTCCGGGCCAGGATGTCCGGGCGCGCCAGCGTCAGCCGGACGAACTTTACCTCAGTGTTTCTTGCCGCCGCCCGAGACCTTGTTCTCGGTGGCCCAGGCGCGGCGCTTGGCTTCCTTCTCGGGGACGCCCCGCTTTTCGTAGCCTTCCTCGATATGCTTGGCCTGGCGCTTCTGCTTGTCGGTGTACGACGATTTGTCACCCTGTGGCATGGCGAGCTCCTTTCATTGAACGATGTGGGCAGCTTACGCCCGCGCCCGCTCGTGTTTCGTGCGCCAGGCCACGTTCGCGCGCGATCTGCTCAGCCGTAGGTAGTGTCGTCGTCGAGCGCGTAGTCGCCGCGCGCCAGCCCATCGAGCACGGCCGCGGCCTGCACCAGGAACTCGGCCGGCACCAGCACCCTCACCCCGCCCAGCGCGGGGGCCAGCAGCAGGTCGGTCTGCATCAGGTGGGCGTCGGCCAGCACCGCCGGCACCCCGGCCGCCACCAGGCAGCCCTGGGCCAGGTTGGCGTCCAGCGGCACCATGTAGCGCGCCACGATGAACAGGTCGCGTCCCGGGATCTGTTCGATCTCGGGATGGGCGGCGAGCCAGGCATCCAATGCGAGCGTTTCCATAGTGTCTCCGGTGGGTGAGCCCATCTTACCCCATCAGGGCCGGCAGCTGCGACAGCAGATACAGCAGCACGCCGATCATCCCGCCCACGATGGTGCCGTTGATGCGGATGTATTGCAGGTCCTTGCCGATATTGAGCTCGATCTGCTGCGACATCTCGTCGTCGTCCCAGTGCTTGACGGTGTCGGCGATGTGGCGGGTCAGGAAGCCCGCGAACTCGGGCGCCACGCCGCGCGCGGCAGATTCCAGGTTCTCGTGCAGCGACTGGCGCAGCTGCGGGTCTTCGACCAGCACCTTGCCGACCCAGGCGCCCATCGCCACGATGCGCTTGCGCAGGCTGGAGTCCCCGCTGTCCAGGTCGCGCTTGAGCCAGGCCTTGAGCTCGTCCCACAGCGAGCGCAGGTAGGCGTTCATGGTCGCGTCTTCCAGCAGGTAGCGCTTGATGTCCTCGGCCTTGGCCAGGAAGTCCTGGTCGTGCTTGAGGCGCTCGATGAACTCGGCCACGTAGTCGTCGAAGCGGCGCCGCAGCGGGTGGGCGGGATCGGCCGCGACCTTGCTCAGGATGCCGGAGGCCAGGCGCACCGCGATGTCGGCCCCCTTCCTGCCGATCAGCTCCGAGGGCAGCATGCGTTCGATGAAGGCGTATTCCTCCTTCAGCCACTCGACGATGCCGTTGGCGATGGTGTCCTGGGTCTCGGGGTTGGCCAGCAGGCGCGCCAGCTGGCGGATGCCTTCGTCCAGCAGCTCCTGGTGGCGGCCGCCGCGGGTCAGGCTTCCCAGCACCTGGCCGGCCGACTTCGACAGGTCGACGCTGCGCACCATGCCGTGCACGGCGCGGCTGATGAAGCCCTGCACCCGCTCGTCGTCGATGAAGTCGAGCATCCAGCTGCCGGCGCGCACCAGGTAGCCGCCCAGCAGCTCGGTGTTGGCCGGAAGGGCGAGCCAGTCGGCCACCTTCTGCACCGGGTCGTGGCGGCGGATCAGCCCCACGATGGATTCGGTGTCGAGGAACTTCTCGCGCACGAACAGGGCGAGGTTGTCGGCGATGCGCGCCTTGTTCTTGGGGATGATGTTGGTGTGGCGCGAGACGATGGGAATCGGCACCGGCTTGAACAGCGCCCGCACCGCGAACCAGTCGGCCAGGGCGCCGACCATGGCGGCCTCGGAAAAGGCGCGCAGCAGGCCGGTCCACCAGTTCTGCGGCAGCACCAGGGTAAGGACGAAGAGCGAAGCCGCGCCCACGAAGAACGCGAGGGCGAGGTTCTTGGACTGGCGCAGTTCGTCTTGCTTGCTCATGCGGCGGCGGCTCCATCGATGAATGCTGCTGTCGAGCTGACGCCGCCTATCCTATATGACTTCGCCCTCCCTCAGCGCTTCGATTGCCGCCGCCGCCACGCCCCAGTCGGCCAGGATGGCTGCCGGATCGGCGGCCTGCCCGGGCGCCGCCGGGGTGGCGGCCGGGGTGCGCGAGAAGCGCGGCGCCGGAGCCGGCTGGGTCACGCCCGCGATCTCGACGAAGGCGTGGCGCGCGGCGTTGTGCGGGTGGCGCGGGGCTTCCTCCATGTCCAGCACCGGGGCGAAGCAGGCGTCGCTGCCTTCCAGCAGGCGGCACCACTCGTCGCGCGTGCGCGTGGCGAACAGGGCGGCGAACTTCTCCTTGAGCTCGGGCCAGCGCTCGCGGCGCCACTGGCCGGTGAACTCGGGGCCGTGGGCGCCGCACAGCGCCAGCAGGCGCGCATAGAACTGCGGCTCGATCGCGCCCACCGCCACGAACTTGCCGTCCTTGCAGGCGTAGCTGTCGTAGAAGGGCGCGCCGCCGTCCAGCAGGTTGGCTTCGCGCCCATCCTGCCACAGGCCGTGCGCACGCAGGCCATAGGTCATGGCGCCCAGCAGGGCCGCGCCGTCGGTCATGGCGGCGTCCACCACCTGGCCCTTGCCGGAGCTGCGCGCTTCCAGCACCGCGGCCAGCACGCCGAAGGCCAGCAGCATGCCGCCGCCGCCGAAGTCCCCCACCAGGTTTAGCGGCGGCGCCGGCGGGGCGTCCTTGCGGCCCATGGCGTGCAGCATGCCCGACAGCGCCACGTAGTTGATGTCGTGCCCGGCCGCATAGGCCAGCGGCCCGTCCTGGCCCCACCCGGTGACGCGGCCCATCACCAGCTTCGGCTGGCGCGCCAGCAGCGCCTCCGGCCCCAGGCCGAGGCGCTCCATGACGCCGGGCCGGAAGCCCTCCAGCAGCACGTCGGCGCGGGTAACCAGCTGCAGCAGGGTCTCGCGCCCGGCCGCCTGCTTGAGGTCGAGCGCCAGGGTGCGCCGGCCGCGCGCCATCACGTCGTATTGCGTTCCCAGCGTCGGATAGGGATTGACGGCATCAAGCGCCGCCTTTTTGTCGACGCGGATGACTTCCGCGCCCATGTCGGCCAGCATCATGGCGGCGAAGGGGCAAGGCCCGATGCCGACCATCTCGATGACGCGCAAGCCCTGCAGCGGTCCTGCCATGTTGCCTCCCTGCGCTACAGCGAGCGCGCGATGATCTCTTTCATGATCTCGTTGGCGCCGCCGTAGATGCGCTGCACGCGCGCGTCCACGTACATCTGGGCGATCGGATACTCCAGCATGTAGCCGTAGCCGCCGAACAGCTGCACGCACTGGTCCACCACCTTGCACTGCAGGTCGGAGATCCAGTACTTGGCCATCGAGGCGCGCACCGTGTCCATCCGGCCCGCCACCATGTCCTCGATGCAGCGGTCGATGAAGACGCGCGCCACCGTGGCCTCGGTCTTGATCTCGGCCAGCACGAAGCGGGTGTTCTGCATCTCGATCAGGGCCTGGCCGAAGGCGCGCCGCTCGCGCGCGTGCTCGACGGTCAGGCGCAGCGCGCGCTCGATCGCCGCCACGCCGCACACGCCCAGGATGGTGCGCTCGTAGGGCAGCTCGGTCATGAGCTGGGCGAAGCCCCTGCCCTCTTCCCCGCCCAGCACGCCGTCCAGCGCCACGTGGGCCTCGTCGAAGAACAGCTCGCAGGTGTCCTGGCCCTTCTGGCCGACCTTGTCGAGGATGCGGCCAACCCGGAAGCCCGGGTTGCCGCGCGTTTCGAGCAGCAGCAGCGACACGCCTTTCGCGCCGGCCTCGGGGTCGGTCTTGGCCACCACCAGCACCAGGTCGGCCAGGTAGCCGTTCGAGATGAAGGTCTTGGAGCCGCTCACCCGGTAGCCTTCCGGCGTCCTGCGCGCCGTGGTGCGGATGCCCTTCAGGTCCGAGCCCGCGCCCGGCTCCGTCATGGCGATCGCCGCCACCATCTCGCCGCTGGCCAGGCGCGGCAGATAGCGGCGCTTCTGCTCCTCGGTGCCGTGGTTGAGCAGGTAATGGGCGACGATGGCGTGCACATGGATGCCGAAGGCGGTGTCGCCGCCGTAGGACAGTTCCTCGAACACCACCGCCATGTGGGCGAAGCTGCCGCCCGCGCCGCCGTATGCCTCGGGGATGTCGGCCGCCAGCAGTCCCAGTTCGCCCGCCTTGCGCCAGAGCTCGCGGTCGACGTGCTGCTGGCGGGCCCAGTCTTCCTGCCGCGGCGTGATCTCGCCCTCCACGAAGCGGCGCACCGCGTCGCGCAAGGCCTGCAATTCCTCGTTCATCCAGGGAGATGCCTGTTCCATGCGCGGCCCCTCAATTGCGATACAGGGTGACCACGCAGGCCCCGCCCAGGCCCAGGTTGTGCTGCAGGGCCACGCGCGCGCCCGCCACCTGGCGCGCGCCGGCGCTGCCGCGCAGCTGGTGGGTCAGCTCGAAGCACTGGGCCAGGCCGGTGGCGCCGAGCGGGTGGCCCTTGGACAGCAGGCCGCCGGAAGGGTTGGTCACGACCTTGCCGCCATAGGTGTTGTCGCCTTCGCGGATGAACTTGTCCGCCCCGCCCTCCGGACACAGGCCCAGGGCTTCGTAGGTGATCAGTTCGTTGTGCGCGAAGCAGTCGTGCAGCTCGACCACGTCGAGGTCTTCGGGGCCGATGCCGGCGTGCTCGTAGACCTTGCGCGCGGCCGCGCGGCTCATGTCGTAGCCGACCACGCGCATCATGTCGCTGGTGTCGAAGGTGCCGGGGCGGTCGGTGGTCATGGCCTGGGCGGCGATGTGCACGTCGGTGCGCAGTCCGTGGCGGCGCGCGAAGGCTTCCGACACCAGCAGGGCCGCGGCCGCGCCGCAGGTCGGCGGGCAGGCCATCAGGCGGGTCATCACGCCGGGCCAGATCTCGGGCGCGTCCAGCACGTCCTGGGCCGTCACTTCCTTGCGCAGCAGGGCCAGCGGATTGTTGGCCGCGTGGCGGCTGGCCTTGGCGCGGATGCGGGCGAAGGCTTCCAGCGGGGTGCCGTACTTTTGCATATGGGCCAGTCCGGCGCCGCCGAAGTAGCGCAGCGCGAGCGGGATCTCGGGCTTGCCGACCAGGCGGTCGGTCACCTCGTCGAAGGCGTCGAAGGGCGTGGGGCGGTCGGTGAACACCGAGCCCAAGGCCCCGGGGCTCATCTGCTCGAAACCCAGCGCCAGCACGCACTCGGCGGCGCCGCTCTCGACCGCCTGGCGCGCCAGGTAGAGCGCGGTCGAGCCGGTGGAGCAGTTGTTGTTGACATTGATGATGGGGATGCCGGTCATGCCCAGCTGGTAAAGGGCCTTCTGGCCGCTGGTCGAGTCGCCGTAGACGTAGCCGGCATAGGCCTGCTCGACCTCCTCGTAGGCCAGCTCGGCGTCCTCGAGGGCGGCGCGCGCCGCCTGGGCGCCCATCTCGTGGTAGGGGCTGCTGGCGCCCGGCTTGGCGAAGGGCATCATGCCCACGCCCGCCAAGTATACGCTTCGGTCCATCTCGGTCTCCTGTATCGTTATCGACTAGGTCGCTCGACCTATTATGACGCCGATTATAGGTCAGCCGACCCATTGTTGGGAAATGACATGCGATAATGCAATGTATGAATCTCGACACCGCACTGCGCAGCAAGCCAACCGGCACCACGGAAAAAGGCCTGGGGCGGGCCCAGGACATCCTGCGCGCCGCCCGCGCCCTGCTGGCTTCCGAGGGCTATGCCGGGCTGTCGATGCGGCGCGTGGCCCAGGAAACGGGCATGAGCCTGTCCAACCTCCAGCACTACTACGCCAGCAAGGACCTGCTGGTGGAGGCCATGCTGCTCACCACCATGGACGAGTTCCAGGCCAAGATGGACCGCATCGCCGCCGAGATGGCCGGGCGTCCCCAGCTGGAACGCTTCCTGAGCACGGTCGACATGTTCCTGGAAGAGATCACCGAGCCGGTGATGCACGCGGTGTTCTTCGAGATCTGGGCGCTGGCTGCGCGCCATTCCTTCGCCTCCAGCCTGATGGGCAAGATGATCGGGCGCGAGCGCAAGGCGATTTATGGCCTGATCCGGGGACTCAACCCGGAGATTTCGGACGACGAGTACATGCAGCGCGCGATCCTGATGGTGGCCCAGATCGAGGGCCTGATGCTGTTCCGCCTCGACCGCCGGCAGCGCCCCGACGAGTACCAGGCGCTGCGCGCCGCCTTGCATAAAGTGCTGCTGGAACTCGCTACCCAAAAATAAAACTCGCGGTATTGACGGCCGTCTGCCCTATACTCGACGGGATTCCAACCTGATAAGGAGCCCCCTCGGATGCATCATGAACTCAGCCTGATCACCACCATTGCCGCCGCACTCGGTTTCGGCCTGCTCTTCGGCATGCTGGCGGTGCGCCTCAGACTCCCGGCCCTGGTCGGCTATCTCGCCGCCGGCGTCTTCATCGGCCCCGCCACCCCCGGATTCGTGGCCGACGTCGCCCTGGCTTCCCAGCTGGCCGAAATTGGTGTGATGCTGCTGATGTTCGGCGTGGGCCTGCACTTCTCGCTGCGCGACCTGCTCGACGTGAAAGGGATCGCCCTGCCCGGCGCCCTGCTGCAGATCGGGGTCGCGACCGCGATGGGCATCGGCCTGTCCCATTTCTGGGGCTGGAGCCTGGGCGCGGGCCTGGTGTTCGGGCTGGCGCTCTCGGTGGCCAGCACCGTGGTGCTGCTGCGCGCGCTGGAGGCGCGCGGGGTGCTCGATTCGATGAACGGCCGCATCGCGGTCGGCTGGCTGGTGGTCGAGGACCTGGTGATGGTGCTGGTGCTGGTGATGCTGCCGGCGCTCGCCGGGCCGCTGGGCGGCAAGGGCGACGCCGGCGCCGAGCTGTGGCCGGCGCTCGGCAAGACCCTGCTCCAGGTCGGCGCCTTCGTGGCCTTCATGCTGATCGTCGGGCGCAAGATCTTCCCCTGGTTCCTGTGGCGCGTGGCCAAGACCAATTCGCGCGAGCTGTTCACCCTGGCGGTGATCGCGGCGGCGGTCGGCATCGCCTACGGCTCCTCGCACCTGTTCGGCGTCTCCTTCGCGCTGGGCGCCTTCTTCGCCGGCATGGTGCTGCGCGAGTCGGAGCTGAGCCACCGCGCGGCCGAGGAATCGCTGCCCCTGCGCGACGCGTTCTCGGTGCTGTTCTTCGTCTCGGTCGGCATGCTGTTCGACCCGATGGTGCTGGTCGACTACCCGCTGCAGGTGCTGGCCGTGGTCGGCATCGTCCTGTTCGGCAAATCGCTGGCCGCCTTTGTCCTGGTGCTGGCCCTGCGCTATCCGCTCAACACCGCGATCACGGTCTCGGCCAGCCTGGCCCAGATCGGCGAGTTCTCCTTCATCCTGGCGGCGCTGGGCATGTCGCTCGAGCTGCTGCCGGCCCTGGGCCAGAACCTGATCCTGGCCGGCGCCATCATCTCGATCGCGGTCAATCCGCTGCTGTTCAAGGCCGCCGCCCCGCTGGAGAAATGGCTGCGCTCGAACTCGGAGCTGGCGCGCCGCCTGGAGCGCTCGACCGATCCGCTGGCCGAGCTGCCGATGGAGACCGCGCACGAGAAGCTGAGCGGCCAGGTGGTGCTGGTGGGCTTCGGCCGGGTCGGCCGGCGCATCGCCGACGAGCTGTCGGCGCGCGGCGTGCATTACGTGGTGGCCGAGCAGAACCGCGAGATCGTCGAGCAGCTGCGCGCGCGCGGCGTCCCGGCGGTGGTCGGCAACGCGGCCGAGCCGGTGGTGCTGATCCAGGCCCACATCGCGCGCGCCGCCATGCTGGTGATCGCCACGCCCGACACCTTCCACGTGCGCAAGATGGTCGAGATCGCGAAGGCGCTCAACCCGGCCGTGCAGTGCGTGGTGCGCAGCCATAACGACCAGGAAGCCGAACTGCTGCGCGAGGACACCGGCGGCAAGGTCTTCGTCGGCGAGGAGGAGCTGGCCGGCAGCATCACCCGCCACGTGTTCGACACCCTGCGCGCGCGCGCCGCCCACCCGGCCACGCACTAGGCATTCGCTGCGGCGGGCGAGGCGCCCGCCCGCCGGCGGCTTTTCTGGCTGGCAGGAAATACGAGATTTTTGTCATTGCCAGCGCCGTCCGCGCACGACTACCATTTTTGATGCATCAATCATTGAATGGAGAAGTTGTGACGAACGGCCTGGCTCCGCTTTCACCGCCGGCGCCCCGCATCACCGTCGAGCAGAACGACGCGCTCGCATCGAGTTTCGCGACCACCTACGCCGGCGTGGTCGCCTTCATCGCCGTGGTCCACGAGGGCAGCTTCGCGAGGGCGGCCGAGCGCCTCGGCATCGGCCGCTCCGCCGTCAGCCGCAGCGTGCAGAAGCTCGAGACCCAGCTCGGCACCCGCCTGTTCCTGCGCACCACGCGCAGCACCACCCTCACCGCCGAGGGCGAGCTGTTCTTCGAGAACTGCCGGCCCGGCGTGGACCGCATCTTCCAGTCGGTCGAGTGGATGCACGAGCTGCGCACCGGCGCCCCGCGCGGCAATGTGCGCATCTCTTCCACCGTCGGCTTCGGCCGCAAGATCGTCGCACCCCTGCTCAAGGAATTCCACGCCGAGTACCCCGAGGTCACGGTCGACCTGCTGCTGGACGACCGCCCCACCGACTTCACCTCGGAGCGCATCGACGTCGCCTTCCGCAACGGGCGCATGGACGACAGCCAGATCGTGGCCAAGAAGCTGGTGCCGATGCAGATGCTGGTGTGCGCCGCGCCCTCCTATGCGCGCGCCCACGGCCTGCCGCGCAGCGTGGACGAGCTGGCCGCGCATGCCTGCATCAACTTCCGCTTCGCCTCCGGCCGCCTGTACGAATGGGAATTCAAGGTCGACGGCCAGGTGCGCAAGCATGTTCCCCGGGGCTGGCTGTCCTTCAACGACGCCGACCTGGTGCTGCAGGCGGTGCTGGACGGCCAGGGCCTGGCCCAGATGGCCGGCTACCAGATCTGCGAACACCTGCGCACCGGCCGCCTGGTCCCCTGCCTGGCGGAGTTCGCGCCCCAGGACCGGGGGCACTTCCTCTGCTACCTGAGCCGTCACCATATGCCCATGCGTAACCGCGTCTTCATCGACTTCATGACCCAGCGCATCCGCGCGCTCGACCTGCACTGCCTCGACGTCTTGTTGTCCGACGCCGCGCCGGAGGCCGGCCTGTGAGCCGCACCGCCTGGAGCAGCGCGCTCGGCGCGATCCTGCTGTGGGCCCTGTTCGCCACCCTGGTGCGCTACGCCGGGGACGCCCCGCCCCTGCTGTTGACCGGGATCGCGCTGTGCTGCGGCAGCCTGGCCTCGGCGCACCGCTGGCGCGCGTGGCGGGTCAGCGCCCCGGTGTTCGGCTTCGGCGTGGCCAGCCTGTTCGTCTACCACGCCTGCCTGGTGGCGGCCTTCAAGCTGGCCCCGATCGCCGAGGCGAACCTGCTGAACTACCTGTGGCCGCTGCTGATCGTGGTGCTCGGCGCCTATGCGCCGCGCGGCGCGGGACTGCTGCCGCGCCAGCTGGCCGGCTGCGCGCTCGCCTTCGCCGGCTGCGCCCTGGTGATCGCGCCCTCGGCCTTCAGCCTGTCCAGCGCCCACCTGGGCGGCTACGCCCTGGCCCTGGCGGCGGCGCTGTGCTGGGCCGTGTACTCGCTGGCGCCGGGCTACATGGCGCCGTATTCGTCCTGGGCCACGGGGGGCTTTTGCCTGGGCGCGGGCCTGCTGGCCCTGGGCGCCCACTTCCTGTTCGAGCAGCCCTACCGGCCGGGCGGCGGCGAGCTGGCCGCCATGGCGGCGATCGGGCTCGGGCCGCTGGGCCTGTCCTTCGTGCTGTGGGACCGCGCCATGCGCGAGGGCAGTCCGGCCGGCATCGGTTCGCTGTCCTACCTGACCCCGCTGCTCTCGACCCTGGCGCTGGCCATGGCCGGCGCGGTCGGCGCCGATGCCTGGGCGCGCTTGCTGCCGGCGCTGGCGCTGGTGCTGGCCGGGGTGCGCCTGGCCAGATGAGCCGCGGCCGGGGCGCCCGGTGCGCGTTCGCCGCATTGGTGCGGTTTCGTCACGCATGGCGATGATTGGTGCGTTTCGCGCAGCACTGCTCGGCCCGTGCCGGCCCTGCCGGATGCATTTGCACTCCATACATTGCAGGAGCTGCCGGGCTCTCGCGCCCGGATCGACACCAGGGTTGGCGTGGGCTTGTCGGGCAAGATTCAAAACTAGGGTCGGAGTCGACTTTTTGGGCAATTCTCCAAAGTTGTCAAACAATTCGACTCCGAGCCCAATTTTTTTGTATCGATCGGGAAAAAGAAATTCGCGTGAATCTGCGCTGGTTCAGACGCGTCGGACTTGCCTTATCGCCGATCCGTGCATCGGCGAGCTCGGCCGAGAAAAAACAAATAGGGTCGGAGTCGATTTTTTGGGCAATTCCTCAAAGTTGTCAAAGAATTCGACTCCGACCCTAGTTGGAAAGAAGGCGGAAAAAAACCCGTCCGGCGGTTGCGGGACGGGTCGCGGGACGCGCAAAGGAAAACGTATCAGGCGGCCACTTCCTCGGCGCAGAGCTTGAGGTTGGCGTGGCGCTGGCCGTGCAGGTGGGGCATGAACAGCTCGGCGCGCTCTTCCAGCAGGGCGAATACGGCGTCCTTCGACAGCACGTACTGGTCCAGCAGGGTGTCCTTGAGCGACTCCATCACCAGCTTGTAGTCGCGGATCGCGTCCAGGGTGTAGGTGTAGAGCTCGTCGGCCTTTTCTTCCACCAGGCGCACCGTGTGCTCGCCGCTGGTCTCCTTCGACAGCTGGGTATAGTCGATCTTCGAGCGCGAATACATCGACAGGCGGTTGACCATCAGGTTCAGCATCTTGGTGATCTTCTCGATGTCGTTCTGGCTGCCCACCGAAATGCCGCGCGCGCCATAGAACAGTTCCTCGGCCGCCACGCCGCCGTACAGGCCAATCACGTCGCGCTCCAGCTCTTCCAGGGTGCGCAGCGACATGTCCTCGCCCGACTGCAGCACATAGCCCAGGGCGCCGATCTTCGACACCGCCTCGGTGCTGATCTTGAGCAGGTGCGACTTCTCCTTCACTTCGGCCAGGCTCATGCCCTGGCGCAGATACGGGTCGATCTGCATGAAGAAGTGCCCCAGCTCGTGCAGGGCGATGCGCTCGCGCTGCAGGTGCTTCTCGGCGGTGGTGGCGCGGTCGGTCAGGCCGATGGTCGCGCGCTCGTAGGCGCGGAACAGCAGGTCGGTGTTGATGATCGTCTTTTCCTGGATCGAGATCATGCTGGCGCGCTCGACCACAGTCTCCAGCAGCGCCGGGCTGAGGTTCTGGGTGATCTCGGCGACCTGGTCGAGGTCGAGGTCATCCCAAGCCACCAAGCCCTCCTTCTTGCGCGCCAGGAAGCTGCGCAGCAGTTCCCTGCGCTCGACCTTGTTCGGCAGGCGGAAGTTGATCTTCACCGAGAAGCGGCGCAGCATCGCTTCGTCCATCTCGGTCGAGGAGTCGTCGAAGTTGGAGGCGACCACCCAGATCACGCCCTGGCCCTTGTCGCTCTTGACGCCGTCCAGCAGGCCAAGCATGGTGTTGGCGGTGTCGTCTTCCCATTTCTTTTCGCTGCGGCCGCGCGGCATGAACAGGCTCTGGGCTTCATCCAGGAAGATGATGCACTTGCCCTTGGCGCAGGCCTTGCGGTACAGGGCGTTCAGGGCCTTGGAACCGCCGCCCACATAGCCCGATTCCAGCGCCGAGCCCGAGGCCGAGATCATCGGCAGGTTCAGGCGCTTGGCCAGGTAACCGACCAGCTTGGTCTTGCCGGTGCCCGCCGGGCCGGTCAGCATGACGTTGAAGGGCTTGTCGATATTGTGCGACTGGTAGACATCGCGGTTGCGGATCATGTCTTCCAGGTGCAGGACTTCCTGCTTGATGTCTTCCATGCCGATCAGGTCGTCCATGCTGCCCTTGAGCTTGTCCGGGGTGATGACGGAGGCGCTCATGCCCATGCCGGGCACGCCGAACTTGATCAGGTAGAGGATCAGCACGATCACCGCGATGTCCAGCGCGTGGCGCTTCAGGAACGAGCCGGTCTTGTCGAGCGCGGTCTCGCCCTCGTCCATCACGGCCTTGTGGCTGGCCAGGTAGTCGTCCTTGGCGATCGAGTACGGAATCGCGTTCTTGAGCAGCACCTCGCGCTCCAGCGACAGGTGGGAGGTGCTGGGCACCTTGACCACGTGCAGGGCGGGCGCGTCCTTGAACTTGTAGACGTAACGCGGCGACTCCGACAGCGGCTTGGCGATCAGGAGGTATTCCAAGCGTTCCTTCTGGCTGGCCAGCTGGGTGATCTCGGCGATGTTCTGCGAGTGGATCACCGGGCTGCCGTCCTGCGGCACGTCCGCCTTGTAGATCGCCAGCGCCACCGCCAGGCCGAGCAGGACGGCGATGGCGAGTCGGACGTAGACGTTCTTGAAGGCAATCTGGAGTCGGGCAAAGTTGGGCATCTCGGTACTCTACAAATAGGTGTGTCGTGCGGCGGTGCTGTGACAAGGGCCGGCGCCGCGCGGGGCGGAGGCGGCTGCGGCCTGGTTGGCCGCGAGAGGCGCGCCATGTTCGGGGGCGGCGCCAGGTCCAAACATGCTTGTTTGGTATTGTTTTGATGCCCGAAGGCAATAGGGATATGGAGACTATACCCCCAAAAAAAACCGAGGTGTATACCGCGTCGAGAAAAAAATCTTGATCGCCCCGATTATGATGATTCAGATAAGAAAAAAGCTTATATAACTGATACCGATCATTATCCGAGTGCCAAAAAAACCGCCCCACCTTGTATAAACGATATGAATTGATGAGCTAGTTATTAATATTTATTCATCAATCCTAAGGGAAATTTTTGTTGCAGGAAGCAGACGCTTAAATGGCGGCAACATGCGCGCTTATTGCACGAAATGGATGACTTCTTTCTGCAACTCATCAATTCAATTGAACGCAGCAATTATCACAATTTTGCTATTCTGATTCCGGATTCCAGGAGCCGTGTGCCGCCGCTCGGGCATACGGTCCGCTGCAAGACCGTGAGAAAAAAAGGGAATGCTTATGAAAAGATATGCCATAGCGACAGCACTCGCACTGGGCCTGGCCGGCACGGCGCAAGCGGCTGCCATAGACCTGGGTTCAAGTAGCACGGGCCAATCGGCCCATGCCCTGCGATCCAGCCAGCCGGTGCGCAATTTGTCGGTCACCAGCCGCAACGACATCGTGACCCCGCCCTCCCACATGTCCGAACTTCCAGAGCCGGAAGTCTTCGCCATGATGCTGGTGGGCCTGATCCTGATCGGTTACCGGGCAAGTCGGGACAGCAGCGAGAAATTCAAGTGAAGGATAGGCGCCGGGACGCCCTCGGCGTGCCGGCGCAGGGGCGCCTCACCTAGGACGGGTGGGCGCCCTCGCTGCACAGGACGTGCAGTCGCAGCAGCGTATTCCAATTCCGGGACGTGGTCCCGTCTCCCAGATGCTTGCCCAGCGCCGCCGCCGCGGCGCTGTCCAGCACCCCCTCCGGACACCAGACATAGGCCGCGCGCCGCCCCAGGGCCAGCGCCTCCTCTCCCCATGCGCGCTCACACAGCGCGGCCGCCGCCTGGCGCTGCGCCTCTCCCGCCAGCACGAAGGCGAACAGGCGCGCGGGATCGCTCGCCAGCGGCAGCAGCGGATTGTCGGCCACCACCTGGTCCAGCGCCGCGCGGTCGAGCACGAACACGCGCGCGCCCACGCCCAGGCGGAGCACCAGGGCCTCCTCGATGGTACGAGCGGCCGCGTCCGGGTCCGCACCGGCCATGCCGAACACCACGTTGCCGCTGTTGAGGACGGTTTTCACTCCGCTGAAACCGAGTTCCTCGAACAGCCGGCGCAGGTCGGCCATCGCGATGCGCTTGGCGCGGCCGACATTGATGCCGCGAAGCAAAGCAAGATAGCGCTGGGTCATCATGGGCGCATGGTACTCAGCTCGCGCGGACGGGTGCGCACGCCAGGAACCCAAATTCTGCATGCGCTGCGGCAGCGCAATTAACTTGGATCTCCGCCTGCGCGGGGATGACGTTGATGGGCTAACTTCTATCGGCAGTGAGTCCGCACGGCCGGACTTCCGGCCGCCGCGCTGACTGCCAGGCCGGGCCTCCCGCCGCAGCGCAGACGCCTAGGCCAGGCCTTCGCGCGCCATCGCCTCGCGCACCACCGGCATCGCGCCGATACGGGCGTGGTAGGCCTGCAGCGTGGGCCAGTCGCCCATCGAGAAGCCGGCGAAGCCGATCCAGTTCAGGATCGCGAACAGATAGGCGTCGGCGACGCTGAAGCGCCCTCCCATCAGGCTGCGCTCGCCGTCGACCTTGCCCGCTAGAAAAGTCAGCGGCGCGGCCAGCTCGGCCCAGTGGGCCGCCTTGTCCTCGTCGGCGCAGCCCGGCGCGAAGATCGGCGAAAAGCGCTTGTGCACCTCGGTCGACAGGTAGCTCAGCCACTCCATCAGCTGGTAGCGCGCATAGCTGCCCCAGGCCGGGGCCAGCCCGCTCTCCGGCGCCTGGTCGGCGATGTATTGCAGCACCGCGGTGTTCTCGGTCAGCAGCTTGCCGTCATCCAGTTCGAGCGCCGGCAACTGGCCCTTGGGATTGACGCTGCGGTAATCCACCCCGTCGCTGGTGAGCTTGGTGCGCAGGCTGACGCGCTGGCTCGTGAACGGCAGGCCGGTGTGCAGCAGGGCGATATGGGGCGCGAGCGAACAGGCGCCGGGGCTGAAATACAGTTTCATGGATCTCCTTGTCTTGTTGCGGCCGTCGAGGCCAATGCCTAGCGTACAACATTTATCTTCCACTAATCGGCTTGCGGCGCGAACACGACAGTTCTTGCCGTGGATCGACTGCCTGATGTCCACAGGTGTTAAGATCGCCAAGGCGTTGACAGGAGGAAACAATGGGCGATGCTTATGATCTGATCGCGCTGAAGGATGCCAGGCCCGGCATGGTGCTCGGCCACGAACTGCTCGACAACAATGGCCTGGTGCTGTTGGCCGGCGGCGTGGTGCTGACCGAGGCCATCATCGCTTCGCTGGCCCGCCATGGGGTGGAACCGGTGCCGGTGGCCCGCGCCGAGACGGCGCCGGCGCCCGATCCGGCTGTGGTGCAAGCCCGGCTCGACCACCTGTTCCGCAAGCACGAGCGCGAGGATCACGCGGACTGGGCCACCGGACTGCTGCGCCGCTACATCGAGGACTACCGCCTGGGGCGCGAGGTGGCGCGATGAGCCCCCTGCTGCCGCAGGACCTGGCCGACGGCCTCGAAGACCTGCCCTCGCTGCCGGCCGTGGTGATGGAACTGCTGGGCAGCATCGAGCAGGAAGACCTCGACATCGCGGTGCTGGCCAGGAAGGTGTCTCTGGACGCGGCGCTGACCGCCAAGACCCTGCGCCTGGCCAATTCCTCGGCCTTCGGCCTGCAGGTCAAGGTGACCACCATCCAGCAGGCCATGACCTTCCTCGGCTTCGAGACCACGCGCAACCTGATCACGGCGGCCGCCATGACCGGCTGCTTTCCGAGCGGACGCTGTCCTGGCTTCAGCGACAAGGCCTTCTGGCGCCATTCCATCGCCACCGCCGCCTGCGCCCGGGTGCTGGCGCGGCGGGTGCGCTTCAACGGCGACTACGCCTTCACCGCCGGCCTGCTGCACGACATCGGGCGCCTGGTGCTGGTCAGCCGTTTTCCCGAGCACTACGGCGCGGTGCTGGCGCGGCGCGCCCAGGACGACGACGCGCTGCTGGCGGCCGAGCGGGCGACGATCGGCCTCGACCACGTGGCGGCCGGGGTGGCCCTGGCGGAGCACTGGAATTTCTCGGACACCATGCGCCACGCCATCGCCTGGCACCATGAGCCGGAGCAGCCGGGCGCCGGCTCCCTGGCGACCATCGTGCACGTGGCCAATGCGGTGGCCCATGCCCTGGACCTGGCGGGCGAGGAGGACGAGCTGGCGCCGGCCGTGTCCAGCGTGGCCTGGAATGCGCTTGGGTTGGCCGAAGAAGCCTGGCTGCATGTGTTCCGCGAGACGGAACTGCAGTTCGAGGAAATGGCGGCGATCCTGATGGACTGATGCCGCAGGGCGGATAGGAAGAAGGAACTCGGGCAGGCGCCGCCGCGAGGCGGCGCCTCAGCCCGCTGTGGCCGAAGGCATGACGGACGCATCCGCCATGCCCACGGCATCAGTGCGCATAATTACCAGTCGAAGAGCCGGAGGCCGGCGCATCGTTGGTCTGCGATTGCTGCTGACCTTGCTGACCTTGCTGAGCTTGCGCCTGTTGCTGCTGTGCGGCGGCAGCGGCGGCCTGGGCGGCCTTCTCTTCGGGCTTCGGGCGGCCCTGGGCATCGGACAGGCGGTACTTGGTACGACGGTCGCCCATCAGGTCGCGCAGGTCGCGGATGCTCATGCCGGTCACTTCGTGCATGCGGATGAGCAGCGAGGCGCCCACCGGCAGACGGTGATGGCGGATCTTGCTGATCACCGGCGGCGCAACTTCGAGCATGCGCGACAGGGCGGCGTCATTTTTCAGCTGCATCTTACCGAGCAGGATGTCCAACAAGTGATTCGGGTTGTAACTTTCCTGCGAAGACAGAGCATGATGCTGTTGTGCCATGATGTTTACCTCACGAGTTTGGTTAAAATAGTTCCCTTGCGAACTTTTGTTAAAGACTACGTTTTCTCAACATAAGTTCCCGGAACCGTTCCGGGGATCTTGCAGCGCAAGTCTGAAAAATCCCTTAAGAAACTTATCCGGACTGCATGTGCTCCCGCTTTCTCTTTCCACATGCGTACTTGTCTTTCAAACAAATTATCGTCCTATACACCGCGTTGATGACGAAGCGGCGCATGTGACTCATTGTCGGAAATCAAGCTATCGTGTGGAAAGCTTGTCACGTTGGCATTTCAGCACATGGGGACGAAGTGTGGCGCACGCAAGAGATTTCCTTCACATATTTTGTAAATAGGAACTCGCGCGAAGTCATTGATTTACAAACTGAAACATCCAGTAACAAATTTTACTCAAGGCTTACCGGTGCACATCGCGCTTTGGCCTCCATTTAACAATCTGAGCAGCTTGGCAACGACTTTAGGTTAAGAAATATTTCGTGCCGCACAGCATGTAAATATGCTGCGCACGCGCCCTTTCCCGGGTCTCCGAGCGATTTACGGTAAACTGGGTCAGCCCTTGTCAAAGCGGCAGCTCCCCTTCCACGACAGCATTCCATGCAGAAAAAAGTATTTATCAAGACCTTCGGGTGCCAGATGAACGAGTACGACTCGGACAAGATGGCGGATGTGCTCGGCTCGTCCGAGGGACTGGTGCGCACCGACAAACCCGAAGAGGCCGACGTCATCCTGCTCAACACCTGCTCGGTCCGTGAAAAGGCGCAAGAAAAAGTGTTCTCCGACCTGGGCCGCTTGCGCGAACTCAAGCGCGACAAGCCCGAGCTGGTGATCGGCGTCGGCGGCTGCGTGGCCTCGCAGGAAGGCGAAGCCATCGTCAAGCGCGCGCCCTTCGTGGACGTGGTGTTCGGTCCCCAGACCCTGCACCGCCTGCCCCAGCTGATCCAGAACCGACGCCAGCTCGGCACCGCCCAGGTCGACATTTCCTTCCCCGAGATCGAGAAGTTCGACCACCTGCCGCCGGCCAAGGTCGACGGCCCGGTGGCCTATGTCTCGATCATGGAAGGCTGCTCCAAGTACTGCAGCTATTGCGTGGTGCCGTATACCCGCGGCGAGGAAGTTTCGCGCCGCTTCGAGGACGTGCTGACCGAGGTCGCCGGCCTGGCCGCCCAGGGCGTGAAGGAAATCATGCTGCTGGGCCAGAACGTGAACGCCTTCCGCGGCGCCATGGACAACGGCGAGGTGGCCGACTTCGCCCTGCTGCTCGAATACATCGCCGAGATTCCCGGCATCGAGCGCCTGCGCTTCGTCACCAGCCACCCGAAGGAATTCACCCAGCGCCTGATCGACGCCTATGCGAAGATCCCGCAACTGGTGAACCACCTCTACCTGCCGGTCCAGCACGGTTCCGACCGCATCCTGGGCGCCATGAAGCGCGGCTATACCGCGCTCGAGTACAAGTCCATCATCCGCCGCATCCGCGCGGTGCGTCCGGACATCGCGATTTCCTCCGACTTCATCGTCGGCTTCCCGGGCGAGACCGACGCCGATTTCGAGGCCATGATGAAGCTGGTGGAAGACGTCGGCTTCGACAACAGCTTCAGCTTCATCTTCAGCAAGCGTCCGGGCACCCCGGCCGCCAACCTCGAGGACGATACCCCGCACGAGGTCAAGCTGGCGCGCCTGCAGCGCCTGCAGGCCCTGATCGACACCAACACCCGCAAGTACAGCGCCGCCATGGTCGGCAGCGTGCAACGCATCCTGGTCGAAGGCCGGTCCAAGAAGGACCCGGCCCAGCTTTCCGGCCGCACCGAGAGCAACCGTGTGGTCAATTTCCTGCCGGACGAGGCGGGCGAGAGTCTGGTCGGCCAGCTGGTCGACGTGCGCATCGTGGCGAGCCACGACTACTTCCTGCGCGGCGAACTCGTCGCTAACCTCCAAACGATTGCCAAAGCCAGTTGAAAACCCAGCCTACCCAGCCTTCCTATTTCATTCCCGAGCCGCTCGACAACACGCGGCTCGCCCACCTCTGCGGCCCGCTTGACGAAAACCTGCGCCAGATCTCGGCCGCGCTCGACGTGACCATCTTCCGCCGCGGCGAGAAGTTCATCGTCAGCGGCGCCAACGCCGAGCGCGCGGTCGAGCTGCTCGAGCGTTTCTACGCCGTCGCCAACAAGGTCGTGCCGATCGAGGAAGTGCAACTCGCCCTGGTCGAGCAGCGCGCCGGCCTGAAGCCCAAGATCGAAGGCGTAGGGGGGGCGGGCCCGGCCGCCAAGGAGGAAGAAGCCCAGGACGAGGACGACGAAGCCGCCGAGTCGCCCGAGACCACCAGCCCGGTGCTCAAGACCCGCCGCAGCGACCTGCGCGGGCGCACCCCGCACCAGATCGAATACCTGCGCGCGGTGCTGGAGCACGACATCAGCTTCGGCATCGGTCCGGCCGGCACCGGCAAGACCTACCTGGCGGTGGCCTGCGCGGTCGACGCCCTGGAACGCGACGCGGTCAAGCGCATCATCCTGACCCGTCCCGCGGTGGAAGCGGGCGAGCGCCTCGGCTTCCTGCCGGGCGACCTGACCCAGAAGGTCGATCCCTACCTGCGCCCTCTTTACGACGCGCTGTACGACCTGCTCGGCTTCGACCGTACCCAGAAGCTGTTCGAGAAGCAGGTGATCGAGATCGCCCCGCTGGCCTACATGCGCGGGCGCACCCTGAACCACGCCTTCGTGATCCTGGACGAAGCCCAGAACACGACGGTCGAGCAGATGAAGATGTTCCTGACCCGCATCGGCTTCGGCAGCAAGGCGGTGGTGACGGGCGACGTCACCCAGGTCGACCTGCACAAGACCATGCGTTCGGGCCTGGTCGACGCCATGCACGTGCTCAAGGGCGTGCGCGGGATCGCCTTCACCCAGTTTTCCAGCGCGGACGTGGTGCGCCATCCGCTGGTTGCGCGTATCATCGATGCGTACGAGAAGAACTCGTCGATCCAGGACCTGGCTTCCCTTCCCAAACCCGCACCGGTGAAACATGCAAGAAAAAAAACATCATCTTGAACTCGAAGTCCAGTTCGCGGATACCCGGCTGGAGAGCCTGATCACCGAAGCCGATCTGCGGCGCTGGGTCGAGGCTTCCCTGCTCGGCCCCGCCGAGCTGACCATCCGCTTCGTCGACGCCGAGGAAGGCAAGGCCCTGAACCGCGAATACCGCGGCAAGGACTACGCCACCAACGTGCTGACCTTCGCCTACAACGAGGGCGAGGAGCTGGGCGACGAGGAGGCGGTGCAGGCCGACATCGTGCTGTGCACCGACGTGCTGCAGCGCGAGGCGGACGACCAGAAGAAAACGGTCGAGGAGCACACCGCGCACCTGGTGGTGCACGGGGTGCTGCATGCCCAGGGCTTCGACCACGAGCACGACGAAGAGGCCGAGGAGATGGAGCAGCTGGAGCGCGACATCATGGAGGCCTTGGGGTTTCCGGATCCTTACGAGGACTGAAGGCGGGGTCGGTCAGAGAGCGGGCGTTTCGATAACGCGGCGAACTTGGGTCCCGGCCTGCGCCGGGACGACGTGCTAGGGGCGCGGGCCGGAAGACAGTCTATACGTAGTCGACAGCCCAAAGACCGTCGTCCCGGCGCAGGCCGAGACCCAAGTTTGCCCGAAATTAGTTAGCCC
Organism: Massilia sp. KIM; assembly: GCF_002007115.1. NCBI lineage: Bacteria > Pseudomonadati > Pseudomonadota > Betaproteobacteria > Burkholderiales > Oxalobacteraceae > Massilia > Massilia sp. KIM. Next base: position 513,398 of record NZ_MVAD01000002.1, on the reverse strand, counting down.
CCCCTCAAGCCAACTGCCCCCCAATCGGCAACTTCCTCACCCTCTTCCCGGTCGCCGCGAACACCGCATTGGTCACCGCCGGCATCAAGGCCGAAGTCCCCGGCTCCCCGATCCCGCCCGGATCGTCGCGGCTGTTCACGAGGTGCACCTCGACCGCCGGCGCCTCGTTCATGCGCACCACCCGGTAGTCGCCGAAATTGGTCTGCTGCACCCTGCCCTTGTCGAGCGTGATCTCGCCCCACAGCACCGCCCCCAGCCCGTACACGATCCCGCTTTCCATCTGGGCCACGATGGTGTCCGGATTGATCGCCGTCCCGCAGTCGACCGCGCACACCACCCGGTGCACCCGCACCTCGCCATCCGCCCCCACCGAGACCTCGGCCACCTGGGCCACGTAGCTGCCGAAGGCGAACTGGCAGGACACCCCGCGCCCCACCTTGCGCCCGGCGATCGGCGCCATCGGCTTGCCCCAGCCGGCCTTCTCGGCCGCCAGGTTGAGCACGCCCAGGGTGCGCGGCGATTTCTCCAGCAGGGCGCGGCGGTAGGCCACCGGGTCCTGCTTGGCCGCATGGGCCAGCTCGTCGATGAAGCTCTCCACCACGAACACGTTGTGGGTCGGCCCGACCCCGCGCCAGAAGGCGGTCGGCACGGGCGGCTCGTGGCGCACGTACTCGACCCGCACCGCCGGCACCGCGTAGGGCATGTCGCGCGAGCCCTCGACCGCGTCCGGGTCCAGCCCCTGCGACAGCCAGCCGGGCGCGAAGCGCGCGATGATCGAGGAACCCGTGGTGCGGTGGAACCAGGCCTGGGGCCGGCCCTTCTCGTCCACCCGCGCCGAGACGCGGTCGTAGTAATAGGGCCGGAACATGTCCTTCTGGATGTCTTCCTCGCGGGTCCAGACGAACTTGATCGGCTGTCCGTTCTTGCTGGCCTTGGCCAGGGCCACCGACTGGGCCACGTAGTCGCTCTCCAGGCGCCGGCCGAAGCCGCCGCCGATAAAGAAGTTGTGGACCTTGACCTTGGTTTCCGGCAGGCCGGTCAGCTTGGCGGCCGCCGCCTGGGCGAAGGCCGGCACCTGGGTGCCGCACCAGATGTCGCAACTGTCGGCTTTGAGGTCGACCGTGCAATTGATGGGTTCCATGGTCGCGTGGGCCAGGAAGGGCAACTCGTAGACGGCGTCGATGCGCCGCCCCGGACCGCTCGCCAGGGCCTTGAGGGCGTCGCCGTCGTTGCGCGCCACCACGCCTTCTTTCTGCGAGGCCTTGGCCATGTCGGCCACGATGGCGGCCGTGGTCGCGCCGGCGTTGGGGCCGTCGTCCCAGCGCGGCGCGGCCGCCTCCAGGCCCTTGCGCGCGGCCCACATGTGCTCGCCCACCACGGCCACCGCGTTGTCGATGCGCAGCACCTCGCGCACGCCGGGCACCGCCAGCGCCTTCTGGTCGTCGACAGCGGCCAGTTTGCCGCCGTGCACGGGCGAGGCCGCCACCGCAGCGACCAGCATGTTGGGCAGGCGCGCGTCGATCCCGAACAGGGCCGTGCCGTCGGTCTTGGCCGGCGAATCGAGGCGCTTGACCGGCTTGCCGATCAGGGTGAACTGTTCGGGGTCCTTCAGCGCCACGCTCTTCGGCAGCTCGCGCTTGGCCGCGGCGTCCACCAGTTCGCCGAAGCCGGCGCTCTTGCCGGAGCCCTCGTGGCGCAGGGTGCCGCCCACCACCGTAATCTCGGCGGCCGGCACCTTCCAGCTCTCGGCGGCCGCTTCCACCAGCACCGTGCGCACCATGGCGCCGGCCTCGCGCAGCGGCTTGTAGGCGCCGCGCACCGAGGTCGAGCCGCCGGTCAGCTGGCCGCCCAGCAGCGGGTCGGCGTACAGCTTGTTGTCGGCCGGCGCCTGCTCCAGCCGCACCTTCGACAGGTCGGCCCCCAGTTCCTCGGCCAGCAGCTGGGGCATGGAGGTGAAGGTGCCCTGCCCCATCTCGACCTTGTGCACCACCAGGGTGACGATGCCGTCGCGCCCGACGCGGATGAAGGCGTCGCGCGCCAGGCCCGGATCCTGGCTGGACGCCGCATTGGTGGCCGCGCCGACCGCCGTCTCGGAGGGCTTTTCGTTGCGCCCGTCCTCGGCGCGCTTGCAACCGAACAGGGAGAAACTCAGCAGCAGGCCACCGCCGCCGGCCGCGCCCAGGCGCATGAAATCGCGCCGCGCGCGCGAGTCGAGTGTGGTTTTTTTGCCATCCATTCCTTGGGAGAGAGCCCGCGCTGCCTCTTTCAGTCCGTCCATGGCGCCTCCTTATTTCGCGGCGGCGATGTGGATCGCCTTGCGGATGCGTCCATAGGTGCCGCAGCGGCAGATATTGCCCGACATGGCATTGTCGATGTCGGCGTCGCCCGGCTTGGGGGTGGCCTTGAGCAGAGCGGTGGCCGCCATGATCTGGCCGGACTGGCAATAGCCGCACTGGACCACGTCGATCTCGCGCCAGGCCGCCTGGACCTTGGCGCCGACCGGATCCTTGCCGATGGCTTCGATGGTGACGATGTTCTTCCCGACCACCGCCGAGACCGGAGTGATGCAGGAACGGGTGGGCTGGCCGTCCACGTGCACGGTGCAGGCGCCGCACAGGGCCACGCCGCAGCCGAACTTGGTGCCGGTCAAGCCGGCAACGTCGCGCAGGGCCCACAGCAGGGGCATGTCGTCGGGAACGTTGAGAGTCGTGTTGCTGCCGTTGATATTGAGCGCAGGCATGGGCTGCTCCTTTCAGGACGCGGGTTCGACCACACAGGGAAAAACCGTGCCGCTGGGGAAGGAGGAACCGGCGCGCCACAGGTGCATCAAAATCAGGCATCCGCCCTTTTGGTGTATCCTATGCCCATCGCAACAACGGCTTCACGCCAATTATGCCCGAGTATCCCAGTGACGTCCGATCGGACGCCAAACCCCATCGGTCGCTGTTCGAACGGCTGACCGCTCTCATCTCCCCAGAGCCAGAAAACCGTGCCGAACTGCTCGAAGTCCTGCACGAAGCCCATGAACGCAACCTGATCGACGCCGACGCGCTCTCGATGATCGAAGGCGTGTTCCAGGTCTCCGACCTGTCGGTGCGCGACATCATGGTGCCGCGCTCGCAAATGGACGTCATCGACATCACCAAGCCGATCGAGGAATGGCTCCCGATCGTGCTCGAGACCGCGCACTCGCGCTTCCCCGCCATCGAAGGCGAGCGCGACAAGGTGGTCGGCATCCTGCTGGCAAAGGACCTGCTGCGCTACTACGCAGAAGAATCCTTCAACGTGCGCGACATGCTACGCCCGGCGATCTTCATCCCGGAATCGAAGCGCCTGAACGTGCTGCTGCGCGACTTCCGCGCCAACCACAACCACATGGCCATCGTGGTCGACGAGTATTCCGGCGTGGCCGGGCTGATCACCATCGAGGACGTGCTCGAGCAGATCGTCGGCGACATCGAGGACGAGTACGACTTCGACGAGGAAGAAGACAACATCCTGTCGATCAAGGAGGGCCAGCTGGGCCCGCGCTGGCGCGTCAAGGCGCTGACCGAGATCGAGCAGTTCAACGAAGAGATCGGCGCCGACCTGCCCGAGGACGACGTCGACACCATCGGCGGCCTGGTCGCCAGCCACCTCGGGCGCATGCCCCACAAGGGCGAGGTGTTCGACCTGCAGAACCTGCGTTTCGAGGTGCTGCGCGCGGACGCCCGCCAGATCCACGTGCTGCTGGTCGAAAAGCTCCCGCTCCAGGACGACGACCACGACTGATGCTGCGCCGCCGTTCGACCACTGCGGGCGCTCCCGTATCCGACGCGCGCGGCGACAAGCCCTCGCTCCTGCTGCTCGCCGGCGCCGTCCTGGCCGGCCTGAGTTCCCTGCTCTCCTTCCAGCCGGTCGGCTGGTGGCCGCTGCAGTTCCTGGCCCTGGCCTGGCTGTTCTACCAGGTCGGCAAGCAGACTTCCGTGCGGCGCGCGACCCTGATCGGCTGGGCCTTCGGCTTCGGCTGGTCGGTGGCGGGCATGCACTGGCTGTACGTGTTCATGACCCGCTTCGCCCACCTGCCCATGGCCCTGGCCACGGTCGGGGTGATCCTGCTCGGCCTGTACATGGGCCTGTACGGCGCCTTCACCGCCGGCGTCGCGGCCTGGCTGCGCAAGCGCTGGTCGCTGCCGGTGGCCGCCTTCGTGCTGCTGGTGCTGCCCGTGACCTGGGGCGTGTCGGAATGGCTGCGCGGCTGGGTATTCACCGGCTTCCCGTGGGCCGCTTCCGGCTACGCCCATGACGGCGCGCCGCTGGCCGGCTACGCGCCGCTGATCGGCGTGTACGGCATCGGCGTGCTGGTGGCCCTGTGCGCGGGCTGCATCACCATGCTCACCCAGCGCGCGCGCTGGCCGGCGATCGGCCTGCTGGCCCTGGTGCTGGGCGCGGGCGCCGGCCTGCGCACGGTCGCCTGGACCGAGGAAACCGGCCAGCCGATCACGGTGCGTCTGCTGCAGGGGAACATCCCGCAGGACCGCAAGTTCGACCTCGCCTTCCTGAACCAGATCCTGGCCAAGTACCAGGGCATGATCACGTCCGCGCCGGCCGACCTGATCGCCACGCCGGAAACCGCGATCCCGGTCTTCCCGCACCAGATGCCGGAGGGCTACCTCGAGGGCCTGCAGCGCTTTTCGAGCGCCAGCGGCAGCACCCTGGCGATCGGCATGCCGCTGCTGGATGGCCCGCGCCAGTACGCCAACAGCGTGGTGGCGCTCTCACCCCAGCCCCAGGCCTACCGCTACGACAAAGCCCACCTGGTGCCCTTCGGCGAATTCATTCCGCCGGGCTTCCGCTGGTTCACCGACATGCTGAACCTGCCGCTCAACGACGCCACCCGCGGCAAGCCGCTGCAGGCCCCGTTCGCGGTGAAGGACCAGCTGGTGCTGCCGAATATCTGCTACGAGGACGTGTTCGGCGAGGAGATCGCCTACCAGTTGCGCAGCGCCGCCAGGCCCGCGACCCTGCTGCTGAACGTGTCCAACCTGTCCTGGTACGGGCAATCGGTCGCTATTCCCCAGCACCTGCAGATCTCGCGCATGCGCACCCTGGAAACCGGCCGTCCGATGCTGAGGTCGACCAACGACGGCGCCACCGCCGTGATCGACCATCGCGGCGTGGTCCGCCAGCTGCTGCCCTTCTACCAGGAAGGCGTGCTGACCGCCACTGTGCGCGGCACGACTGGCATGACGCCCTATGTCCGTTTCGGGAATGCGCTGTTCCTGATCCTGGGCGCGGTCGCGCTCGGCGCCGCCTGGTTCGCCGGGCGCCGCTACCGCGGCAAGACTGGCGCCTGACGCGCGGGCGGGCCGTCCTGCGCGGCCGCCCGTGTTCCGACAACGGCCTCTAAATCGAATCGCCCGGCCAAATCACCCCCAGAGGCTGGGAAAAATTCAGTAGAATTGGTCATTTGGCAAACTTATCGTGTTCGCGCCCCGCTGCGCGTCGCCCATCCGAGATGCTCACATTCCAACAAATCATCCTGACCCTGCAGTCCTACTGGGACAAGCAGGGCTGCGCCCTGCTCCAGCCCTACGACATGGAAGTCGGCGCGGGCACCTTCCACACCGGCACCTTCCTGCGTGCGATCGGTCCGGAACCCTGGCGCGCCGCCTATGTGCAGCCCTCGCGCCGCCCCAAGGACGGCCGCTACGGCGAAAATCCTAACCGCCTGCAGCACTACTACCAGTACCAGGTGGTACTCAAGCCCGCCCCCGAGAACATCCTCGACCTCTACCTCGGCTCGCTCGAAGCCCTCGGCCTGGACCTGAAGAAGAACGACGTGCGCTTCGTCGAGGACGACTGGGAAAGCCCGACCCTGGGCGCCTGGGGCCTGGGCTGGGAAGTCTGGCTGAACGGCATGGAAGTCACCCAGTTCACCTACTTCCAGCAGGTCGGCGGCCTCGATTGCAAGCCGGTGCTGGGCGAAATCACCTACGGCATCGAACGCCTCGCGATGTACCTGCAGGGCGTGGAGAACGTCTACGACCTGGTGTGGACCGAGTGGGAAGAAAACGGGATGAAAAAATCGCTGTCCTACGGCGACGTCTTCCACCAGAACGAAGTCGAGCAGTCGACCTACAACTTCGAGCACTCGAACACCGAGCTGCTGTTCCAGGCCTTCGCCAACCACGAATCCGAAGCCAAGCGCCTGATCGAGCTGGAACTGACCCTGCCGGCCTACGAGCAGATCATGAAGGCTTCGCACAGCTTCAACCTGCTGGACGCACGCGGCGCCATCTCGGTGACCGAGCGCGCCGCCTACATCGGCCGCGTGCGCACCCTGTCGCGCCTGGTCGCCCAGGCCTATTACGATTCGCGCGAGAAGCTCGGCTTCCCGATGCTCCCGGCCGCCGACAAGGCCGCGGCATAACGCCGCCACGACAAGAACAGACCACACCATGAATCAGACTCTCCTCGTCGAACTGCAGACCGAAGAACTGCCGCCGAAGGCCCTCGTCAAGCTGGGCGCGGCCTTCGCCGCCGGCATCGCCAACGGCCTGAAGGCGCGCGACTTCCTCGAAGCCGACAGCGTAGCCACCACCTACGCCACCCCGCGCCGCCTGGCGGTATCGATCACCCGTGTGCGCGCCACCTCGCCGGACAAGCAGATCCGCGAAAAGGTGCTGCCGGTGAGCGTCGCCCTGGACAAGGACGGCAATCCGACCGCGCCCCTGGCCAAGAAACTGGCCGCGCTGGGCTTCCCCGACCTGAAGGTCGCCGATCTCGAGCGCGCCCAGGACGGCAAGGCGGAAAGCTTCTTCTACACCTACACTGCCGCCGGCAGCCTGCTTCCCGCCGCCCTGCAGGACGTGCTGGCCGACACCGTGGCCAAGCTGCCGATCCCCAAGGTCATGAGCTACCAGCGCCCGGACGGCGCCACCGTGCAGTTCGTGCGCCCGGTCCACCTGCTGCTCGCCCTGCATGGCGAACAGGTGCTGCCGCTGTCGCTGCTGGGCCTGGACGCCGGCCGCCACACCATGGGCCACCGCTTCCTGTCGCACGGCCAGGCGATCGCCGTGCAGCACGCCGACGACTACGCGCGCGTGCTGGAAAGCGAAGGCAAGGTGCTGGCTTCTCCGGAAGCGCGCAAGGAAGGCATCCGCCGCCAGCTGCTGGACAAGGCCGGCGCCGACCAGGTCCTGATGCCGGAAGCGCTGCTGGACGAAGTGGCGGCCCTGGTCGAATGGCCGGTGGTCTATGAATGCCACTTCGAGGAGGAATTCCTGGCGGTGCCGCAGGAATGCCTGATCCTGACCATGCAGACCAACCAGAAATACTTCGCGCTGACCGACGCCGACGGCAAGCTGCGCTCGCGCTTCCTGATCGTTTCGAACCTGGCGACCGATGACCCGAGCGCCATCATCGGCGGCAACGAGCGCGTGGTGCGTCCGCGCCTGTCGGACGCCAAGTTCTTCTTCGAGCAGGACAAGAAGAAAACCCTCGAGTCGCGCCTGCCGCAACTGGCCAGCGTGGTCTACCACAACAAGCTGGGCACCCAGGCGGAGCGCACCGAGCGCGTCACCAGGCTGGCCACCAGCATCGCCCAGCGCCTCGGCTTCGACGCCGCGCTGGCGCAGCGCGGCGCGCGCCTGGCCAAGGCCGACCTGCTGACCGACATGGTGGGCGAGTTCCCCGAGCTGCAGGGCATCATGGGCACCTATTACGCGCGCCACGACGGCGAGCCGGAGGAAGTCGCCCTGGCCGCCTCCGAGCACTACCAGCCGCGCTTCGCCGGCGACGCCCTGCCCTCGACCAATACCGGCCTGGCGGTGGCTCTGGCCGACAAGCTGGAAACCCTGGTCGGCATCTGGGCCATCGGCCTGCAGCCGACCGGCGAGAAGGATCCGTTCGCGCTGCGCCGCCACGCCCTGGGCGTGATGCGCATGCTGGTCGAGAAGCGCCTCGCGCTGCCGATCTCGGAGCTGCTGGCCGACGCCGCCGCGGTGTTCGAGGGCCAGGCTGCGTTCAAGGATCCGCGTGAAGAAGTGAAGAGCTTCATGCTCGACCGCCTGCGCGGCATGCTGCGCGAGCGCGGCTTCTCGCCCAACGAGGTCGAGGCCGTGCTGGCCCAGAACCCAGACCGCGTGGACGACGTGGTGCAGCGCCTGGAGGCCGTGCAGGCCTTCGCCGCGCTGCCGGAAGCCGAGTCCCTGGCCGCCGCCAACAAGCGCATCACCAACATCCTCAAGAAGACCGAGGCGGCGGCGGGCGAGGTGCAGGAAGGGCTGCTGCAGGAGCAGGCCGAGAAGAACCTGGCCGCCGCGATCGCGCGCGTGCGCCCGGCGGTGGACGCGGCCTTCGCCGGCGGCGACTACACCGGCACGCTCAAGACCCTGGCCCAGCTGCGCGACGACGTCGACGCCTTCTTCAACGACGTGATGGTGATGGCCGAGGACCCGGCGCTGCGCAACAACCGCCTGGCCCTGCTGTCGCAACTGCACGGCATGATGAACCGCGTGGCCGACATCTCCAAGCTGGCGGCGTAAGGAAGTCCGATGAAACTCATCATCCTCGACCGGGACGGCGTCATCAACCACGATTCGCCCGACTTCATCAAGTCGCCGGCCGAGTGGATTCCGATCCCCGGTTCGCTGGAAGCGATCGCCCGCCTGAACCAGGCGGGCTATCAGGTCGTGATCGCCTCGAACCAGTCCGGCATCGCCCGCGAACTGTTCGACATCACGACCCTGAACGCGATCCACCAGAAGATGCACGCAGCCGCCCAGCTGGTCGGCGCGGACATCGACGCCATCTTCTTCTGCCCGCACGCGGCGATCGACAACTGCGACTGCCGCAAGCCCAAGGCTGGCATGTTCGAGGAGATCTCGAAGCGCTTCAAGATCAGCCTCAAGGGCGTGCCTACCGTGGGCGACTCGCTGCGCGACCTGCAGGCCGGCTTCATCATGGGCTGCGTGCCCTACCTGGTCCTGACCGGCAAGGGCGAGAAGACCAACGCCACCGGCGGCCTGCCGCCCGGCACCCAGGTCTTCCCCGACCTGGCGGCGATGGTGAGCGCGCTGCTCAAGGCCAGTCCATAATCTCGAGCGTCATCGCAGCACTACAAGAACCAAGCAATTCGTCCGGAGCCCCTTTGCGTACTTTCAGCCTGTTCCTGCGTTCCCTGTTGTTTACGATCGTGATGGTGGTGGCCACCGTGGTGTGGGCCTGCGTCTGCTTCCTGGCCGCGCCTCTCCCCTACAACAAGCGCTTCTGGGTGACCTCGCGCTGGAACGTCTTCATCATCTGGTGCGCCAAGGTCATCTGCGGCATCCGCTACGAGTTCAAGGGCTACGAGAACCTGCCGGATGCCCCGGCCATCATCCTGTCCAAGCACCAGTCGGCTTGGGAGACCATCTTCCTGCTGCCGAACCTCACGCGGCCGCTGGTCTACGTCTTCAAGAAGGAAATCCTGTACATCCCCTTCTTCGGCTGGGGCATGGCGCTGCTGCGCATGATCCCGATCGACCGCAAGCAGGGCAAGAATGCGTTCTCGCAAGTGGTCAGGCACGGTAGGCGCCGCCTGGCGGACGGCCAATGGATTATCATGTTCCCGGAAGGGACGCGCATCCCGGTCGGAGAAAAAGGGAAGTACAAGAGCGGCGGCACGCGCCTGGCTGTGGAAACCCAAACCGTCGTGGTGCCGATCGCGCATAATTCGGGCGAGTGCTGGCCCAAGAATTCCTTCATCAAGCGCCCGGGACTGGTCACCGTCTCGATCGGCAAGCCGATATCGCCAGATAACCACACTCCTGACAGCCTGATGCAAGAGGTCGAAAATTGGATAGAATCAGAAATGCGCGTCATTTCGCCCCACGTCTACAGAGGTGGCTAAGCGATATCAGCGCCCAGATCAGGAATTCAAGACCGCAGCACACCATGACCTCTTCCAAGATCGACGGGCACCAGCTGGAACTGTTTGCACAGGAATTCTTCGCAGCGCTCAAGCCTTCCGACAGGCCGGCGCCGCCTAGTCAACCGCTGTTCAAGGCGCCGCCAGCGCCGCCCCGCATCGCCCTGCCCGCGCCTCCCGTGGGCCCGAACGACCCTCCCCTGAAGCGCATCGTGCTCGGCCACCAGACGGTGGACTACGCCTTGCGCCGCTCCTCGCGCCGCTCGATCGGCTTCATGATCGACGACGACGGCCTGCGCGTGACGGCGCCGCGGCGGGTGAGCCAGATCGACATCGACAACGCGATCCGCGCCAAGCAGCGCTGGATCATGAGCAAGCTGCTCGAACGCGGCGAGCGCCGCGCCCAGCGCCAGCAAAGGCCGCCGATCGAGTGGAAGGACGGCGCGCGCCTGCCCTACCTGGGCGGCGAGATCACGCTACGCCTGGAGGAAGCCGCGCGCAGCCACTGCCAGTTCGACGCGGCCAACAGGGAACTGTGGATCGGCGTGGTGCCGGGGCTGTCGGAGTGGCAGCTCAAGGAGCGCATCAAGCTGTGGTTCCAGGCCGAGGCCAAGAAGCTGTTCAGGGAAAGACTGGATCATTACGCGCCGATGCTGGGCGTGACCTACAGCGCGCTGGCCCTGTCGTCGGCGGGCTCGCGCTGGGGCTCGTGCACGGTGCAGGGGAATATCCGGCTGAACTGGCGCCTGATCCACTATCCGCTGTCGCTGGTGGACTACGTGGTGGCGCACGAACTGGCGCACCTGCGCGAGATGAACCACAGCCCGGCGTTCTGGGCGACGGTGGGCGAGGTGTATCCGGATTACGACGGGGCGCGGCTGGCGCTGCGCAAGCAGTCGCACGAGATGCCGGTGTTGTTTGAGGATTGAAGCGCTTGTGAAGGCCGCCGGTGGGTGTGGGGCTGTTTTGACGCTGGTGGATTGAACTTGGGTTCCCGCCTTCGCGGGAACGACGTGCCAGGGGCCGCTGGTCAAATGTGGCTTAGCGCTGGTCGAATGGCTTAGCGTAAGGATCCGGAATCCGCGCCAGTCGACTCACTCCACGACAAACCAACGTCATCCCCGCGCAGGCGGGGATCCAAGTTTTCATGCATACCCGCGAACGCCCGCAAACACCCTCAGCGCAAACTCAACTCATGCCGCGCCGCCGCCAGCCCCTGCATCACCCCAAGCTGGGCATCCGACAGGCAGCGAAACGGAATCGGCAAGGTCCCGCGCTTGAGCACCATCATGAATCCGCGCGAATAAGTCCGCACCGCGCTCACATCGTCCCAGCCGATCAGCGTCACGCCCCCGCTGGTGCGCACGATCCCGTGCTCGTCGATGGTGAATTCGTAGGTGCGCTTGCCCCGCCCCAACATCACGAAATTGAGCGCCGCGCCGAGGGTGCTGCGCAGGCGCAGGAAGACGCTCGCGGGCCAGCGGATGCGCCGCCGGCGTATCAGCCAGCCCCCGTGCTGCCACATGAAGCTGCTGTACTCGCGCAGCGAATAGCGCACGAAAAAGTGGAGTTCGCCGAGCGGAAAAGCGCCGGCAATGGGCGGTGAAACCGAGAAGTCCTTGGGCTCAGCAGTGTCGGTCGTCTCGCGCGCCTGTTCCGCCTGGGCCGTGGCGACACGGGCGGCGGGTTTTCCTGTGCTGGCCGGTCTCGGGTGATTAAACGACAACATGGCGCATCCCCTTTTTGTTTTACCGAGCTCAGTGCAGATGGTAGCAAAACCTATCCGATTAGCTGTCGCAAGAGTTCAACAGTGCGCAGGGTAGCGCCCCGGTGCCTGCCGGCGAAGGCCAGGGCCTGCGCCCCCATCGCCTCGCGCGCCTGGGCGTCGCGCAGCAGGCGCGCCGCCTGCGCCACCAGGGCGGCCGCGCCGGACACCCGCAGCGCGCCGCCACTGGCCACCGCATCCTCGGTGGCGTCGGCGAAATTGAAGGTGTGCTCGCCCACCAGCACCGGCTTGCCCAGCGCGCAGGCTTCGATCAGGTTCTGCCCGCCCAGCGGCATCAGGCTGCCGCCGATGAAGGCGCAGTCGCAGGCGGCGTAATAGGCGAACATTTCGCCCATGGAGTCGCCCAGGAGCACGTCGGCGCCGTCCAGGCCGTTCTCGAGCTGGGAGCGGCGCGCCAGCCTCAGCCCCTGGGCCTCGACCAGCTTCGCCACTTCGTCGAAGCGCTGCGGATGGCGCGGCACGATCGCCAGCAGCGCGCCTTCCGGCTTGGCGGGCTGGCGGGTCCAGGCGTCCAGGATCAGGCTTTCCTCGCCCTCGCGGGTGCTGGCGCACAGGAACACCGGTCGCGCGCCGATCTGGCCGCGCAGCCAGGCGCCCTTCTCCAGCGCGGCGGCGGGCGGCACCACGTCGAACTTGATGCTGCCGGTGACCGCCACCCTGGGCGCGCCCAGCGAGCGGATGCGTTCGGCGTCGTCCTCGGTCTGGGCCGCGACCAGGGTGATGCCGCGGGCCGCTTCGGTCATCAGGGCCCCCATCTTCTGCCCGCGGCGCAGCGAACGCTCCGACAGGCGGGCGTTGGCCAGCACCACCGGCACGCCGGCGGCGGCGCAGCCATGGATCAGGTTCGGCCACACCTCGGTTTCCATCAGGATGACGGCGCGCGGACGGTGGCGGCGCAGGAAGCGGCCGACCATGAAACCGGTGTCGTAAGGGAGATAGGCCTGCACCACGCGCTTGCCGTGCTTCTCGAACAGGGCGCGGCCGGTGGCGCGGCCGGTCGGGGTCATGTGGGTGAGCAGGATGCGGCAGGCCGGGTACTCCGCCAGCAGGGCCTCGACCAGGGGTTCGGCGGCGCGCGTCTCGCCCACCGAGACCGCGTGCACCATGATGGTCATGGCCTCGTCAGGCTCGGGTCCGGCAGCGCCCAGGCGCTCGCCCCAGTGCTGGCGGTAGCCGGGCTCCTTGCGCCCGCGCCACCACAGGCGGCCCAGCACGGCGGGCAGCGCCAGCCACCACAGCGCGGAATACAGGGGACGCTTCATTTACTTGTCCAGCAGGCGGCGCGCCGCGGCGATCACCTCGGCGCTCGAGGGCGGGTCGCCCAGGTCGCCCAGGTTGACGATGCGCTCGGACCAGTTGCCCTCGGTCTTCCACTTGGGCGAATCGCAATAGATCTCGACCGTAGGACGGACGAAGGCGGCGGCGATGTGGGTCAGGCCGGTGTCGACGCCGATCGCCAGGGATGCATGCTGGGCCAGGGCCACCGCATCCATCATCGACAGCCGGGGCAGCACGCGGGCGTTGGGCAGGGCCTGGGCCAGGGCCTCGGCTTCGCGCAGCTCTTCTTCCGAGCCCCAGGGCAGCAGCACCGGCATCGGCGCCAGCGCCTGGCCGGTGGCGATCCAGTTCTCGCGCGCCCACTTCTTGGCGGCGCGTGCGGTGCCGTGGAAGAACACGGCGTAGTCTTCCTGCGGCAGGAAGGCCGGGCGCAGGGCTGTCTGCGGGGCCGGCAGGCCGAAGTCGGGCGCGCTGTCGACCGCGTAGCCGAGGGCCGCGCCGGCCACCAGGCGGCCGCGCGCCACCGCATGGGTGCGCGGGCTCAATGGAATGCTGTCGGTGTGGAAGATGCGCGAGATGCCCTCGTAGCCAGAGCCTTCGCTGCCGTTGGCCAGGCCGACCTTCTTGCCACCCTTGCGCACGCGCGCCGCGCCCATGATCACGCCGGTCTTGAGCAGCCCCTGGGTGTCAAACACGTAGTCGTATTCCTCTTCGCGCAGAGTGCGGAAGAAGGACTTGATCTCGGCGCGGACGGCCTTGTCGCCCAGGCGCTTGCGCCAGCGGCGCAGGGCCCAGGGGATGATTTTCCGGACGTGCGGGTTGAGCCGCACCAGGCTGACGTAGCCCTCCTCGACCACCCAGTCGATGGTGGCGCCGGGATGGTGGCGCAGCAGGTCGGCCACCATCGGCAGGTTGTGCAGCACGTCGCCCAGGGACGACACGCGCACCAGCAGGATCTTCAAGCGGACTTCCTCAGAACGGCAACTGGGCGTCCGGCTTGGCGGCCAGGATCACGCGCTTGAAGTCGGCCTGGATGCGCTCCAATGCCTGCGGATTCTCGCCCTCGAAGCGCAGCACCACCACCGGGGTGGTGTTGGACGAGCGCGCCAGGCCGAAGCCGTCCGCGTATTCCACGCGCAGGCCGTCGATGTCGACCACGCGCTCGGCGTCCGGGAATTTGGCGTCGGTGCGCAGCTTGTCGATCAGGGCGAAGTTCTCGCCTTCTTGCAGGTGCAGGTGCAGTTCCGGGGTGCTGCTGGCGATCGGCAGGCCGTTCAGGAGCGCAGACGGATCCTGCTCGCGGGTCAGGATCTCGAGCATGCGCGCGCCCGAGTACAGGCCGTCGTCGAAGCCGTACCAGCGGTCCTTGAAGAAGATGTGGCCGCTCATCTCGCCGCCCAGCGGGGCGCCGGTTTCCTTGAGCTTGGCCTTGACCAGGGAGTGGCCGGTCTTCCACATCAGCGGACGGCCGCCGTGCTGCTCGATCCAGGGGCCGAGGTGGCGGGTGCACTTGACGTCGTAGAGGATCTCGCCGCCCGGGTTGCGCGACAGGACGTCGGCCGCGAACAGCATCATCTGGCGGTCCGGGAAGATGATCTGGCCGTCCTTGGTGACGATGCCCAGGCGGTCGCCGTCGCCGTCGAAGGCCAGGCCCAGCTCGGCGTCGGTCTCCTGCAGGCATTTGATCAGGTCTTGCAGGTTTTCCGGGTGGGCCGGGTCCGGGTGGTGGTTCGGGAAGTGGCCGTCGACCTCGCAGAACAGCTCGATGACCTCGGCGCCCATGCGGCGGAACAGTTCCGGGGCGAAGGCGCCGGCGACGCCGTTGCCGCAGTCGACCGCGATCTTGATCGGGCGCGCCAGCTTGACGTCGCCCACGATGCGCTCGATGTAGGCGGCGCGGATGTCGTGGGTGGCGTAGCCGCCGCGCTGTTCGGCGATTTTCCCGTCGTAGGCGGCGATGCTGTCGTGCAGGCCCAGGATGGCGTCGCCGTAGATCGCTTCGCCTGCCATGACCATCTTGAAGCCGTTGTAGTCGGGCGGGTTGTGGCTGCCGGTGACCATGATGCCCGAGCGGGTATCGAGCACGTTGGTGGCGAAATAGACCATCGGGGTGGCGACCATGCCCAGGTCGATCACGTCGACGCCGGCGTCGCGCAGGCCGTCGCTCAGCGCGGCGGCCAGTTCCGGGCCGGACAGGCGGCCGTCGCGGCCGATCACGACCTTGCGCTCTCCCTTGGCCAGGGCGGCGGCGCCGAAGGCGCGGCCGATATGGCGCGCGATGCCGGCATCGAGCGTCTTGCCGATGACGCCGCGGATGTCATAGGCCTTGAAGATCGTTTTGGAGAGAGCGAGCATTTTCTTCCTTGAGGAACGGGAGCGGAGCGGCGCCGCGCAGGCTTGCGCACGGCGGTGTGCCGTCAGACCGCGAAAAGTTGGATGAATGACAAAACGATCGCTATTGTAACGGGAAGCGGGCGGTCCATGTGTACGGAAAGGTAGTAGGACGTCTTGTTTTGTCGGCGTCGAATCGCCGGACCGGGGCTCTTCACGCTCGTCCCGCAGCCCCAAAACGTCGTCCCCGCGAAGGCGGGGACCCAAGTTTGCGCGCATCTCGACGACGCAGGCAGAACTTGGGTCCCCGCCTGCGCGGGGACGACGTATTAAAGCTAGTGGCCGACGTAGTAAAGCTAGTGGCCGACGTATTAGAGCTAGCGGCCGACGTATTAAGGCTACCGGGCCGACGTATTGAGGCTACCGGGCCGACGTTTGGATGCTACTGGGCCAAGCTTTTAAATGCCGACCGGGCAATGAAGCTCAAACGCGCAGCTTGTCCAGCGATTTACCGCCTTCGACCCATTCCTTGACCCACTTCGGCTGACGGCCGCGGCCGGTCCACTGCTGGGACGCATCATCCGGATTGCGGTAACGTACCGCCACGGTCGCGCCCTTGTTGCCGCCGCGGCCGGCACTTGCGATCAGGTCTTTCAGCGGAACGCCGACGCTTTGCGCGATGGCCAGGATCTGCTCGCGCGCCTTTTGAACTTCCTGCACTTCACGCTTCTTCATCTCCTGCTTGATTTGCTCCTGCAGGTTGCGCAAATCGCCCACGGACATATTCGACAGATCCATCATTCTTTCCTCATTCGTCAAGATTGAAATACACGCAGTGATTCTCACCAATTCTCGCAATATACTAACATCAATATCTGAGAGCTAGTCCTTCTTGCGTAAAAAAAGCCAGCGCGGGGACTTAAATCGAACAATACGTACATACAACCAGACGTAACTGATAATAAACAACAAACTGAAGAACATCAACCAGCCAGTATTTTCCCATAACACGGTTGCCGGTATCACCGCCATCAGAGAAAACAGCCATAAATATGGAGAAGTGCGCGCATTGCGTTTCATCAAAGCCCGTGCTTCGCGCGATCCTACCGTCCATTGCACAATACGGCGGAATATCAGGCTATGTAAATGTATTCCATCGGGCATCGCCGGCGACTTACCTCGCACAAACATTCTGCGATAGGCGGAAAATATGGTTTCGAAAGCAGGATAAATCAGCAGCAATGCCGCATACCAGGTCGACACTTCGGGATTGCGCATCACCAGCAGCAGGGTCAGCTCGGCCAGCAGAAAGCCGATGAAGTAGGCGCCGCCGTCGCCCAGGAATATCAGGCCCACCGGATAATTCCAGATCAGGAAGCCGGCCGTGGCGCCGGCCACCGTCAACGCCATCACCAGCACATACATGTCGCCGACCTGAAACGCGACATAAGCGAGCGAGATCAGCATGAAAATGCTGACCACACTGGCCAGTCCGTTGAAGCCGTCGATGATATTCACGGCATTGGCGATACCCGATACCGCCAGCACCGTCAGCGGCAGCACGATCCATACCGATTCCAGCGGCATCACGCCCCAGGGAAAATCGATACGGTCCAGGCGCGCATCGAGCAGCAGATAAGCCAGCAGCGCGGCGAACATCGTCAGCAGCAGGCGGCGCGATGGCGCCACCCTGCCGGTGAGATCCTCGGCAATACCGCCCGACAGCGCAATCGCGCCGCAGGCGATCAATCCCATCATCCACGGCGCCATTTCCGGCTCCCTGAACACGGTAATGCCGGCCGCCGTCAGGACCGCCAAAAAGATCGGCACGCCGCCGATGCGGGCCACCGCGTGGGTGTGGACTTTCTGGACGCCGTCGATATCGCTGTCGAGGGCCATCCCGAATCGTTTGGCGAACTTAATCACCAGCAGAGTCAGCACTGCTCCGGACAGGAAGCTGACGAAGAATGAGAACATATTATTATTTTCTTTCGGCGCTCATGCTTTACCCGCTTTCCGTCGACGGGCTTGGAACAGCACGGCACTCTTATCAAGGAGGAAATTCGGAACCCATTGTACCGGAACGGCAGAGCAAATCCGCATGCGCCGAGAATCGCGCCGCCGCGCTTGGAACTGAGTCAATCGGGCGCCGGCCCTGGCACGCTAGTGCATGCACAGCGCGAGCGACTCGCGCCAATCCGGCAGACGGCAAAAACGCTGGGTCAGCTTGCTGCAATCCAGACGCGAATTGCGGGGCCGCCGCGCGGCGGCCGGATAGGCGCTGGAGGGAATCGGCGCCACGCGGCAGGCGCTGCCGCTTTCTTCCATGATCGCTTGGGCGAATCCGGCCCAGCTGGTTTCGCCCTGGGCGGCCAAGTGGTAGGTGCCGCGCTGCTCGCGCCACCACCTGGGGCCGCCGGCCTGGGCCTGGACCAGGATGTGGGCCGTGGTCTGGGCCACGGTGCGGCTCCAGGTCGGCGCGCCGACCTGGTCGTCGACCACGCGCACTTCCTCGCGCTCGGCCGCCAGGCGCAGCATCGTGCGCAGGAAGTTATTCCCGCGCATGCCGTAGACCCAGCTGGTGCGCAGGATCAGGTAGGGTGCACCGGAGGCGATGATGGCCTGCTCGCCCAGCAGCTTGGTTTCGCCATACACATTGATCGGGCTGGCGCGGTCGCCTTCGGTGTAGGGGCCTTCCTTGTCGCCGCTGAACACGTAATCGGTCGAAAAATGGACCAGGGCCGCCCCCACCTCGCGCGCCTGCAGGGCCATCACGCCCGGCGCCTGGGCGTTGACGCGCAGCGCCAGCTCGGGCTCGCTCTCGGCGCGGTCCACCGCCGTGTAGGCGGCGGCGTTGACGATCAGGTCGGGGCGCAGGGCACGCACGGCGTCACGCACGGCATCGAGGTCGGCGAGGTCGAGGCGCGCGCGGTTGCAGGCGACGATCTCGCCCAAGCCCTGCAGGCAGCGCAGCAGCTCGTAGCCGACCTGGCCGTCCGCCCCGGTGAGCAGGATCTTCACCGGAACACCTCGGCCCGGGCCAGCGGCACGCCTTCGCGGTCCTTGGCCGACAGGATGGGCTCGCCCTGCAGCGGCCAGGCGATGGCGAGGGCGGGGTCGTTCCACAGCAGGGTGCGCTCGTGCGCGGGCGACCAGAACTCGGTGGTCTTGTACAGGCACTCGGCCTCCTCGCTGAGGGTGAGGAAGCCGTGGGCGCAGCCGGGCGGCACCCAGAGCTGGCGCCGGTTGGCGGCCGAGAGCTCGGTGCCGATCCAGCGCCCGAAGCTGGGCGAGGCGGCGCGCAGATCGACCACCACGTCGTAGACGGCGCCAGCGATCACCCGCACCAGCTTGCCCTGGGGGACGCTGACCTGGTAATGCAGGCCGCGCACCACGCCGCGCCGCGACTTCGAGTGGTTGTCCTGCACGAACACCGGCTCGAAGCCGGCCGCCTCGCGAAAGCGCCGCGCGTTGTAGCTCTCGAAGAAGAAGCCGCGCTCGTCGTCGAACACCTGCGGTTCGAGCAGCAGCACGCCCTCGAGCGCGGTCGGCGTGCAGTTCATCTGGGCACCCGGTCGCCCAGCACGCGCATCAGGTACTGGCCGTATCCGCTCTTCTTGAGCGGCTCGGCCAGGCGCTCCAGGTCGCCGGCGTCGATGTAGCCGCGCCGATAGGCGACCTCTTCCGGCACGCCGATCTTGAGGCCCTGGCGGTGCTCGATGGTCGAAATGAACTGCGAGGCGTCCAGCAGGGAATCGCAGGTGCCGGTATCGAGCCAGGCGAAGCCGCGCCCCATCAGCTCGACCTGCAGGGTGCCGGCCTCGAGATAGGTGCGGTTGACGTCGGTGATCTCCAGCTCGCCCCGGCCCGAAGGACGGATGGAGGCCGCGATGTCGCTGGCCTGGCCGTCGTAGAAATACAGGCCGGTGACGGCGTAATTGGACTTGGGCTGGGCCGGCTTTTCCTCGATTGAGAGGGCGCGGAACTTGGCGTCGAATTCCACCACGCCATAGCGCTGCGGATCGAGCACGTGGTAAGCGAACACGGTGGCGCCCTCCTCGCGGGCGGCGGCCGCCGCCAGGCTTTGTTCGAGACCGTTACCGTAATACAGGTTGTCGCCGAGGATCAGGGCCGAGGGCTCGCCGTTCACGAACTGGCGGCCGATCAGGTAGGCCTGGGCCAGGCCGTCCGGCGAGGGCTGGACCGCGTACTGGAAGTTCAGGCCCCACTGGCTGCCGTCGCCCAGCAGTTGCTGGAAGCGCGGCAAGTCCTGGGGCGTGGAGATGACCAGGATGTCGCGTATCCCTGCCAGCATCAGCGTGGTGATCGGGTAATAGATCATCGGCTTGTCATAGACCGGCAGCAGTTGCTTGGACACGGCCACCGTCATCGGATACAGCCGGGTGCCCGAGCCGCCGGCCAGGATGATGCCGCGGCGCCTGGTGCGCGCTGTGCCTGTGCTCATGCTACCTCCCCTCGCTTGCCGTAATTGCGTTCGACCCACTCCAGGTAGGCGCCGGTCTGGACATGGCTGACCCAGTCGCCATGCGCCAGGTACCAGCGCACGGTGTCCTCGAGGCCGGCGGCGAAGCTGTGCGCGGGCTCCCAGCCGAGCTCGCGGCGGATCTTGCCGGCGTCGATCGCATAGCGCCGGTCGTGGCCGGGACGATCGGCCACGAAGGCGATCTGCTCGTGCCGGCTGTGGGCCGCCGGTACGAGCCGGTCGAGGATATCGCAGAGCGTGCCCACCACCTTGAGGTTGGTCATTTCGCTCGAGCCGCCCACGTTGTACACCTCGCCGGGTTTGCCCGCCTCGAGCACGCGGCGGATGGCCGCGCAGTGGTCGCCCACATACAGCCAGTCGCGCACCTGCTGGCCGTCGCCATACACCGGCAGCGGCTTGCCGGCGAGCGCGTTGGCGATCATCAGGGGAATCAGCTTCTCGGGGAACTGGTAGGGGCCGTAGTTGTTCGAGCAGTTCGTGGTCAGGGTCGCCAGGCCATAGGTATGGTGGTAGGCGCGCACCAGGTGGTCCGAGGCGGCCTTCGAGGCGGCGTAGGGGCTGTTCGGCGCATAGGGCGTGGTTTCGGAGAAAGCCGGATCCTGCGGCCCCAGGCTGCCGTAGACTTCGTCGGTGGACACGTGCAGGAAGCGGAACGCGGCGCGTTCCTCGCCGCTCAGGCCGGCCACGTGGGCGCGCGCTGCTTCCAGCAGCGACAAGGTGCCCTGGACATTGGTCTGCACGAATTCGCCCGGCGCGAGAATCGAGCGGTCGACGTGGCTCTCGGCCGCGAAGTGCAGGATCGCGCGCGGCCGGTACTGGCGCAGCAGTTGCGCCACCAGTTCGCCGTCGCCGATGTCGCCGCGCACGAAGACGTGGCGGGGGTCGTCCTGCAGGCTTGCGAGGTTCTCCAGGTTGCCCGCATAGGTGAGCTTGTCGAGATTGACGACGGGCTCATCCGACTGGGCCAGCCAGTCCAAAATGAAATTTGCCCCGATAAAACCGGCACCGCCAGTGACCAAAATCATTTAGTATCCGCCAAAGCTATGAGTTCACCAGCCATTCTACGTGATCTCGATTCCAACCATCGACAAGGCGGCAGGGCCTGGCAGTCCTGTGCCGGACAAGAACATGAAAACCTATGCCATCGGCGACCTCCAGGGCTGCGCCCACGAAGCCCAGCTGCTGCTCGACCGCATCCACGAGGATGCGGGCGGCGAGGCGCGCATTCTCTTCGTGGGCGACCTGATCAACCGCGGCCCCGATTCCCTGACCGCGCTGCGGCGCATGAAGGCGCTGTCCGAATCCAGCAATGGCCGGGTCGAGGCCCTGCTCGGCAACCACGACCTGCACCTGATCGCGGTGGCGGTGGGGGCGCAGCGCGTCAGCCGCTCCGACACCCTGGACGAGATCCTGGCCGCGCCCGACCGCGACGAGCTGATCGCCTGGCTGCGCCGGCGCCCGCTGGCGATGTTCGTCGACGCCCACCTTTTGGTGCACGCCGGCGTGCCGCCGCAGTGGGACGCGGCCCAGACCATGGCCCTGGCCGGCGAGGTCGAGGCGGCGCTGCGCGGCGAGGGCTGGATCGATTTCCTGCGCGAGATGTACGGCAACCAGCCGGCGCGCTGGGACGACGGCTTGACCGGCATGGCGCGCCTGCGCTGCATCGTCAACGCGCTTACGCGCATGCGGCTGTGCGCGCCGGATGGGAGCATGGATTTCGAGCACAAGGAAAGCGGGACGGGGCCGGAAGGCTCGGGGCTGCTGCCCTGGTTCGTCCTGCCGCAGCGGCGCACGGCCGATGTGACCGTGGTGTTCGGGCACTGGTCGGCGCTGGGGCTGGTGCTCAGGCCGAATCTGGTGGGGCTGGACAGCGGCTGCGTGTGGGGCGGGAAGCTGACGGCGGTGTGTTTGGATGACCGGTCGCTGTTGCAGGTGGATTGCCCCGAGTATCAGGAGCATGGCGGGAAGAAGTGAAGCCGCCCGGCCTCCCAAGCATGCGATAGCGTTTGCCACGCCTGTTAGCCAAAACACGTCATTCCCGCGCAGGCGGGAATCCAAGTTTGCCAGCGTCTCGTCGGCGCACGCAGAACTTGGATTCCCGCCTGCGCGGGAATGACGGCTTTGACGCTAACAATGAAAATTTGAGCTATCGACTGCGGTTGTGACGCACAACCGCTTTAGGCCGACCCCGCCGCTCAGCGCGCCTGCAACTGACCAGCCACCGCGTCCTGCGCCTGCTGCGCCAACTCCCTCCGGTGCGCCCCTTCGCTGCCGAGCGCCGGCAGGCAGCTCAGGCGGGCGCGGATCGGTGGCCCCTGGAGCACAGTGAACAGGCTGTCCACAAAGCTCGTGTCCCCCACGTAGTCGACCGAGGGATGATAGGCCCCACGCTCGTCCACATACGCCAGCGCGTAGGGCTGCACCGGCACCCCGGCATCGATCGCCGCCTCGAACAGGTTGGCGTGGAAGGGCAGCACCTCCCCCTGCCTTCCGGTCGTCCCTTCCGGGAACAGGGCCACTCGCTGCCCCTGCTGCAGCACCTCGACCAGCCCCTTGAACACATGGCGCAGTTCGCGCCGGTTGCCGCGCGCGATGAACACCGTGCCGGCCGCCGCAGCCAGCCAGCCTAGCACCTGCCAGCCGCGGATCTCGGCCTTGGCCACGAAGCGGCACGGATGCAGGGCGTTGATGACGAAGATGTCGAGCCAGGACACGTGGTTGGCCACGATCAGCGCGTGCTCGAGCACCGGCGCCCCTGGCGCCTGCTCGACCTCGATGCGGCACAGGCGCAGCAGGCGGCGCGACCAGGAACGGGTCATGCGCTCGCGCTCGCGCAGCGGAACGATGGGGAATACCAGCCCGGCCCTGACCAGGCCTTCGATCAGGTGGACGGCGACGCGCGCGAGGCGCCAGGCGAGGCGGATCTTCAAGTCGGAATCAAGGAATGATGGCCGCGCGCGCCGCGCAATGCGGCGGCGCGCGCAGGCCGGCGCCGGTCAGCGCTGGAACGCGACCTGGCCACGCACGATGGTGGCGCGCACCTGCCCCGCCAGCTCGTAGCCGAGGAAAGGCGTGTGCTTGCCCTGGCTGGCCAGGGCCGCGCCGTTGACGGTCCAGCGCAGCGCGGGATCGAACAGCACCACGTCGGCCGCGGCGCCCACCGCCAGCGAACCCGCCGGCAGGCCGGCGACGCGCGCGGCGTCGACCGTGACCTTGGCGAGCGCGCGCGGCAGCGCGTCCTGGCCCTGCTGTTCGCCGGCCCACTTGAGCATCAGGGCCAGCAGCAATTCCAGGCCGGTGGCGCCGGGCGAGGCTTCGCCGAAGGGCAGCAGCTTCTCGTCGTCGTCGACCGGGGTGTGGTCCGAGCACACCGCGTCCACGGTGCCGTCCAGCAGCGCGGCGCGGATCGCGTCGCGGTCGCGCTGGGCGCGCAGCGGCGGAGTCAGGCGAGCGTTGGAGTCGAAGAAGCCGATGTCGGCGTCGGTCATGTGCAGGTGGTGCACGCCGACGTCGCAGGTGACCGGCAGGCCTTCCTTCTTGGCCGCCTTGACCAGCTCCAGGCCGGCCGCCGAGGACATCCGGCACAGGTGCACGCGGGCGCCGGTGGCGCGCATCAGTTCGAAGATGGTGTGCAGGGCGATGGTCTCGGACATCACCGGCACGCCCGACAGGCCCAGGCGCGAGGCCAGCGGGCCGCTGTGGGCCACGCCGCCGCGGCCGATGTGCGGGTCCTGCGGACGCAGCCAGACGGTGTAGCCGAAGGTCTTGGCGTACTGCATGGCGCGCAGCAGCACGGTGGTGTCGAGGATAGGCTCTTCGGCCTGGGCGAAGCCGATGCAGCCGGCTTCGGTGAGTTCGGCCATCTCGGTCAGGGCCTGGCCCTTCAGGCCCACGGTGAGCGCGCCCAGCGGATGCACGTGGGCCTGGTTCAGGATGCGCGCGCGGTGCTTGAGCATCTCCACCAGGCCCGGCTCGTCCAGCACCGGATCGGTGTCGGGCGGGCACACCAGGGTGGTCACGCCGCCCTGCATGGCGGCCTGCATTTCCGATTCCAGCGTGGCCTTGTATTCATAACCCGGCTCGCGCAGGCGCGCCGAGAGGTCGACCAGGCCGGGGGCGACCACCAGGCCGGCCGCGTCGATGGTCTGGTCCGCCGCGAAGCCGGCCGGAGCGCTGCCGATCGCGGCGATCTTGCCGTCGGCGATGAAAAGGTCCTGGGTTGCGTCGATGCCCTGCGCCGGGTCGATCAGTCGCCCGTTCTTGATATGAAGTTTCATCCGTGCGAAGTTCAAGTCCTGCCTCCTGCCAAAATGCTCATGACTGCCATGCGTACCGCGATGCCGAAGGTGACCTGGGGAAGAATCACCGCCTGGCTGCCGTCCGCCACCGCCGAGTCGATCTCGACGCCGCGGTTCATCGGGCCGGGGTGCATCACGATCGCGTCCGGCTTGGCCAGGGCCAGGCGTTCCGGGGTCAGGCCGTAGCTCTTGAAGTATTCCTGGGCCGAGGGCAGCAGCGCTCCGCTCATGCGTTCGTTCTGCAGGCGCAGCATGATGATGACATCGACGTCCTTCAGGCCTTCGTCGATGTTGGTGAACAGGCGCACGCCCATCTGTTCCAGGCCGCCCGGCAGCAGGGTATGCGGGCCGATGGCGCGCACTTCCGGCACGCCCAGGGTGGTCA
The DNA here is from genome assembly GCF_002007115.1 of Massilia sp. KIM. Classification (NCBI taxonomy): domain Bacteria; kingdom Pseudomonadati; phylum Pseudomonadota; class Betaproteobacteria; order Burkholderiales; family Oxalobacteraceae; genus Massilia; species Massilia sp. KIM. The sequence continues at coordinate 488,924 of NZ_MVAD01000002.1, read as the reverse complement.
GGGCGTGGATGTCCGAGCGCGCCACGCGGCTGTGCAGGATGTCGCCCACGATGGCCACGCGCAGGTTGGTGAAATCCTTCTTGTAGTGGCGGATCGTGTACATGTCGAGCAGGCCCTGGGTCGGGTGCGCGTGGCGCCCGTCGCCCGCGTTCACCACGTGCACGTGGGACTGTTTGGTGCGGTTCAGGTGCTGGGCGATCAGGTAGGGCGCGCCCGACTGCGCGTGGCGCACCACGAACATGTCGGCGTGCATGGCCGACAGGTTGTCGATGGTGTCCAGCAGCGATTCGCCCTTGGCGGTCGAGGAGGCCTGGATGTTCAGGTTGATCACGTCGGCCGACAGGCGCTTGGAGGCGATCTCGAAGGTGGTGCGGGTGCGGGTCGAGTTTTCGAAGAACAGGTTGAACACGCTCTTGCCGCGCATGAGCGGCACCTTCTTCACCTCGCGGTCCGAGATGCTGACGAAGCTCGACGCGGTGTCGAGGATGTGATCGATGTGCGACTTCTTCAGTCCCTCGATGGTGAGCAGGTGCTGCAGCTCGCCGTGTGTGTTCAGTTGCGGGTTATGCATGTGCGGCAGTGTCTTCTTCGATGGTGAGCGAGAGTTGGCCGGCGTCGTCGCGCTGCAGCGACAGCGACTGGTTCGGCCCCAGGGTGGCGCGGGTGCCCACGAAGTCCGCGGCCACCGGCAGTTCGCGTCCGCCGCGGTCGGCCAGGGCGGCCAGGCGGATGGCCGCCGGGCGGCCGTAGTCGAACAGCACGTTGATCGCGGCGCGCACCGTGCGGCCGGTCTGCAGCACGTCGTCGACCAGCACGATGGTGGCGCCGTCGACCGGGAAGCGGATGTGGGTCGGCTTGACGTCCGGGTGCAGGCCCTTCTTGGCGTAGTCGTCGCGGTAGAACGAGACGTCGATCGAGCCCAGGCGCGCGCCCAGGTCGAGGTCGCGCGCCAGGCGTTCGGCCAGCCAGGCGCCGCCGGAGTGGATGCCGACGATGGCGGCGTCGCGCACGCCGTCCAGGCCGGCGCGCACCTGGCCCAGCAGCTCGCGGTAGAGCGCTTCGGCGTCGTAATCGGGTTTAGATGTTGGCATGATCGTCAAAGTATTGTTGCAAAATGATGGCGGCCGCCTTGGCGTCGATGACTTCGCCGCGTTTGGCGGGAATCACGGCCGAGGAATAGCGCTCGTCGACCAGCTCGACCGGCAGATTGAAGCGGCCGTGGAGCTGGTTGGCGAAGCGGCGCGAACGCATGGTCATGTCGTGCTCGGCGCCATCGGGATGGCGCGGCTCGCCCACGACCAGGCGCGCCGGACGCCATTCGTCGATCAGGTCGCCGATGACCTTGAACCGGGTTGCATTGTCGAGCGCCTTGATGACGGTCAGAGGCTGGGCTTGCCCGGTCAGGGTGTTGCCCATGGCAATGCCGATACGCTTGACACCGAAGTCGAAGCCGAGAACGATGTCAACCATTACGCATGGCCGGCTTCGGAGGCGAGCATCAGGGGGTCGATTCCCAGCAGTTTGATGGCGGCGGTATAGCGTTCTTCGATCGGCAGGTCGAACAGCACGCGGGCGTCGGCGCCCACGGTCAGCCAGCCGTTGCGGGCGATTTCCTCTTCGAGCTGGCCCGGGCTCCAGCCGGCGTAGCCGATCGACACCAGCATGCGCTTGGGGCCGCCGCCGCTGGCCACGGCCTCGAGCACGTCGATGGAGGTGGTGAAGGCGACGTCCTCGGTGACGTTGAGCGAGGACGAATAGCGTCCGCCGGGCGAATGCAGCACGAAGCCACGGTCGTCCTGGACCGGGCCGCCGAACATGATCGGCTCGTTGACCACGCTCGAGCGCAGGCCTTCGGCCAGCTTGAGGTCGATGCGGTCGAACAGGACGTCCATGGTCATGTCGGTCGGCTTGTTGATGACCACGCCCAGCACGCCCTTCTCGTTGTGCTCGCAGACGTAGACCACGGTGCCGCCGAAGATCGGATCCTGGATGGTCGGCATGGCGATCAGGAAGTGATTCGCCAGGTTCAGGCCCGAGGGTGCGGGCCCGGGCATCGCCAGCGTATCGTCCTGTTCCGGGGGCATACCGGGCATGGGTAGAGTTTTGCCAACTTTGCTTTTTTTCATACGCGTACTCTCACAGGGCTCACTCTGGTTGAACGACCGCTCAGGCTCAAGCTTGGTATTCAGACAACCTTATTCCAGCCAACAACATTATGCTTTTCGATAGTTTACACTGATTTGACCCGCTGACCATTGAAGCATCCTCATTCCGGGGTCCTGCTGCGCCTATCCTCGCCGCTACAATCGGCGCTGCCTTGACTTCGAGCACAATGATGAAAAATAACAAGACTTTGGTCTGGTTCCGACGCGACCTTCGGGCCTTCGACCAGGCCGCCCTGTACCAGGCCCTGGCCACTTCCGGCAGCGTGTACTGCGCGTTCGTGTATGACACCGACATCCTGGCGGGGCTGCCGCGCGACGATGCGCGCCTGCGTTTCATCCATGCCAGCCTGGCCAGCCTGGATGGGGAACTGCGCCGCCTGGGCGGTTACCTGATCGTGCGCCACGGGCGCGCGGTCGACGCGATTCCGGCACTGGCCGAAGAGCTGGGCGTGGATGCCGTCTACGTTAACGAGGATTATGAGCCGGATGCCATCGAACGCGACGCACAGGTGGCTGAACAGCTCTTGTCCCGAGGATGCGGCTTTCTCAGCCACAAGGATCAGGTCATTTTCGCCAAGGATGAGGTGCTGACCCAGATGGGCCAGCCGTTTTCCGTCTTCACGCCCTACAAGAACGCCTGGCTCAAGCGCCTGGCAGCGATGCCGGACACCCTGGCGGCCTACCCGGTCGATGCCTGCGCGCATGCTTTCGCCGCGCCGCAGGGCCCAGCCCGACTGCCGGCCCTGGCCGAGATCGGCTTCGAGGATGGCGAGCCGCCCTTGCCCGCCGGCATGGAAGGCGCGGAAACGATGTTCGAGGACTTCCTCGAGCTGCTGGCCGATTACGGCCGGGCGCGCGATTTCCCGGCCGAGGACGCGACCTCGCGGCTGTCGGCCCACCTGCGCTTCGGGACCACCTCGGTGCGCCACCTGGTGCGCACGGCGCGCCAGATGATCGACGCGGGGCGCGGCGGCGAAGGCGCGGCGGTCTGGCTGTCGGAGCTGATCTGGCGCGACTTCTACGCGATGATTCTCTACCGCAATCCGCAGGTCGCCACGCGCTCCTTCAAGCCGGCCTTCGACGCCGTGCGCTGGGAGGATGGCCCCGAGGCCGAGGCGCTGTTCGCCGCCTGGTGCGAGGGCCGCACCGGCTATCCACTGGTGGACGCGGCGATGGCGCAGCTCAACCGGACGGGTTTCATGCACAACCGGCTGCGCATGGTGACCGCCAGCTTCCTGGTGAAGGATCTCGGGATCGACTGGCGGCGCGGGGAGCGCTACTTCGCGCTCAAGCTGAACGACTACGACATGGCGTCCAACAACGGCGGCTGGCAATGGGCGGCCTCGACGGGCTGCGACGCCCAGCCGTGGTTCAGGATCTTCAACCCGGTGACGCAGTCGCAGAAATTCGACGCGCGCGGCGACTTCATCCGGCGCATGCTGCCGGAACTCCGGGCGCTGGATGCGAAGGAGATCCACGCGCCCTGGCTGGCGGCGCCGGACACCCTGAAGGCCAAGGGCGTGGTGCTGGGCAAGACCTACCCGGCCCCGGTGGTCGATCACGATGCGGCGCGCAAGCGGACACTGGAGAGGTTCGGCGTGGTGAAAAAGGTGGCTGACGAGTAGGACGGTGGCGTGCCGGCAAACTTGGGTTCCCGCCTCCGCGGGAACGACGTTCGAGGGACCCGTACTAACATTGCTCATGCCGACCTGCGGCATTCAAACGTCGTTCCCGCGGAGGCGGGAACCCAAGTTTGCACCGCCGCCTACTGCTCGTCCTGTCCCAGCAAGCTCCCGATCGCCGCCAGCAGCACGTCTTCCTGGTAGGGCTTGCCGAAATAGGCGTTCACCCCCAGCCCGAGCGCATAGTTGCGGTGCTTGTCCGCCGTGCGCGAGGTGATCATGATGATCGGCAGCGCCGCGGTCTGGGCATTGCCCCGGATCTGGCGCGTCAGGTCGAAGCCATCCATCCTCGGCATCTCGATATCGACCAGCATCAGGTCGGGCACGCCCTGCTCCACCAGCTCCAGCGCCTCGACGCCATCCTTGGCCAGCACCACCTCGTAGCCTTCCCGCTCCAGCAGGCGCTGGGTCACCTTGCGCACCGTCAGCGAATCGTCCACCACCATGATGGTGGCGCGCCTGGCCTGCGCCGCCATGGGCTGGGCCTGCGCCGGCGACACCCCGCGCGCCGCCGGCTGCTGGGCCAGCGCCACCGGGTCGAGGATCAGCACGATCTCTCCCGAGCCCAGCACCGTCGCCCCGGCGATCCCCGCCACCCGCGACAGTTGCGGCCCGATGTTCTTGACCACCACTTCGCGGTTGCCCACCACCTCGCCGATGTGCAAGGCCACGCGCCGGCTGCCGCTGTTGAGGACCATGACCGGATTGGAACGCTGCAGCGGCGTGCCTCCCTCGTCCTCGCCCAGCAGGCCGGGCAGGTCGTACAGCGGCAGGGTCTCGCTTCCCAGCGCGATCCGGCCGTCGCTCTGCGCCGCGGCCAGGTCCGCCTCGCGCACCTGCTGCATCTGCTCGACCAGGGTCGCCGGAATCGCATAGGTGCGCCCGCCGTGCTCCACCAGCACCACCTGGGCCACCGCCAGGGTGAGCGGCAGGTGGATGGTGAAGCGGGTGCCCGCGCCCGGCGTCGATTCGACCGTCACGCGCCCGCCCAGGGCCTGGGCCTCGGAGCGCACCACGTCCATGCCGACGCCGCGCCCGGCCAGCTCGGTGAGCGTATCGGCGGTCGAGAAGCCGGGTGCGAAGATCAGCTCGGCCGCCTCCTGGTCCGAGACCAGGTCGGCCGCGCCCAGCAGGCGCAGGTCGCGCGCCTTGGCGCGGATGCGCTCGAGATCCAGCCCGGCGCCGTCGTCGCTGAACTGCATCACGACTTCGTTGCCGTGCTGGCTCACCTGCACCAGCAGCTCGCCGGTCTCCGGCTTGCCCGCCGCCTGGCGCCGGGCGCGCGGCTCGATGCCGTGCACGATGGCGTTGCGCAGCAGGTGTTCGAAAGGCGCGGCCATCTGTTCCAGCACGCTGCGGTCGACCTCGACCGAGCCGCCGCGGATGTCCAGGTTGACCCGCTTGTCGGTCTCCTTGGCGGCTTGGCGCGCCAGGCGGTACAGGCGCTCGGACAGGCTGGCGAAAGGCACCATGCGCACCCGCATCAGGTCACGCTGCAGGTCGCGCGTCAGGCGCGACTGCACGGCCAGCTCCTCGGAGGCGCTGTCCACCGTGCGCGCCAGGGTGTCCTGGAAGGAGGCCACGTCGTTGACGCTCTCGGCCAGCATGCGGGTCAGCTCCTGCAGGCGGGTGAAGCGGTCGAATTCCAGCGGGTCGAACTCGCGCTCGCCCGCGATCGACAGGCGCGAGGCGATCTGCGACTCGGCCTGCATCTCTATCTCGCGCAACTGGCGGCGCAGGCGCGCCACGTTGTCCGAGAACTCGCCCAGCGCGCCCTTGATGGCGCCGACCTGGGTTTCCAGCTTGGAGCGCGTGATCGACACTTCGCCGGCCTGGTTGACCACCCGGTCGAGGATGTCGGCGCGCACGCGCACCAGCGGCGAGCGCGCCCCCGGCTGCCCGGCGGCGGCAGGAAGCTCGGCCTGGTCCTGGTCCTGGGCCTGGGCCTGGACCGCGCGCGGCTGCTGCAACTGCTCGAACAGCAGCAGCGCCTGGTCGTAGCTGGCCAGCAGTTCGTCGATGGCCGCGGGATCCGGGCGGCCCGCCTGCAGCATGTCCTCGACCTCGGTTTCCAGCTCGTGGATGTGCTGGCCCAGGCGCATCGCGCCGGCCATGCGCGCGCTGCCCTTGATGGTGTGCAGGGCGCGCAGCAGGCCCTGGGCGATGCCGAGGTCCTCCGGGTGCTGCTGCCACTGGCGCAGGCCCTGGCCGATCTGCGGCAGCAGGTCGGCCGCCTCTTCCAGGAACACCGGCAGCAGATCGGGGTCGAGCTCGTCGCCGAACACCGGCGTGGCCGGCAATTCCGTCTCCTCGGCGTCGAGCGGCGCCTCGGTCACCGGCAGCGCTGGCGGCGGCGCCGCCAGTCCGGCTTCGTCCGGCGTCACCGGCACGAAGGACGGCGCGTCCTCGTCGGCGGCGGGCGCCTGCACCAGCGCCGGCGCCGCGTACGGATCGTCGAACAAGGCGTCGAAGGCATCGTCCGCCGCGCCGGCGGCGGCCGGCGCCGGCGCCGGTGGCGGCGCCTCGAACACCGGCGGCGCGGCCAGCAGGCTGTCGTAGGTGGCGGCGAACAGCGCGTCGAGCTTGTCCGCCAGCGCGGGGTCGGCCTCACCATAGACGGAAGCCGCCTGCTGGCTGGCCGCGCGCTCGCGCAGCCCCGCCAGCAGCGCCAGCAGGTCGGGCTGCTCCGGCGCCAGCTCGCCCAGGGCGAACACCTGCAGCATGGTGCGGATGCGCGCCAGCGTGGTGTCCAGCGCCTCGAGCTGGCCGTCCTCGATGGCGGCGCCCGGCGTGGACAGCTTCTCCAGGCTCAGTTCCAGCGCCTGCGCCACGTCGCGCAGCGCGGTGTAGCCGACCGTGCCCGACGTGCCGGCCAGGGTGTGCGCGGCGGTCAGGGCTTCCGGCGACACGGTACGGTGCGGCGCGCGGCGCCAGGCGTCGAATTCCGCGCCCAGGGTGTCGCACAAGGCTTGGGCCTCGGCCAGGTAGATCTCGGCCAGCGCGGGCGGGGCCTCGCGCGCGCCGGCGGGCGCCGCTTCCGGTTCGGACGCCGGCGGCGCGATGGCCGTGTCGAGCAAAGGAATCTCGTCTCCCTGCTCGAAGGGACCGCCCTCCTGCACCCGCTGGGCGGCCGCGATCAGGACGGCGCCGTCGCGCGCGGGCTTGCGCCCGGCGGCCAGCTCGGCCACCCAGGCATCCAGCTCGGCATGGGCATGGGCCAGCAGGGCCAGCAGGTCGGCGCTGGCGGAGCGGCCTTCGGCCAGCCACAGGTTCATGGTGCGCTCGATGGCCGCCGCCGTGGCGGCGAAGTCCTCGAGGTTCACCATCCGGCTGCTGCCCTTGAGCGTATGGAAGGAGCGGCGCAGAAGGGTCAGGGTGTCCTGGTTGCCCGGTTCGTCCGCCGCGCGCGGCAGGGTCTGGGCCACGAAGTCCAGCACTTCCCTGGCTTCGGACAGGAAGATCTCGAGCAGCTCGGCTTCGACGGCCGCCTCGTCCTGCGATGCCGGCGCCGCCACCGCAGGCTCGACGGCAGTCTCGACAGCAGGCTCCACGGCGGGCACCGGCGCGGCCTGCGGAGACTGGGCGACGAATTCATAAGGCAGCTCGCGCAGCAGGCGCTTGTCCTCGTCGAAGCGGAAACGCGCTTTCGCCGCCTCACTGTCCTGGGCCAGCAGGTCGGCGAGGAAGCCCAGCGCCCCGATGTTCTGGGCGATGTTGTGCAGCGAGGCGTGCTGGTCGGTCACGTCGCCCTCGAAGGAGGCGAGCGCGCGCACCTCCTCGGCCACGTGGCGCGTGGCCAGCACCGCCTGCTCGAGGTCGAGGATGGCGAAAGCGCCCTGCAGCTGGTGCAGCACCGGCGCGCTGCTCTCCAGCACCTGGCGTTTGGACGGGTCGTCGTAGTACTCGTCGAGCAGTTTTTCGATCTGGCGCAGGCCGTTCTTGATCTCGGCCGCCAGCACCGCCACGGTCTGGCCTTGCTGGATCTGGCGCGCCAGTTCGCCCTGCCAATGGGCGGCGTCGGGCGGCGTCTCGCCGGCCGCCAGCGCCAGCAGGCGCGCGCCGACGGCTTCGGCGTTCTCGGCGAAGTCCTCCGGCAGCTGACGCAACTGGTCCAGGCCGTTCTCGACGAACAGCATGGCGGCCGCCATCTCCAGGCCGAACTGGTCGCTGCGGCCCGAGGACATCGAATCGGCGGCGGCCCGCCCCAGTTCGCGCAGCAGCTGCGCCAGCGCGGGCGCGCCCAGCTTCTCGCTGGCTTCGGCCAGCTGGGCCAGTTGCTCATTGAAGTCGCGTTCCACGTCCGCGCCGGCCTGGGCATCGCGCCCGGTGGCGATGCGGTCCCAGTCCGACTTGCTGCGCGCCAGCGCTTCGCGCGCGGCCTTGAGGGCGGCCGGATCGATCTTGCCGTAGCGGCGCTGCGCATAGTCGGCCGGCACCGCGCCGTCCAGGCCCAGCTGCGCGCGCAGGCGCGCGGCCGGTCCGTCCGGGCTCGGGGCCGGCGCGGCGGCAACGAAGAACAGGGCGTCGCGCAACATGGCCTCGGGCGTGCCGCCCTGCCCCTGCGCCAGGCGGCGCACCTGCAGGTTAATCTGGCCGAACAGCTGCTTCACATAGAGGTCGCTGGCCACCTGGCCCTCGGCCACCACGGCGGCGAAGGCGTGCATCGCCTGCCAGAACAGGCGCGCGCGGCCTTCCTGCTGGCTGGCGCCGAGCGGCGCGATCGCTTCCGCCATGCCGACGGCATGCAGGCGCAGCGCCTCCGGCTCGCTGCTCTTCAGGTAAGGCAGGAGCGACTTCTCGAAGCGCGCGCGGCAGGCCGCGTAGTCGACCGGCGCGCCGGCCGCTTCGCCGAGGGCGGGCGGCGCGGACAAGTCCAGCACCAGCAGGTCGGAGGGATGGATACGCGGGGCGCCCATGCGTTCGAGCAGGTCGCGGTAGTAGGGAAACAAGCGCGCCGGCTGCTGCGGCGCGCCGGCCAGCAGCTCGTCCAGGTATTCGCCCAGGGCGCCGTAGGCCGCGTCCAGCAGCTTCGCGTTATCAAGCGTGCATGCCAGCAGGCCGTCCTTGAAGCGGTCGATCAGCGCCTCGGCGGCGCCGGTCAAGGCTTCCACGCCTTCCACGTCCACCATCTGCAGCGCGCCGTGCGCCTGGTGCAGGTGGGTCTTGGCGTGCAGCAGCAGGGTCGGCTGGGCGTCGGGGCCGCGGCCGGCGGCGTCGCGCACCGCGGCGCCGGAGCGGGCAAGCGCGTCGCGGATCTCGCCGATCACCCAGGACAGGGGTCCGGTGTCGAATCCGCCCGCGCGCGTAACAGTCGTGGTCATGTCCTTAAGTTCCTCATGGCGCGACGCGGAAGCGCGACACCGAATCCTTCAGTTCCTGGGCCAGCGCCGCCAGTTCGCGGATCGATTGCGCGGTCTGGCGCGTGCCCTGCTGGGTATGTTCGGTGACCGACAGGATGTGCTGCATGGTGTGCGCCACGCCGTTGGCGGAGGTCGCCTGCAGCTCGGTGGCGTAGGACATGCCCTGGATCAGTTCGGCCAGGCGGTTCGAGACCCGCGAGATGTCGGCCAGCGCCGCGCCGGCGGCGTCCGACAGGCGCGCGCCCTCGACCACGCCCTGGGTCGACTTCTCCATCGCCGCCACGGCGTCGTGGGTGTCGGTCTGGATGGTGCGCACCAGGGCGCCGATCTGCCGGGTCGCCTCGGCCGAGCGCTCCGCCAGGCGCTGCACTTCCTCGGCCACCACCGAGAAGCCGCGCCCGGCCTCGCCGGCGGACGCGGCCTGGATGGCGGCGTTCAGCGCCAGCACGTTGGTCTGTTCGGTGATGTCCGAGATCAGGTCGGTGATCTCGCCGATCTCCTGCGAGGATTCGCCCAGGCGCTTGATGCGCTTGGAGGTTTCCTGGATCTGCTCGCGGATCTCGTGCATGCCGGTGATCGCGTTCTGCACCGCGGTGGCGCCCTGCTCGGCCGCCGCCACAGACTGGCGCGCCACGTCGGCCGATTCCAGCGCCGAGCGCGAGACGTCGGTGATCTGGTCGGCCATGCGCAGCGCGGTGCTGGAGGCTTCCTGGATTTCCTTCGACTGGGCCTCGGCCGCTTCCAGCAGCCGGGTCGACACGGCCTGGGCGTCGCCGGAGGCGCGCGTGACCTGTTCGGTGGTGTGGATCACGCGCAGCACCAGGCCGCGCAGCTCTTCCACGGTGTAATTGACCGAATCGGCGATCGCGCCGGTGATGTCCTCGGACACGGTGGCCTGCACCGTGAGGTCGCCGTCCGCCACTTCCTGCAGCTCGTTCATCAGGCGCAGGATCGCGGCCTGGTTGGCGTCGTTGGTGGCCTTGGCTTCTTCTTCCTTGGCCTGGGCCAGCTGGCGCATCGCTTCGGCTTCGCGGCGGCGCGCTTCCAGGCCGCGGGTGCGGTTGCGCGAGTCCTGCAGCATCACGCGCGAGATGCTGCCGGCCATCGCCAGGGTGAAGATCGCCGCGCCGACCAGCAGCCAGAACCAGGGGCTGCTGGCGCTCTGCGCGGCGCGGTAGTCCTTCTGCACCTGGCCCAGCAGGCTCACCAGCGCCTCGTTGTCGCGTGCGATCACGCCCTCGGCGGCGCGCGCCGCGCCGAAGCTGGCCAGGTTGCTCTGCAACGGCGCCAGCGCTTCCTGGAAGCGCACGAAGCCCTCGCGCGCCTTCGCCAGGCGCGCGCGCAAGGCCGCGTCCTCCAGCGGCGCCAGGCCGAGCGCGGCGCTGCCGTCCAGCAGGCCGCCGAGGATGGCGTCGAGGGAGGCGGCGTCGCGCGCCAGGGTCTCGGCCGCGCCCCTGGCCTGCTCCATCCCTTTGCCCTGAGGCGCCACGCCGGGCGCAGCGCCGGGCGCGACGACGGCGCGCGCGCCGGCCGACAGGCTCTGGGTCAGGGTCATCATGCGGCCCAGGGCCGCCAGCTCGCGCGCGCTGCCGCCGCGCTGGCTGCGCTGGTCGAGCAGGCTGTCGGCGATCGCCAGCAGCTCGGGACCGAAGAGCTCGAGCTGGGCCAGGCTGGCGCCGTAACCGGCCAGGTGGCGCTTGTTCTTGACGAGGGTGGCGGCAGCCTTGTCCGAGGCGCTCCATTTGGCGCGCGCCTTCGAGACCAGGGCCGCGGTGTCGCCCTCGGCGGCGGGAATGTCGCCGCCGGCCGCGCGCCCGCCGCGCGCCAGCATGTTCAGGTTCTGGCCCAGCGCCACGCGGCTGTCCTCGAGCTGGGCGAAGGCCGGGGCCTCGCCGCGCAGCGCGACCGGGGCCGCCTTGCCCAGGCGGTGGGCGTTCATCAGGGCATCGCTCGCCACCTGGCTGGCGCCCGCGGCCTCGGCGTTGCGGGCGGCGTTCTGCCACATTGACAGCACGGTGAGCAGGATGCCGATGGCGAAGGCGGCCAGCAGCAGGCGCAGCTGGCGCGGCAGGGAGAGGTGGCCGATCAGGGGCAGGCGCAGGTCGTCGCCGTCCTCGCGCTGGCCGGGCTTGGTATGACGGATGTTGCCCAGGCGGCGCGCGGCCGCTTCGGCCGATCCGCCGGAGGCGGGTGCGGGCATGGGCGTGGCGAGGCCCGGCGTAGCGACGCCCGGCCCGAACTGGGTGTCCGGCGACGCCAGCACGGTGTCGTCGCCTCCGCCTTCCCTGGCGAAGAAATTGGTGGTCAGTTTCGAGGCGAATCCCATTCCGGCTCCTGCTGCTTCACTAGGTGTTTGCTTTAGTTGTTGGCGTCCTGGCGTCCCACGTGCAGGAAGCGTTCTTCGCGCACCAGCGCCGCCAGCGACAGCGGCCTCCACGCATGGCCTTCGGCGTCGCGCAGCAGCCCGTCCTTGCGTTGCATGGCGCCGGGCTGGCGCAGCCCGTAGACCTGGTCGACCAGCAGCGCGCAGTTGAAGCCGAGCGAGGGCGCGAAGGTGACCAGGCGCGCGGGGCCGGCCGCCGGCGCGTCCGTGCCGGCCTCCTCGCCCAGGTAGCGCACCAGGTCGATCACGCCCAGCAGCGCGCCGCGCACGTTGGCCAGCCCCAGGTACCAGGGCCGGGTCAGGGGAACCGGGGTCAGCGGGCCGGGCGCGACGATCTCGCCGGCTTCGGTCAGGTCGAGCAGCCAGCGCCGGCCGCCCATGGCCAGGCCGAGCTGGTGCACGCGCAGGCGGGCGCCGCTTTGCGCGGCCTGCATGCGCTCCTGCAGTTCTTCCTGGTAGGCGCGCAGGCGGGTGCTGCGCGTGGCGGCGTCGCCCTCTGCGCCCGCCTCGCCGGCGGCGCTCATGCGCTCACGCGGACCGGCGCAGCCGCTGGCGCGGCCTGGCCGATGGCGGCGATGCTGGCCAGCAGGCGCGCCGGGTCGACCGGCTTGACCAGGTAGTCGCGCGCACCCTGGCGCATGCCCCAGATGCGATCGGTCTCCTGGTTCTTGCTGGAACAGATGATCACCGGGATGCGCGCCAGCTCGGGGTCGCGCGCGATCGCGCGCGTGACCTGGAAGCCGTTCGCGCCCGGCATGACGACGTCCATCAGGATCAGGTCGGGGCGCTCGGCGCGGATGCGCTCCAGCCCCTCTTCGCCGTTGACGGCGGTGCTCACGGAATAGCCGTGCTTGACCAGGATGTCAGTCAGGTAGAAGCGTTCGGTCGGCGAATCGTCGACGATCAGGATCTTGTGTATGGCCACGTTCGGCTCCGGAAGCGAGAGTTCAGCCCGCGGCGGCGTGCTCGCGCACGGCGGCCAGCAGGCTGTCCTTGGAAAACGGTTTGGTCAGGTAGGCGCTGGCGCCAACCATCGCGCCACGCGCGCGGTCGAACAGGCCGTCCTTGGACGACAGCATCACCACCTGGGTGCTGGAGAAGCGCGCGCTCTTCTTGATCAGCGCGCAGGTCTGGTAGCCGTCCAGGCGCGGCATCAGGATATCGCAGAACACCAGCGCCGGGTGGTGGTCGTTGATCTTGGCCAGGGCGTCGAACCCGTCCTCGGCCAATACGACCTGGTAGCCGGCCCCGCTCAGGAAGATCTCGGCGGAGCGGCGGATCGTGTTGCTGTCGTCGACCACCATGATGGTCAGGGGCGGCGATGTCGTCATTTTCGTTTCACTTCGGCATGAAACGCCACGATAGCACAGCCCCTGCCCCTTTGTGCGTGGAGTGTTGCGCTGCGTCAACTAGACGCCGACACCAGCGCGCGCCTGCCGGATCAGATGGCGGTCATCTCGAAATCGTCCTTGCGCGCGCCGCATTCCGGACAGGTCCAGTTCATCGGCACGTCGGCCCAGCGCGTGCCCGGCGCGATGCCGTCGTCCGGGGCGCCGGCCGCCTCGTCGTACACCCAGCCGCAGATCAGGCACATCCAGGTCTGGAACGGCGCCGTCGATTCAGTACTCACAGTATTCGTCCTTCTATCTAGTAAAATGCGGAATCAGGTATCTTAATCCACCCGTCGTGCAAAACCAACCGTTACCCCTCATCCTGACTTTCGGCCTGTGTGATCCGGTCGGTGCGCTGGGCGTGCAGGCGGACGTTGCCGCCTTTGCCGCGCTGGGTTGCCACGCGCTGACGGCGGTCGCCGGCCTGCTGGTCTCGGACAGCGCGCGGGTCGAGAACCTGCACGAAATCGACAGCGACTGGATGGCCGACCAGGCCCGCACCCTGCTCGAGGACATGCCGGTGGCCGCCTTCAAGGTCGGCGCCGTGCCCAGCGCCCTGCACCTGGCCGCGATCGCCGAAATCGTGTCCGACTATCCCGACGCTCCCCTGATCCTCGACCCCTTCCTCACCTCGCTGCCCGACGGCGGCATGGGCGACGAGGAGATGATGTCGGCCCTGATCTCGATCCTGGCGCCGCAGGCTACCTGCCTGATCGCCTCGCAGGCGGAAGTCGGCCGCATGGCCGAGACCTGGCGCGAGGGCGGCGACGGCACGCTCGAACAGGACGTGGCCGAACTCACCTCCGCCGGCCTGCAATACGTGCTGGTGACCGGCACCCGCGACGAGGACGGCGCCTGCTACAACACCCTGTTCGACCGCGAGGGCGAAGTCGCGCGGGTCGGCTGGCAGCACCTGCCCGGTCCCTTCGTCGGCGCCGGCAACACCTATTCGGCGGCCTTCACCGCACTGATGGCGCGCGGCTTCGACGCGCCCACCTCCTTGCAGGTCGCCCAGGAATACACCACCGGAGCGCTCGAACATGCGCAGCGCTTCGGCATGGGCAAGTTCATCCCCAGTAAGTTCTACCGGCCCTAGTCGCCCCCCGGCGCCGCGGCCTTTTCACCCGATCGTAACCATGACCACAGAACAAGCCAGCTCCAGGAACGACCAACTCTTCGCCCGCGCCCAGCAATCCACTCCCGGCGGCGTCAACTCGCCGGTGCGCGCCTTCCGTTCGGTCGGCGGCACCCCGCGCTTCATCACCCGCGCGGAAGGTCCGTACTTCTGGGACGCCGACGGCAAGCGCTACATCGACTACATCGGGTCCTGGGGCCCGGCCATCGTCGGCCACGCCCACCCCGAGGTGGTCAAGGCAGTGCAGGAAGCGGCCGCGCGCGGCCTGTCCTTCGGCGCCCCGACCGAGGGCGAGATCGAGATCGCCGAAGAACTGTGCCGCCTGGTGCCCTCGCTGGAGCAGGTGCGCCTGGTCTCCTCGGGCACCGAGGCGACCATGAGCGCGCTGCGCCTGGCGCGCGGCGCCACCGGGCGCGACAAGATCGTCAAGTTCGAGGGCTGCTACCACGGCCACGCCGATTCCCTTCTGGTGAAGGCTGGCAGCGGCCTGCTCACCTTCGGCAACCCGACCTCGGCCGGGGTGCCGGAAGACTTCGTCAAGCACACCCTGGTCCTGGACTACAACAACATCCCGCAGCTGGAAGACGCCTTCGCCTCGATGGGTTCGACCATCGCCTGCGTGATCGTGGAGCCGGTGGCCGGCAACATGAACCTGATCCGCGCCACCCCGGAATTCCTGCAGCGCATGCGCGAACTGTGCACCGAGCACGGCGCGGTCCTGATCTTCGACGAAGTGATGTGCGGCTTCCGCGTCGGCCTGGGCGGCGCCCAGGAGATGTACGGGATCGCGCCGGACCTCACCGCGCTGGGCAAGGTGATCGGCGGCGGCATGCCGGTGGCGGCCTTCGGCGGCCGCGCGGAACTGATGCAGAAGATGGCCCCGATCGGCCCGGTCTACCAGGCCGGCACCCTGTCGGGCAACCCGGTCGCGGTGGCGGCCGGCATGACCACCCTGAAGCTGGTGCAGGCGCCGGGCTTCTACGAGCGCTTGGCCGCGCAGACCGCCAAGCTGGTGGACGGCCTGAGCGAGGCCGCCAGGGAAGCCGGCGTCACCTTCTGCGCCGATTCGGTGGGCGGCATGTTCGGCATGTACTTCTCGGCCAGCGTGCCCTCGACCTACGGCCAGATGATGGCCGGCGACAAGGAGCGCTTCAACCGCTTCTTCCACGGCATGCTGGACGAAGGCGTGTACTTCGCCCCGGCCATGTTCGAGGCCGGCTTCGTCTCGGCCCGCCACGACGACGCGGTGGTCGCCGAGACGGTCGCCGCGGCGCGCCGCGTGTTCGCGCGCATCGCCTGAACCCGGGCCGGGCCGCCATGGCGCTGTTCGATGCCGAGCAAGCCGCCTTCATGCAGGGCCCGGTCTCGCTCAACGTCGGCGCCTGCGGGGCCGACGGCCAGCCCAGCCTGGCGCGCGCCGTGGGCTGCGCCATCAGCCCGGAGCGCGGCGCGGTGCGCCTGCTGCTCTCGCGCACCCAGGCCGCCCTGCTGCTGTCGCACCTGCGCGAACGCGGGGCGGTCGCCGCCGTGTTCAGCGATCCGCTGACGCACCGTACCATCCAGCTCAAGGGGCAGGACGCCGCCACCGCGCCGGCCACGCCGCATGACCTGGAGATCGCGCGCCGCTACCGGGCCGGCTTCGCCGGCATCCTGGCGCCGCTGGGCCATCCTCCTGAACTGATCCACGCCTTGCTGGACTATCCGGACCACGACGTGGTCGCGCTCGTGTTCACCCCCTGCGCCGCCTTCAACCAGACGCCGGGGCCGGGCGCCGGCGCGCCCCTGGGGGTGCAGGCATGAAGCTCGACGCCATCCGCGCCTGTTTCGAGGGCGTCATCCCCGGCACCATGTGCACCGCCAGCCCGGACGGCACGCCCAACGTGTCCTACCTGAGCCAGGTGCAGTTCGTGGACGGCGAGCACATCGCCCTGTCCTACCAGTTCTTCAACAAGACCCGCGCCAACCTGCTGGCCAACCCGCGCGCCATGCTGGCGGTGATCGATCCCTTCACCGCCGCCCATTACCGGCTCACCCTGGAATACCTGCGCACCGAGACCGACGGCCCGCTGTTCGAGAGCATGAAGGCCAAGCTGGCCGGCGTCGCCTCGCACGTCGGGATGTGCGGCGTGTTCCGCCTGCTGGGGGCGGACGTGTTCCGGGTGCTGGCGCTCGACCCGGTGCCGGGCAGCAGAGCGCTGCCCGCGCCCGAGCCCGGGCGCAACCTGCTGGCCGCCCTGCGCCGCGGCTGCGAACAGCTTCGTCCCGAGGGCGACCTGGAGCAGCTGCTGGCGCGCGCCCTGGCGGTGCTGGACTCCGGCTTCGGCATCGGGCACGCCATGATCCTGCTGTTCGACGAGGCCGGGCAGCGCCTGTACACGGTGGCCAGCCGGGGTTACGCCGCCTCGGGGGTCGGCTCCGAGATCGCCCTGGGCCACGGGGTGATCGGGGTGGCGGCGCGGGTGCGCACGCCGATCCGCATCGGCCACATGAGTTCCGAGTACGCCTACAACCGGGCGATCCGCGCCAACGCGCTCTCCGGCGGCATGAATGCGCTGGAAACCGCGATTCCCCTGCCCGGCCTGTCGGAATCGCGCAGCCAGCTGGCCGCGCCGATGCTGGCCGGCGAACGCCTGGTGGGCGTGCTCTACGTCGAAAGTCCGCAGGACCTGCGCTTCAGCTACGACGACGAGGATGCGCTGGTGGCCCTGGCCGGCCAGCTGGGCATGGCGATCCACATCCTGCAGGCCGCCTGCGAGCACGCCGATGAGGCCCCGGCGGCGGCGGCCGCGCCAGAGGCGCCGGCCGGCGCCCCGCTGGCCGTGCGCCACTATCCGGAAAACGGCAGTATCTTCCTGGGCGAGGATTACCTGATCAAGGGCGTGGCCGGCGCGATCTTCGCCGCCCTGGTGAGCGACTACCTGCACCTGGGCCGCAGCGAATTCAGCAACAAGGAACTGCGCCTCGATCCCCGCATCCGGCTGCCACACCTGAGCGACAACCTGGAAGCGCGCCTGCTGCTGCTGGCGCGCCGGCTGGAGGAAAGGGCGGCCGGCGTGTGCATCGAAAAGAGCGGGCGCGGACGCTTCCGGCTGCGGGTCGAGCGGCCGCTGCAGCTCGTTTCCTAAAACATCCCTCAGCAAATATTAAAAAAATCTTAAGTGGACAAATGGTGACACTTCGGGGCGGAAACCGGGTCTACACTGCGCCCTTCGCTGTCCGGCGGACACCGCGCGGACGGCGAGTTTCCCTCGTTTTCCTCAGGAGTTTTCCATGCAAACCACTACCCAGGGCGCTGCTGCGCCCCTGTCCGGCGCCGGCATCGTCTGGCTCAAGCTGTCCGTCCTCTACCTGATCCTCGGCGTGGCCATCGGCATGGCCATGGGCGCCAGCCACAACTTCACCCTGCGCCCGGTGCACACCCACGTCAACCTGCTGGGCTGGACCACCCTGGCCCTGGCCGGCCTGATCTACAGCGTCTTCCCCCAGGCCGGCGCCTCGCGCCTGGCCAAGGCCCACTTCTGGCTCCTCAACCTGGCGCTGCCGGTGATGCTGATCGGGCTCACCCTCCTGGTGACGGGCAATACGGCGATGGGCCCGGTGCTGGCCGTGGCCGAGAGCGTGGCGGCGCTGGGCGTGCTGGCCTTCGCGGCCAACCTGTTCCTGAACCTGAAGCGCTGAGCGCGACCTTCAGGCTGGCGGCAACTGCAAAGTGCCGCCAGCGCAAACGCTTACTTGAGCCAGCCGCGCCGGCGGAAGTACCACAGCGGCGCGACCGCGCTGGCCGCCATCAGGGTCAGCGCGAAGGGATAGCCGAAGCGCCAGTTCAGCTCGGGCATGAGGTTGAAGTTCATGCCGTACAGGCTGGCGATCAGGGTCGGCGGCAGGAAGGCGACCGAGGCCACCGAGAAGATCTTGATGATCTTGTTCTGGTTGATGTTGATGAAGCCGACGGTGGCGTCCATCAGGAAGTTCACCTTGTCGAACAGGAAGGAAGTGTGGCCGTCCAGCGATTCGATGTCGCGCAGGATCTGGCGCGCTTCCTCGAACTGGTCGGCGTTCAGCAGCCGGCCGCGCATCAGGAAGCTGACCGCGCGCCGGGTGTCCATCATGTTGCGGCGGATCCGGCCGTTCAAGTCTTCCTCGTGGGCGATGGCATTCAGCGCGGCGGCCGCGTCCTGGTCGGTGAATTCCTTCTGCAGCACCCGGGTCGAGACTTCTTCCAGGCTTTCGTAGATGCCCTCGAGCGCGTCCGCCGAGTATTCGGCGTCGGTCGCGTACAGGTCGAGCAGCACGTCCATATAGTCTTCGATCGAGCCGGGACGCGAGCGCGCGCGCATGCGCACCAGCCGGAATACCGGCAGGTCGTCGTTATGCACCGAAAACAGCTTTTTGCCCGACAGGATGAAGGCCACCGTGACCACCCGCGACGGACCGTCCTCTTCCTCGAGCAGGAAGTCGGTGCGCAGGTGCAGGTCGCCGTTCTCGGCCTCGTAGTAGCGCGCCGAGGCCTCGATGTCCTGGACTTCGTCCTCGTCCGGCAGGGTGACGCCATAGGCCGTCTTGACCCAGGTGCGCTCCTCGTCGGTCGGATCGGTCAGGTCGACCCACACGGGAGCGACGTTCTCGAGATCCTCCCGCGAAGCGATCGTTACCTGGTTCAATCGGCCATTTTGTAGGACAAATACGTTGATCATGCGCTTTTTCTCGGCCGGATACGAAAAACTAGCGCAAGTGTACCCGACAGGCCACCGCCACGGCCACCCCGTCACGACAAAATCTGCCGCGCCGGCGGCGCGCCGGCGTCAAGGCACCTCGGTGTACCGGATGTAGCGCTGGATCAGGGAAGCGCGGCGCTGCAGGTAGTTCGTGCTGCGGTGCTTGTCATAGTAGCGCGGGTTGGGCAGCATCACCGCCAGGCGCGCGGCCTGGGCGGCCGAGAGGTTGGCGGCCGAGGTCTTGTAATAATAGCGCGCGGCCGCCTCGGCGCCGAACACGCCGCGGCCGAATTCGACCACGTTGAGGTAGACCTCGAGGATGCGCTGCTTGCTCATCACGGTTTCCAACATGAAGGCGATCACCAGCTCCTGGCCCTTGCGCAGGTAATTGCGCGAGCCCGACAGGAACAGGTTCTTGGCCAGTTGCTGGGTGATGGTCGAGCCGCCGCGCATGCCCTTGCGCTTCTTTTTCTGGTTGTCCTCGTAGGCGCGCTCCATCGCCGCCCAGTCGACCCCGCCGTGCTCGATGAAATTGCCGTCTTCCGAGGCGATCACCGCCGCCTTCAGGTTGCGCGAGATGCGTTCGTAGGGCACCCACTGGTGCTTGAGCGTGGCCTTCGGGTTCTTCTCCTGCAGCTCGGAGAGCTGCTGGCGCATGAAGCTGGTCGAGGACGGATTGAAGTAGGCGTACCAGCAGACCATGGCGAAGAAATACAGCTGGACCAGCAGGACCAGCAGCAGCGGGCCGAGGACGAGCCACTTGAGCCAGCGCCGCCGGGGGGCGGCGGCCGCCTTGCCGCTCTTCCCGGATTTGCCGGACTTGCCGCTCTTGCCCATTACGTCGAACGTCGCATCGATGTCAGCACCTCGTTGGTGTCGGGCCGCACGCCACGCCACAGGGCGAAGGCCTCGGCGGCCTGCTCCACCAGCATGCCGAGGCCGTCGCGCACGCTGGCGCCGTGGCGGGCGGCGAATTCCATGTACACGGTTGGTTTATTGCCGTACATCATATCCAAAGCCAGGCAGCCCGGGCCGAAAATCGCGGGCGGCAGCGGCGGAAGCTCGGACGACAGGCTGGCCGAGGTGGCGTTGATCGCCACGTCGAAGCCGCCTTCCAGGGCGGCGAAGCCGCTCACCGCGAGGCGCCCGGCGTACTGGCCGAACTCGCCCACCAGCGCCTCGGCCGTGGCCAGGGTGCGATTGGCCACCACCAGCTGGCGCGGGCCCTGCTCCAGCAGCGGCAGCATGGCGCCGCGCGCCGCCCCGCCCGCGCCCAGCAGCAGGATGCGCTTGCCGGCCAGCGGCACACCGGCGTTGCGCACGATGTCGGCCACCAGGCCGGGGCCGTCGGTGTTGTCGCCATAGATCCCGTCGCCGTCGAACTTCAGGGTGTTGACTGCGCCGGCCGCGCGCGCGCGTTCCGACAGGCGGGTGGCGAGACGGAAGGCTTCCAGCTTGAAGGGCACGGTGACGTTGGCGCCCCGGTAGCCCTGGGCCACCAGCTCGCGCACGGTGGCCGCGAAGCCGTCGAGCGGCGCCAGGCAGCGCTCGTAGCGCAGGTCCTGGCCGGTGGCGGCGGCGAAGGCGGCATGGATCTGGGGCGATTTGCTGTGGGCGATCGGGTTGCCGATCACGCAATAACGGTCGCTCATGCGCCGCCTCCACCGAGCTCTGCCTGCATCTTTTCCTCGCGGGTGAAACGGAAGCGCGTCACCACTTCCCACAGATCGTCCTTGCCGCGGCTGCGCATGTTGGCCGGGAAGGCGCCGAAGGGCGCGGCGCGGCGCACGATGTCCAGAGCCGCCTTGTCCAGGGCCGGGTTGCCCGAGCTGCGTTCCACGCGCGGGCCGCCGTCCTTCAGGTAGATGGTCCCGTCCTGGAACACCGGGATGTAGACCACCAGTTCGCCGTACAGCTTGCGCCCGTTGTGCTGGGGGAAGCTGAGGGTGCCGATCTCCTCGATCCGCTTCTGCATGGACTTGTAGTACAGCGCGTAGCCGACCTGGCGCGTGCTGGGGGTGATCTGGGTGCGCTTGGGGCGGCGGTTCTCTTCTTCGATGCGCTCGAAGATCTCGGCGGCGGTGCGCGAGATGGCGCGCTGCGATTCGAGGTTGTCGGCGCCGGTGCGGCTGGGGTCGGGCTTGTCCTTCTCGGTGACCGGCGGGGCGGTGAATTCCGAGCGGCGCACGCGGCTCAGGACGTCCTGCTGGCGCTGTTCGAGTTCGGCGATGCGGCGCTGCAGGGCCTTGATGCTGTCGCCATCCTCGACCTTGCGCAGGTCGGGCAGCGGGGATTTCGCGCGGCCGCTGGCGGCGGTGCCGCCGCCGTCGAGGTTGGCCTGGGCCAGGGCGTCTGCCTTGGCCGGCGCGTTGGCGTGCTTGGCATTGACCAGCACCACCTCCAGCCCCGGGTCGGCCGGCTGCTGGCGCAGGACGTCGGGCGCGGCGAAACGCACCGCGAGCAGCGCCGCGTGGGCGAGCACGGAGACGGCCAAGGCGATGATCAGGGGGCGGTTTTGTCGGGAATACTTCACGCGCTGCAGGGTGGCCGGGAGGGATGTTGAATCAGGGAATTCAGCCATTCTACCGCGCCCACCGGCGCTCAGGGAGGGGGGATGTTCGGGTGCAACAAAGCGTGGTGAGTTCGATAACGTTTATCGCTGCGGTTCAAGGCTGCCGGTGTGCAGGGGAACTTGGGTCCCCAGCCTCCGCAGGGAGTCGCAGGCGCCAGTGGCGCGTACGACGTTCATGAGCCGCGTACTGGACGATGTCTTCAACGCGACACGCGCCTCTTGCACGTCGTCCCCGCGAAGGCGGGGACCCAAGTTAAGCCCCCCTATTTCCGCGCAGCGGAAATCTATTGCGCCGACGCCGGCGACGGCTGCTGCTCCCCCCCCGTATCCACCGCCGTCACCGACCCTTCGGCCTCGGCCACTTCGGCCGCCTCCGCCGCGCCGGACTCGTTCTCTTCTTCCTCTTCCAGCGCCAGCTCGACGTCCGGCGCCGCGCTCGCCACTTCCAGCAGGCGCGCTTCGAGGCTCAGGTCGACCTCGTCCCAGCGCAGGATGTCCAGCTTGACCGCCGCCCCGCGCGCCACCTGGGGCATGCCGGCCAGGCGGGCCACCAGCGGTATCTCGACCAGGCGCACGATCTCGTCCTTCAGCACCACGGCGTCGACCTGGCGCGCATTCTGCTGGCCCAGCCAGCGCAGGCACCAGTAACGCTCCATGTTCTGCTGGAAGTCGTTGTAGGCCGAGTAGGCGGCGTCGAAGGCCGAGACGATCGAGAACAGGGTCGCGTCGCGGTGCTTGAAGGGCGCGACCAGGGGCGCGGTCACGCCATGCTCGGCGCAGGCCAGGATCTGCCACTGGTTCACCAGGTCGGTGTAGCGGCGCAGCGGCGAGGTGCTCCACGCGTACTGATCCACGCCCAGACCCTGGTGGGGCGCGGCGTGGGTCACCATGCGCACCTGCATCTTGGCGGCCCAGCCGCCGGCGCCCGGGGTCTGCGAGCGGTAGATGCCCGGCACGCCCGAGTCGTGCAGCAGCTTGCCCCAGGTGCTGTTGGCGAAGATCATCAGCTCGGCCACGATCTTGTCCAGCGGCGCGCCGCGCTTGCGGCGCACAATGGTGACCACGTCGTCTTCGACGTAGAAGTTGAAGTCGACCCGGTTGGCCTGTTCCGGCTTGAGGCCGAAGGCTTCGCGCTTCTTCATGCGGCCCGCTTCGAGCTGCAGCGCCCACTGCCACAGGAAGCCCAGCTCCTCCTTGTGCGGATAGTCGCCGGCGCCGCTGTTCAGGGTGTCCTCGTTGACCACGTCGTCGAGGTCGTTGTGGCGCAGGTTGCTCCTGATCGGCACGCGCTCGGCGCGGGTGACGGTCGACTTGACGCTCCAGTCCTGCGGATCGAGCACCGCGTACAGCGACAGCGCCGGGCAGTCCTTGCCTTCGGCCAGGGTGAAGGCGTTGACCACCTCGTCCGGCAGCATGGTGATCTTATCGCCCGGCATGTAGACGGTCGACATGCGGGCGCGCGCGATCTTGTCGATGGCGTCGTCCGGGCGGATGCCCAGGCCGGGCGCGGCGATGTGGATGCCCACGCGCACGGTCCCGTCCTCGAGCCGGACCACTGAGAAGGCGTCGTCGATCTCGGTGGTGGTCACGTCGTCGATCGAGAAGGCGGCGACCTCGGCCAGCGGCAGGTCGGCCGGCGCCTTCGGCAGCTCGACGGCCGGGAAACCGGCCCCGCGCGGGAAGTGCTCGAACAGGAAGCGCGCCATGTGCAGCTCCTTGGGCGAGGCCAGGCCGCCGTTGGCCAGCATCAGGCGCTGGGCCGTGGTCTGCATCTCGTCGGCCGCCGCTTCCAGGGCCTTGTATTCGATGGTGTTCTTGTCCGGCTTGAACAGCAGCTGGTGCACGATGGACTGCATCGCCTGCGGCAGCTTGCCGCCCTTGAGTTCCTCGACGTAGGCGGCCTGGATGATGCCCTGCTGCTTCTTCTTTTCGATGCCGGCCAGTGCCGCCTTCAGCGACTGCTCGGGCGCGGCCTTGTAGCGCCCGCGGCCCTTCTTGTAGAAGTAGATGGGCGCGCCGTGCAGGGCCAGCACCAGGCCGGCCGCTTCCGCCGGCAGCGGGGCGTGGCCGAAATATTCGGCGCCCAGCTCGGCGAAGCCGAATTCCTCCTGGCCCGCGACTTCCCACAGGAAGTCGAGGTCGACCTCGGCGGCGATGCCGCGGGCGGCTTCCATCAGGGCCTCCGGCTCGGGTTTGTCGAACTGCAGCAGCACGTCCTTGGACTTGACCTTGGTGCGCTTGCCGCTCGGGAGCTCGACCTGGTGGGCCTCGCCCGCCGTCGACAGCACGGCGCCGGCCTTGAAATCGCCCGACTCTTCAAAGAATAGATTCATGTTATTTCGTGTTCTTCAGTGTTGCGGACGGCGCCAGGTCCAGCACCTCGGGCAAGAATACCTCGGTGACCAGCAGCAGTCCTTGACGGCGGCGATAGACGCAGCGCCGCGCATAGTAAACAGTCTCTTTCGATTCCCCCGTCGCCGCGCGCACGCGCTCGACCAGCGGATGGCCCGCGCGCAGGCGCGCGAATTCCAGCTGCCCGCGCCGCACCAGCGGGTCGTAGAACAGGGTGGTGCCGAGCGAACGCTCGCCCAGCGCCGAAAACAGCGGCCAGTCGCTGGCGCTGCAGCGCATCGGCACCACCGTGTGGCCGAACACCACCGGGCGGCCGTCGCACTCGAGCAGCACCTCGCGCTCCCACACGCGCTCGGGGCGCGGCAGGCCGATCGCGCGCGCCTCGTCCGCCAGGCACAGGCCGACCTGCTGGTGCAGGCGGCGCACCCGGAAGCGCGCGCTGTGCGCGACCAGGCGCGCGGTCAGCGAGCCGGGCGTGGTCAGCCAGTCTTCCATCTTCCACGGCGCGCGCACGGCGCGGGCGTGCGGCCGCCAGGCCGCCAGGCGCAGCGAACCGGCCCTCACTGCGCCGCGCCCAGTTCGGGAATGCCGCAGAAGCCGAGCACCTCGTCCACATATTGCGGGAATTCCGAGATCGCATGGTCGCTGCCCTCGATCACGTGCTGGCGCGCGCCGGCATAGTGGGCGACCATGTCGCGGTAATCCAGCACTTCGTCGCCGGTCGCGGCCAGCAGGAAGTAGCGCTCCGGGCGCGTGATACGCGCCACGCGCAGCTCCGCCAGCTCGGCGATGTAGTCGCGCTTGAATTCGAAAGGCTCGTCGGAATGCCAGGCCGTGGTCACGCCCACGTGCTGTTCCAGGTTCTTGAGCGGATCGACCGAGGGGTTGATCACGACCGCCGGCACCCCGAGGCGCTCGGCCAGCCAGGTGGCGTAGAAGCCGCCCAGCGAGGAGCCGACGATGGCCAGGTCCCCGGGCGCATGGCGCTCGGCCAGCAGCAGGGCCAGGGCCATCGCCTCCCTGGGCGAGGCCGGCAGCTGCGGGCAGATGAGTTCCTGGGCGCGCCCCAGCTCTTCCAGGCGGCGTTGCACCACCCTCGCCTTGAAGGAACGGGGCGAGGAACGGAAACCGTGGAGATACAGGATCATGCCAGCGCGTCGAGGATTTTCTGGTGCACGCCGCCGAAGCCGCCATTGCTCATGACGAGGATGTGGTCGCCCGGCTGGGCCGACTGCACCACCGCCTGCACCAGGTAGTCGAGCTGGTCGAAGGAATGGGCGATGCCGCCCAGCGGCTTGAGGGCGTCGGCCAGCGACCAGCCCAGCGCCTGCTGGCTGCCGAAGCCGAACACCAGGTCGGCGTCCTTCAGGCTGCCCGGCAGCGCATCCTTCATCGCGCCCAGCTTCATGGTGTTCGAGCGCGGCTCCAGCACCGCCAGGATGCGCCCGCTGGTGCCGATCTTCTGGCGCAGGCCGCCCACGGTGGTGGCGATCGCGGTCGGATGGTGGGCGAAGTCGTCGTACACGGTCACGTTCTTGACCACGCCGCGCACTTCCATGCGCCGCTTGACGCTCTGGAAGCGCGACAGCGAGGCGATCGCCTGGGTGGTCGGCACGCCGACGTGGCGCGCGGCGGCGATCGCCGCCATCGCGTTCGAGCGGTTGTGCTTGCCGGTCAGGTCCCAGTGCACGGTGCCTTGCAGGTCCCCGTTGAAGAGGACGTCGAATGAGCTGCCGCCCGGATGCTCGACCAGGCTCCAGTTCACGCCTTCCGAGCCGCCGAAGCTTTCCTTCTCGCTCCAGCAGCCGCGCTTGAGCACGCGCGCCAGCGAGGCTTCGTCGCCGTTGACGATCAGGCGGCCCACGCCCGGCACGGTGCGCACCAGGTGGTGGAACTGGGTCTCGATCGCGCCGATGTCGGGGAAGATGTCGGCATGGTCGTATTCCAGGTTGTTCAGCACCGCGGTCTTGGCGTGGTAGTGCACGAACTTGCTGCGCTTGTCGAAAAAGGCGGTGTCGTATTCGTCGGCCTCGATGACGAAGAAATCGCTGGGTTTGTCGCCGTGCAGGCGGGCCGAGACGCCGAAGTTCATCGGCACGCCGCCGATCAGGAAGCCGGGCGCGTAGCCGGCGTCTTCCAGGATCCAGGCCAGCATCGAGGTGGTGGTGGTCTTGCCGTGCGTGCCGGCAACGGCCAGCACCCATTTGTCGCGCAGAATGTGTTCGCCGATCCATTGCGGGCCCGACACGTACGGCAGGCCGCGGTTCAGGATTTCCTCGATCAGCGGATTACCGCGCGTCATCACATTGCCGATCACATAGAGGTCCGGGTTGAGCGAGACCTGTTCCGGGCCGTAGCCCTGGATCAGCTCGATCCCCTGGGCTTCCAGCTGGGTACTCATCGGAGGATAGACGTTGGCGTCGCAGCCCGTCACGCGATGGCCGGCTTCCTTGGCCAGCACCGCCAGGCCGCCCATGAAAGTGCCGCAGATACCGAGAATATGAATGTGCATGGCAGTAATGTCCAAATGGCGAATACGCGATTCTACCCGAGCCGCTGTCATTTTCCGTTCGGAGTATGATTCCGACCATGATGATGCCGACCCAGAACAACGATCTCCTCCAGTTGCGCGCCGAGATCGCCGCCACGGCTGCGCGCATGATTGCCCGGGATGGGGCCGACTACGCGACGGCAAGGCGCAAGGCGGCGCGCCAGGTGCTCGGCGTCGACGAGCCCAAGCCCAACATGATGCCGGACGACATACAGCTCGAGGGCGAGGTGCGCAAGTACCTGGCGCTGTTCGGCGGCCCCGGCCACGGCCGGCGCTTGGCGGGCCTGCGCGGCACCGCCTTGCAGGTGATGGAAGCCTTGGCCGAGTTCCGCCCCTACCTCACGGGCGCGGTGCTCAACGGCACGGCGGGCGAGCACGACGCCATCCACCTCCAGCTGTTCGCCGACAGCGCCAAGGAGGTCGAAATATACTTATTGAACCGCAATGTTAATATTGAGATCTCGGAAACCCCGCATTTCAAGGGCGGGCGCCATGCGCCGGTCGAGACCGTGAGCTTCCGCTGGGGCGACGACGACGTCCACGCCGAACTCTACGAATTCCACGACCTGCGCGGGGCGCTCAAGCCCCGGTCCGACGGCCGCCTGCAGCGGGTCGACGCGGCCGGATTGCGCGCCCTCATGAGCACCGACGAGACTCTGGAACAGGACGAATGAACAAGAAACACGTGGCCGCCTATGCGGCCGTTGCCGCAGCCTTCGGCGTGATGGGCGCCCTGGTGGCGCTGAACAAGAAGGACCCTCCCCCGATCACCACCGCGATCGCCCCGACTGGCGGCAAGGTGCACACGGCGGTGAACAACCTGTTCGCCCAGTCGCTCAACGACCTCGAGGGCAAGCCCCAGTCGCTGGCCAAGTGGCAGGGCAAGCCCTTGCTGGTGAACTTCTGGGCCACCTGGTGCGCCCCCTGCGTGCAGGAGATGCCGGAGCTGTCGGCCCTGGCCGGCGAGGATGGCGGCAAGCGCTTCAACGTGATCGGGATCGGCATCGATTCGCCCTCGAACATGGCCGAATTCGCCGCGAAACTGAAGATCGCGTATCCGCTTTACGTGGCCGGCATGGGCGGCACGGAATTGTCGCGCGAGTTCGGCAATAGCGCCGGCGGCCTGCCGTATACGGTGCTGATCGGCGCGGATGGCCAGGTGCGCAAGACCTACCTGGGCAAGCTCAAGTTCGACGAATTGCGCGCCGACCTCGCCAAACTGGACGGCTAAACGAACGACCGTACGATTCTAACTGCTGCCAACATGCCTTCATCAAACGGCAATTTTACTGCTTGCCAATAGCCGAGCTTGGCGGCACAATGCCTGACTTTCGGGCATCTAGACTCCTCACCATGGCGAAAAAGCTACTGCTGCTCAACGGCCCCAACCTCAATTTATTGGGGACCCGGGAGCCGGCGGTGTACGGCGCGACCACGCTGGCCGACATCGAGAGCGCGGCGGTACGGCAAGCCCAGGCGGCAGGCGCCGAACTGGCCTGCTTCCAGAGTAACCATGAAGGAGCGCTGATCGACAGGATCCACGCCGCCCGCGAGGAAGGCGTGGACGCCATCGTCATCAATCCTGGCGGCCTGACCCATACCAGTGTAGCTCTGCGCGACGCGTTGGCTGCGGTGGCAATCCCCTTCGTGGAGGTGCATATCTCGAATATCCATCAACGCGAAGCCTTCCGGCACCATTCCTATCTGTCCGCGATCGCACGCGGCGTGATCTGCGGATTGGGGCCTGACGGATATCGGTTTGCCATCGACTTCGTACTTAAATAGCGTTAATCTACGTCAACTTCATGTAACAGCGGCGTCGCGGCTCCCACCACCGCCGGCCTGCTCTCTCAAAACGAATAATTCCAAGGGGTTTCACATGGATCTACGAAAACTCAAGACTTTGATCGACCTGGTCGCTGAATCGGACATCGCTGAACTGGAAGTGACCGAAGGCGAAAGCAAGGTTCGCATCGTCAAGTCGTCCGCCATTCCCCAGAACCAAATGGTGGTGATGCCGCCCCAGGGCGTGCAGCAATACTCGGCTCCGGCCGTCCAGGCCGCCGCACCGGCGCCGGCCCCGGCAGCCGCCGCACCGGCCCCCGCCGCCGAGCCGACCGGCCACGTGGTCAAGTCGCCGATGGTCGGCACCTTCTACCGTTCGTCCGCCCCGGGCGCCCCGGCCTTCGTCGAAGTCGGCCAGAGCATCAAGGAAGGCGACACCCTGTGCATCATCGAAGCGATGAAGCTCCTGAATGAAATCGACGCCGATGTCTCCGGCGTTGTCACCAAGATCCTCGTGGAAAACGGCCAGCCGGTCGAATTCGGCCAGCCTCTGTTCGTGATCGGCTAAGCCATCCGGCCTGGCGGCGACTCCTGCCGCCGCTCATCCATGTCGTGTCCGGCGCTGCATATCCTGTGAGCGCCGGTTTTCACTGAAACACCGAACCTACCATGTTTGAAAAAATCCTCATCGCCAATCGTGGTGAAATCGCGCTGCGTATCCAGCGCGCCTGCCGCGAGCTGGGCATCAAGACGGTTGTCGTTCACTCGGAAGCGGACAAGGACGCCAAGTATGTCAAGCTGGCCGACGAATCGGTCTGCATCGGTCCGGCCCAGTCGGCGCTCAGCTACCTGAACATGCCGGCGATCATCAGCGCGGCCGAAGTCACCGACGCCGAAGCGATCCACCCGGGCTACGGCTTCCTGTCGGAGAACGCCGACTTCGCCGAGCGCGTGGAAAAGTCCGGCTTCGTGTTCATCGGCCCGCGTTCGGACTCGATCCGCCTGATGGGCGACAAGGTCTCGGCCAAGCAGGCCATGATCAAGGCCGGCGTTCCCTGTGTCCCGGGTTCGGACGGCGCCCTGCCGGACGATCCGAAGGAAATCATCCAGACCGCGCGCCGCATCGGCTACCCGGTCATCATCAAGGCGGCCGGCGGCGGCGGCGGGCGCGGCATGCGCGTGGTCCACACCGAGGCCGCCCTGCTGAACGCCGTGCAGACCACCAAGACCGAAGCCGGCACCGCCTTCGGCAACCCGGAAGTCTATATGGAGAAGTTCCTGGAGAATCCGCGCCACGTGGAGATCCAGGTGCTGGCCGACGAGCACAAGAATGCCGTCTGGCTGGGTGAACGTGACTGCTCGATGCAGCGCCGCCACCAGAAGGTGATCGAGGAAGCGCCGGCGCCGGGCATCCCGCGCAAGCTGATCGAGAAGATCGGCGACCGCTGCGCCGAAGCCTGCCGCAAGATCGGCTACCGCGGCGCGGGCACCTTCGAATTCCTGTACGAGAACGGCGAGTTCTACTTCATCGAGATGAACACCCGCGTCCAGGTCGAGCACCCGGTCACCGAGATGATCACCGGCGTCGACATCGTCCAGGAGCAGATCCGCATCGCCTGCGGCGAGAAGCTGCGCTTCCGCCAGCGCGACATCATGCTGTCGGGCCACGCGATCGAGTGCCGCATCAACGCGGAAGACCCGTTCAAGTTCACCCCCTCGCCAGGCCGCATCACCGCCTGGCACCCGCCGGGCGGCCCCGGCATCCGTGTCGATTCGCACTCGTATGCGGGATACTATGTGCCACCTCATTACGACTCGATGATTGGCAAGGTAATCTCCTATGGTGCCACCCGCGAGCAGGCGATCCGCCGCATGCAGATCGCGCTCTCCGAAATGGTGGTCGAAGGTATCATGACCAACATCCCGCTGCACCGTGAGCTGATGGTCGACGCCCGCTTCATCGAGGGCGGCACCAACATCCACTACCTGGAGCACAAGCTGGCCGCCAAGCCGGACCTGCCGAAGGAAAACGCGCTCGGCGCCAAATCGGAAACCAAGGCAGAAGCATGAGCTGGACTGAAGTCGTCATCGAGATCGCCCGCGAGCACGCGGAAGCGCTGTCCGACGCCCTGATGGAGGCGGGCGCGCTGTCGGTCTCGGTGGAAGACGCGGACGAAGGCACGGAGGCCGAAAAGCCCCTGTTCGGCGAGCCGGGCATGGAGCCCACCGAGGCAGCCTGGGACCACAGCCGCGTGGTCGCCCTCACCGATACCGACGCCGACCAGCTGGCGATCGTCCAGGAAGCCGCCAACGCCATCAAGCTGCCGGTCGTACCCTCCTTCACCACCCGCGCGGTGGCGGACGCCGACTGGGTGCGCCTGACCCAGTCGCAGTTCGAGCCCATCCACATCGGCAAGAACATCTGGGTGGTGCCGAGCTGGCACGAGGCGCCGGACCCGGACGGGCTCATTCTCGAGCTCGACCCCGGCCTGGCCTTTGGCACCGGCAGCCACCCGACCACCCGCCTGTGCATGGAGTGGCTGGAAGCCCATCCGGCGCCGGGCAAGTCGGTGCTGGACTACGGCTGCGGCTCCGGCATCCTGGCCATGGTGGCCAAGAAGCTGGGCGCCCAAGACGTCGCCGGGGTCGACATCGACCCGCAGGCGATCGAATCGGCGCGCGCCAACGCCGAGCGCAACGGCGTCGCCATCGACTACTACCTGCCGGACGCCTTCGCGGCCTCCGGCAATGCGCGCCATGCCAGCGGCAAGTTCGACATCGTGGTGGCCAACATCCTGTCGAGCCCGCTCAAGCTGATGGCGCCGATGCTGTCCGGCCGCGTGGCGCCGGGCGGTTCGCTGATCCTCTCGGGCGTGCTGGCGCGCCAGGCCGAGGAAGTGGCCGCCGCCTACGCACCTTTCATCAAGCTGGGCGTCTGGGCCGAGCAGGACGGCTGGGTCGCCCTTCACGGGACGCTCGGCCAGGACACCGCGCCGCCGCCGCGTTCCGCCACCGGCGGATAAGCGCATGGCGCTGGCCACCCAATGCCCCCACTGCGGCACGATGTTCCGTGTCGCCGCAGACCAGCTGAAGCTGCGCGGGGGCATCGTGCGCTGCGGGGCCTGCCAGCAGGTCTTCGACGGCAACAAGGGGCTGGTCGATCTTTCGGCCGCCCCGCCCTCCCCTGCCGACGGCGCATCCGCCGCGCCCGCCTCCCAGCCTGAACCTGCCGCCACTGCGGACACCACCCTCGTCATCGACGCCGTGGACGTTCCCGCGTCCGCGCCGACCTTTGCCGCGCCCGACGCCGGCGACGACGCCGCCATCGTTCCCGAGCAGGAAGAGGACGGGGTTCCGATCTACACCCTCGAATTCGACCGCACCTTCTCGCCCTACGGCATCCTGCCCAAGGTGGCGGAGGATGGCGCCGGCACGCCTGAGGAGGCGGCCGAGCCGGACGCGGAACCGGAACCGGTAGCGGAACTGGAACCGGCGCCGGTAGCGGACCCGGAACCGGTAGCGGAACCGGAGCCGGAGCTGGAGCTGGAGCCGGAGCCGGAACCGGAAGTGGAGCCGAAACCGGAGCCGGAACCGGAAGCGGAGTCGGAATCAGAACCAGAGCCGCTGACCGCGCCTGAACCGAGGTCCGAAGCCGCCCCGGGACCAGAACCGGAACCGAAACCTTTGGAGGAACCGCTGCCCGAGCCCCCGGCGCCTGAGACGCCTGCCGCCGCGGAGCCCTCCACCACCGCCCAGTCGGCCGTGCTCGACCTGCCGGTCGACGAGGAACTGGTCGCCGCGCCGCTGCCGGGCGGCGAGCATGACGAACACGAGGAACACGACCGACCAGCGCCCGCAGCGGCGACCAGGCCGCCGGCCGGCCGTGGTCCGGCGGCCCCGGTGGGCGACGTTCCCTCGATGCTGCGGCGCGAATCGTCCGGCGGCCAGGCCACGATCCAGCCGCCGCCCCAGCTCAAGCAGCCGCCCGTCAGTCCGCGCGCCCGCGCCGCCGAGTCGCGCGCGCGCCGCTCCAAGCTCACGCCGACCCGGATCGAGCCGCCCAAGCTGCGCGTGCCGGAGAGCGACGAGCCGGAGTTCGTGCGCCGCGGCCGCCAGCGCGAGCAGTCGGGCAAGGCGCTGCGCATCGGCCTGGCCGTGGGCAGCGTCCTTCTGCTGCTGGCGCTCGCCTTCCAGGTCGCGATCAGCTTCCGCGACACCCTGGCCGCGCGCTATCCGGGCCTGAAACCCGCGCTGGTGTCGGCCTGTGGCCTGGTGGGCTGCAGCGTCGAGCTGCCGGCAAACATCGACCAACTGGTGATCGAAACGGGTGAGCTGACCACCCTGGGCGGCAACGCCTACACCCTCAGCACCCTGCTGCGCAATGAGGCGACGCTGGTGCAGGCCTGGCCGAGCATCGAGCTGACCCTGACCGACGCCGACGACAAGCCGCTGGTGCGGCGCGTGTTCGGCCCGCGCGACTACCTGCGCGACGGCGCGCGGCAGGCGGCCGGCTTCAAGGCGCGCGCCGAGCAGCCGGTCAAGCTCCATTTCCGACTGGAGGGCCTGGAGCCCTCCGGCTACCACATCGCCGTTTTTTATCCCTGAAAGCTTTTCCATGACCAAAACCGCCCTGATCTGCGGCTCGATCGCGTTCGACAAGATCATGCAGTACCAAGGCCGCTTCGCCGAGACCCTGCTGGCCGACCAGCTGCACCGTGTCAACGTCTCCTTCCTGGTGCCGACCCTGCGCACCGAATACGGCGGCTGCGCAGTCAACATCGCCTACAACCTCAAGCTGCTGGGCGGCGAGCCGCGCATCATGGGCACCATCGGCCAGGACGGCGGCGACTACCTCGAGCGCCTGGGCAAGCAGGGCATGGAGACCGCCGGCATCCGCACCATCGCCGACGCCTACACTGCCCAGTGCTTCGTCACGGCCGACCAGGACAACAACCAGATCAACGCCTTCCACCCGGGCGCGATGCAGTTCTCGCACGAGAACAAGGTCGCCGAGCAGGGGCAGCTGCGGGTGGCGATCATCTCGCCGGACGGCCGCGACGGCATGATCCAGCACGCCAGGGACTGCGCCGAGCTGGGCCTGCCCTTCATGTTCGACCCGGGCCAGCAGCTGCCGATGTTCTCGGGCGAGGAACTGATCCGCTTCATCGACCAGGCCACCTACCTGGCTTGCAACGACTACGAATTCGAGATGGTGATGGACCGCACGGGCTTGAGCCTGGCCGACATCGCCGGACGCCTGGAGGCGCTGATCGTGACCCGCGGCGGCGAGGGCTCGGACATCTACGCAGGCGGCGAGCACCACCGCATCCCGGCCGTGCCGGCCACCGAGGTGCTGGACCCGACCGGCTGCGGCGACGCCTACCGCGCGGGTCTGCTGTACGGCATCGTGAACGGCCTGGACTGGCCGACCAGCGGACGCATCGCCAGCCTGCTGGGGGCGATCAAGATCGCGCGCCAGGGGGCGCAGAACCATGCGTTCACGAAGGAAGAGTTCGACGCGAAGTTTGAAGCGGCGTTTGGCTTCAAGTTCCGCTGAGTTGGAGGGCGCGCGCTGCGTTTGCGGTGGGCGCTAACGCTGAGCAGATAAAACTTGGGTTACCGCGGGGCCGCCGAGGCCTTCGCGGGAACGACGCTCTTGGGCTGCAGGCCGATGATTCACCGGTAGCACGCGCCCTCAGCACGTCGTTCCCGCGCAGGCGGGAACCCAAGTTTATTTAAGGCACCCGGGAAGCCGCAGCGCAGCTCCCCCACCCATCACATGAATATCTGCCGCAGCACGAACTGGATGATCTGGATGAGCACCAGCGCCACCAGCACCGACAGATCGATCCCCCCGATCGGCGGCACCACCCGGCGGATCGGCCGCAGGATCGGCGTGTTCAGCGCATGCACGAAGGGCGCCAGTGGCGCGTTCGGATTCACCCAGCTGAAGATCGCATCGATGATCAGGAGCGCCATGAAGCCGTACAGGATCCAGTTCAGGAACCGGTACAAGGCCCCCAGCAGCACCATCTCCCCGCTCGCCCCGGCCAGCAGCGTCACCGAACTGGCCAGCAGCACCACCAGGAAGGCGCCGATCAGGCTCGCCCAATCGTAGCCGCCCATTCCCGGCACCAAGCGCCGCAGGGGCAGCACCAGCCAGTCGGTCAGGGTGAAGGTGAACTGGCCGATCTGCACCGGCGGACGCACGCGGATCGCCTGCATCCAGAAGCGCAGCAGCAGCAGTCCGCCAAGCAGACTGGCGGCGGTATCGACGAGAAACTGAAGAATAGGCAGCACGAACACTCCTCAAAAAAAAACCGCTGTGCGAACAGATCACACAGCGGCATTTTGCCTTAACCAGGCAAGACTGGCTATGACGCGCGCTTGAGACGCGCGTCAGCCGGCGCCTCGGTTACGGACGGCTGCTGGTCGGGAACGGCCATGCGGCCGGAGCCAGCACGGTCTTGGCGGCCGGAGCGGCAGGCGCCGGCTTGTTCTCGGCCTTGCCGTCAGCCTTGTTGTCGGCCTTGGCTTCCGGCTTGGCTTCCGCTTTCGCTTCCTGCTTGGCTTCGGCCTTGGTTTCCGGCTTGGCTTCAGCCTTCACTTCCGGCTTGGCTGCAGGCTTGGCTGCAGGCTTGGCTGCCGACTTGGTCGCTGCGGTCTTGGCCGGAGCAGCGGCCTTGGTGGCGGCGGTCTTGGCCGGAGCGGCTTTCTTGGCCGGAGCAGCTGCCTTGGTGGCGGCGGCCTTGGCCGGAGCAGCGGCTTTTTTCGCTGCCGGCTTGGCGGCGGCTTTGGTGGCGGTCGCTTTTTTAGCTGCCGGTTTGGCGGCGGCCTTGGTGGCGGTCGCTTTCTTGGCTGCCGGCTTGGCGGCGGCTTTGGTGGCGGTCGCTTTTTTGGCGGCCGGTTTGGCGGCGGCTTTGGTGGCGGTCGCTTTCTTGGCGGCCGGTTTGGCGGCGGCTTTGGTGGCGGTCGCTTTTTTAGCTGCCGGTTTTGCGGCGGCTTTGGAAGCGGTCGCTTTCTTGGCGGCCGGCTTAGCAGCGGCTTTCTTGGCAGCCGGCTTAGCAGCGGCTTTCTTGGCAGCCGGTTTAGCTACCGCCTTGGAAGCGGTTTTCTTGGCAGCCGGTTTAGCGGCGGCTTTCTTGGCGGCTGGTTTTGCGGCGGCTTTCTTGGCTGCTGGTTTGGCGGCTGCCTTGGTAGCGGTCGCTTTCTTCGCTACCGGCTTGGCTGCTGCCTTGCTGGCGGTTTTCTTGGCTGCCGGTTTTGCTGCCGACTTGGTAGCGGTTTTTGCTGCCGACTTGGCTGCCGGTTTAGCGGCTGCTTTCTTTGCTGCAGGTTTTGCTGCGGCTTTGGTTGCGGTCGCTTTTTTCGCCGCCGGCTTTGCTGCCGGTTTTGCAGCTGCTTTCTTCACTGCCGGTTTAGCAGCCGGTTTTGCTGCCGACTTGGTGGCGGTGGTCTTGGTTGCTGCGGCCTTCTTGGCTGCCGGCTTGGCTGCCGATTTAGCTGCGGGTTTGGCTGCCGGCTTGGTGGCGGCCTTGGCAGCCGGCTTGGCGGCTGCCTTCTTCGCGACTGGTTTCTCGGCGGCGGTTTTCGCACTTGCCTTCGTCGACGACGAAGGCGCTTTTGCTGCTGCCTTTGCTGCTGGTTTCTTAGCGGTTGCCATTTTCTTTCTCCTTCATCTGCGATGAGATATAACGCTCAAGGTTGAAACCCGCCTGGTCATTTGCATGTCCCGGCGAATTATTCATCGGCCCAAACCAAACACGTTAAGGCCAATGAATCCGGCACCGGCTGAACTGCTGCAACTCCTCACCATTGCAGCACTTCAGCCAACGTCGTAGGCCACCGATTCGATCGCGTTTCACATCGCTACCCTTGCGGGCGCGAAAAGAAAAAGCCGCCTTGCCTGAGCAGTGGGTCAGGCAGTGCGGCTTGTTCTTTTCGCTTCGCTTCCGTGCATACTGTTTGAATCAGCGTCCTATTATTCGATCGATTATTTGTCCGGATGCCCGCGACAATAACACATGTTCTCGTTTTGACAAATTCAATCACGTAAAGTACACGAAAACTTTGTGAGTTCGCAACCGAGTGAGCGCAAAAAAGGACATCGCAGGCCCACTTCGTGAGACCACGCGACGCAAAAAAATCTCCGTCACACCGATTCGCTTTTCAAACGATCGACGAACCAGCGTCCCGCGGGTCCCGGCGGCTGGTCCTTCAGGAAGATCGCGTGCATCGAGAAGCCGCCGCCATGCAGCGGATGCGCTTCGAGCTGGATGCGCACCAGCGCGCCGCGCGCCAGATCGTCCTCCACCATGTGCAGCGGCATGTGGCCCCAACCGAGGCCCGCGCGCAGGAAGGCGTGCTTGGCGCCCAGGTCGGCGAGGCGCCACACCTGCGGCGAGTAGACGCCATAATCGCGTCCCGACGTCAGGGTCGAGCGGTCGGTGAGCACGAGCTGCACTTCCTTCGCGGCCGCGGCGCGCTTGACCATGCCCTTCACCCTGGCCAGCGGATGGCCGGGAGCGACCACGGTCACCGCCGGCACGCCGAGCAGGTACTCGGACGCGCAGTTCTTCGGCACCTCGGGCAGCGAACCGATCACCGCGATGCGGCACTGGCCGTCGAGCAGCGGCTGCACCACCGCACCCAGCGCCTCGACATACAGGCGCAGCGGCGTCGACGGAAAGCGGCGGTGGAAGTCCTGCACCGCTTCGGTCAGGGTCGCGATCGGGAACATCACGTCGACCGCCACCGCGAGCTCGGGCTCGAGACCCTCGGCCAGGGTGCGTGCGCGCGCCTTGAACGCGTCCATGCAACTGGCCGCGGCGCGCGCTTCTTCGAGCAGCGCGCGGCCGGCCTCGGTGAGCTGCGGGTAGCGGCCGCTGCGATCGAACAGCGCGAAACCCACCTGCATCTCGAGGTTGGCGAGCGTATGGCTGACCACCGATTGCGCGCGCCGCAGCTTGCGGCCCGCGGCCGAGAAACTGCCTTCGTCGGCTGCGGCAATAAAGGTGCGCAGCTGGTCCATGGACATCCCGTCGAGCATCTATCGTCTCCATCGATACTTATCATCGAATTATATGGGCTTCACCGATCGGCTTCCTCTACCTAAGATGGCACCCATGCACCAGACACGCCGCTGCCGCGGCATCACAGGAGACCCGACATGAGCACCGTCCTCGACACCACCACCGTCCCCACGACCGTCCCCACTACGCGCGCCATCGCCTTACGCACCGCCGGCCACACGCGCGGCGGCATCACCCGCCTGGTGAGTCCCGGCGACCTGGGCGAGATGATCAAGCCCTTCGTCTTCCTCGACCGCTTCCAGCTGCGCGCCGGCGGCGCCCCGATGGGCATGCATCCGCACTCCGGCATCGCCACCGTGACCGTGGTGATGGACGGCGCGGTGAGCTACCGCGAGACCACCGGCAGCGCCGGCGTGCTCGGCGCCGGCGGCGTGGAATGGATGAACGCGGGCGGCGGGGTCTGGCATGGCGGCGGCGTGGCCGGCGACGGGACCGCGCTCGGCTTCCAGCTCTGGCTCGCCCTGCCGCCGGAAGACGAGAACGGCCCGGCCCACAGCCACTACCTGGCCCCGCACCAGGTGCCGGTCAGCGGCCCCGTGCGCGTCGTGATCGGCGCCTACGGCGGCGTCGCCAGCCCGATCGTGACCCGCGCCCCGATCACCTACCTGCACGTCAAGCTGAAGGATGGCGAGCGCTGGACCTTCACCCCGCCCGCCGGGCACGAGGTGGCCTGGATCGCGGTCGGGCGCGGCGCCCTGCAGGCGGGCGAGGCGCGCATCGCCGGCGACGTCACGGTGTTCGCCGACGGCGACGCCCCGATCACGGTCGAGGCCAAGGCCGACACCGAATTCGTGCTCGGCTCGGCAGCCCGTCACCCGCACGAGCTGGTGACCGGCTACTACTCGGTGCACACCAGCCTGGAGGCCCTGGAGCGCGGCGAACGCGAGATCGACCGCATCGGCGCCCACCTGCGCACCACCGGACAGCTGTAATCGCGGCCGCGACCCGACCGCCACCTACCCAGGAAGAAAGGAAGCAGCATGAACACCAGCACCAAGGACTCCCTGATCCCGGCCATCGGCCGCATCCTGATGGCCACCATCTTCGTGGTGAGCGGGGTCGGCAAGCTGATGGCGCCGGCGGCGACCATCGGCTACATCGCCTCCTCGGGCCTGCCCTTCGCCACCCTCGGGCTGGCGGTGGCGGTGGCGATCGAGGTGGGCGGCGGCGCGATGCTGGCGCTCGGGCTCAAGACGCGCCTGGTGGCCGGCGTGCTGGCGGCCTTCTCGGTGGTCACGGCCTTCGCCTTCCACCACGCGATCGCCGACCAGAACCAGCTCATCCATCTGCTGAAGAACATCACCATGGCCGGCGGCCTGCTGCAGGTGGTGGCCTTCGGGGCCGGGGCCTGGAGCCTGGACAACGCCCGACGCGGCGACCTGGCGCGCGCCGCCTGAACCACGGCGTCAGCGCATCCCGCGGCCGGCGCGCGCCGGCCGTTTCTCATCCTTCGGTAATCCTCAGCATGTCCATCTTGCACAGCCAGGCCAGACCGCGCAGCAGCGTCGGCCGGTCCCAGGGCCCGAGGGTATCGATCAGCTCCTCGACCTGCATCGGGCGCGGCCCGATCGCCCCGAAGATCAGCCCGAACTCCTCCAGGGTCGGCAGCGAGGCCTGCGCGTAGCGGTTGACCGCCAGCTCGCGGTAACTGCGCACCAGGGCCAGCGAGGCGTCGGGCTTGAGCTCGACCAGTGCGCCCGTGCCCAGCAGCCGGGTCGGATAGCTGGCGAACAGCCGGAACGGATCCGGCCGGTCCGGCGCCTGCCCCGGCAGCGGGGGCCCGAGGGCCGGATCGGCGCGGCGGCGCTCGGCCAGCTCGGCGAACAGCTCGCGGTAGCGCCCCAGCACCGCGCTCCAGTCGAATTCGCGGCGCGCCCGGGCGCGCCCGCTCTCCCCCATGCGCCGGCGCAGCTCGGGATCGCGGATCAGGGCCCCATAGGCCTGGCACAGGCTGGCGCCGTCCAGCGCCACCGCCTGGCTCACGTGGCCGCAGTACATGTCGAGGCTGTCCACCCCGTCGTCGTAGCGCGTGGCGAGGTCCTGCCCGGCGCCGGGGCCCGGCATGATGCTCGGGATGCGGTATCCGTCGACGCCGTCGCGCACCGTGTCGCGGTAGCCGTTCCAGTCCGAGACCACGCAAGGCAGCCCTGCCGCCATCGCCTCGGCCGGGGTCAGGCCGAAGGTTTCCTGCACGTTGTCCGAGAGCGAAGTGAAGATGTCGGCGGCGGCCCAGGCGTCGCGCTTGCGCTCGGGCTCCCGTCCGTCCAGCTCGACCAGGCGCACCGAAGGGCAGAGCAGCGCCGCCGCCTCGCGGAAGGCGGCGGCCATCCCCTCGCCCGCGAACCAGCCGCACAGCACCAGGTGCACCTGCCTGCCGCCCTTGTCGGCGCGCTCGAGCGCGGCGAACATCTGCTGCGGGTGCGACTTGGCGTGCAGCGACATGCGTCCCAGGCACAGCACCGCTACGTCCCCCTCCCCGATGCCCAGGCGCGCGCGCGCCTCGTGGCGCCGGTCCTGGTCCGGCTCCAGCTCGTCGCAGTGCACGCCGAGCGGGATCAGCGGCAGCTGGGGCAGCTCGAAGCGGGTCGCGCCCAGGCGCGCGCGCAGGTAGGCCGCCTGCTC
Source organism: Massilia sp. KIM (assembly GCF_002007115.1). NCBI lineage: Bacteria > Pseudomonadati > Pseudomonadota > Betaproteobacteria > Burkholderiales > Oxalobacteraceae > Massilia > Massilia sp. KIM. Next base: position 449,119 of record NZ_MVAD01000002.1, on the reverse strand, counting down.
CTCGACCAGCACGCGCACGCTGTCGCGCACCACGCGCGAGGTGCACACGATGGCGTCCCAGCCGCGCACCGGCGCCACCAGCAGCCCGGCGACGGTGCCCATCATCTCGTGGCCGGCGGTGCTGTGCACGATGCCGCACAGGCTGTACTGGCGGTCGCCCGCGCGCAGCCGGCGCCAGGCCAGGGGCGCGATCTCCGGCCCAGGGTGATACAGGCTGCCGAACCAGGCCAGCTCCTCGGGCGCGGAGGGCGCGAGCGCGCGCAGGCCGCCGCGGTAGCCTTCGGCGCGCAAAACGGCCTCGAAGGCTTCGGCGTGGCTGCGCTCGGCCGCGAAGCAGCCCAGCTCCGACAGCGCCGGGTCGCGCGCCATGGCGCGCAGCAGGCCGACCCCGGCCGACTGGCGGCCCATCAGCTTTTGCCCGGCCACGGAAAAGGCTTCGGGCAGGTAGTGCACGGCAAAACGGTCGGTCATGCGGTCTCCTGGTCGGCTGCGGAACAGCTTGTCCCGATGATAACGGCGGCGTGAAGCGGGCGGCGCGAGCATCGGCGCGGCCCGCTTGCCGCATCGGCATGTACAGGGACCTCGTGTAGCCAGTGGACAACGAATTGCCGTCCTGGCAGCGCAAAACATCATGAACAAGTGCCTCGCTCTTGCCTGCACGAAATCCTAACCACTACACTCTTGGTTACGGCCCCATCCCTGCCGCCACGCCGCATCACGTAGTACGAGTCCCCTCCCCGCCTCGCCCTTTTCCGCCGTACCCCATTCATCCACTTTTACGCTGGGCTATCCATGGCCGTACCTACCGTTTCCGTTTCCTTTGCCAATGGCTTCATTGGCGACGCCAACAAGAGCAACCAGGCTTCGGCCGCGTCCTACCTGAAGGATATGGGTTGGTCCAACTTCCAGTTCCGCCAGGCCAGCACCACGGGCCAGTTCGGCGGCTCCCAGGGCAACGACAAGTCGGGCACCATCCTGATCACCGACGCGGCCGGCGTGCAGCACGAGATCACCGGCGTGATCAACTGGCGCGCGCCCAGCAGCCCGGTGACGACCATGGTGTTCTATGCCACCGGCGCCCCGACGACCCTGAAGACCACCACCGGCTTCTACACGGTCGACCCGAACACGGAGCAGAATGGCGACCCGCACACCTTCATCGGCCTGACCTTCAACGGCAAGACGCTGGCCATCGACAGCGACCGCACCGTCAGCGGCAGCGCGGCCACCGTCGGCCTGCTGCAGGAACTGAACACCTACCTGGCGAGCCAGCCGCAACTGCGCGTGGGCGACCTCACGGTCAACGAGGGCGACGGCACCGCGACCGTCACGGTCACGCTCAGCAAGGCCACTTCGGACACCGTCAAGGTCAACTTCGCCACCCAGAACGGCAGCGCCAGCGCCGGCGCCGACTATGGCAGCACCAGCGGAGAACTGGTGTTCACGCCAGGCCAATCCAGCAAGACCATCACCATCGCGCTGGTCGACAATGCGAGCGTGGACGGCGCCCGCGCCCTGAACGTGGTGCTGAGCGACAGCTCGTTCGCGGCGATCGTCGACAACAGTGGCGTCGTCACCATCAACGACAACGACGCCCAGCCCGCGGCGAGCGTCGCCGGCGTGGTCGCCGAGGACGCTGCCAACCCTGGCGCCAATCCGCTCGACGGCAGCGTGGTCGAAGGCGGAAGCCTGGTCTACAGCGTCACCCTGAACGGCACCGGCGGCGAGCACACCCTGGCGATCGGCGGCAGCGCGCTTGCGGGAGATCGTGGCGCCATCGGTTTCAGCAACGGCGTCACTTGGAAAAACGGCAACGCGGCGAGCGGCGTGGTGGTGGTTCCGTCCGGGGTCGGCAGTTTCAAGATCACGGTCGCCACGGTCGACGACAGCGCCATCGAAAGCAGCGAGACGGTGGTGCTCACCGTGGGCGGCAAGGCCGCCACCGGCACCATCACCGACAACGACACCCAGAGCGTGAGTGCGGTGAAAGCCGAGGACGCGGGCAATACCGGCGCCAATCCGGCCGACAGCACGGTCACGGAAGGCGCGAGCCTGCGCTATACCGTCGCGCTGAGCGCGGCCAGCCCGGCCAGCACCGAATACGCGCTCGTCCTGGGCGGCAGCGCCAGCGGCGCCGACCTTGGCCAGCTGGCCTTCAGCGCCGGCGTCGCCTGGAAGAACGGCACCCCATCCAGCGGCGTGGTGGTGGTTCCGGCCAACGTCACCAGCTTCAGCGTCACCCTGCCGACCCTGGACGACACCCTGATCGAGAACCCGGAAACGGCGATCCTGTCGGTCGGCGGCGTGAGCGCCACCGGCAACATCGAGGACAACGACACCCAGAGCGTGAGCGGCGTGCTGGCCGAAGACGCGGCCAACAGCGGCGCCAATCCGGTCGACGCCACGGTGACCGAGGGCGGCGACCTGTTATATACAGTCACGCTGAGCGGCGCCGGCCTGGCTCCGGCCGAGTACAGCCTGGCGATCGGCGGCAGCGCCGACGCCCAGGACCGCGGCAGCTTCGTGTTCAGCGGCGGCGTCGCCTGGAAGAACAACGACCCGGCCAGCGGCGCCGTGGTGGTGCCGGCCGGCATCGCCTCCTTCACCATCACCGTGCCGACCGTGGACGACAGCGCCGTCGAAGGCGCCGAACAGCTCGTGCTGACCGTGGGCGGCAAGGCCGCCACCGGCGTCATCGCCGACAACGACGGCGTAAGCGTGTCCGCCGTGATCGCCGAGGACGCGGCCAACACCGGCCTGACGCCGGCCGACGCCAGCGTCGCCGAAGGTTCGATCCTGCACTATACCGTGCAGCTTAACGCCGCCCCGCTGGCCACCAGCGAGTTCGCCCTCATCCTGGGCGGCAGCGCTTCCCTGGCCGACCGCGCCGGCATCGTCTTCAGCGACAACGTCACCTGGAAGAACGGCGACCCGGCCAGCGGCGCGATCCTGGTGCCGGCCGGCGTGGCCAGTTTCAAGGTCACCGTCGGCACCGTGGACGACGGCGAGATCGAAAGCACCGAAACCCTGGTCCTGACCGTGGGCGGCGTGGACGCCACCGGCAGCATCACCGACAACGACAGCCAGAGCGTCAGCACGGTGGTCGCCGAGGACGCCGCGAATACCGGCGCCACCCCGGTCGACAGCAGCGTGGTCGAAGGCGTCTCGCTGCGCTACGCCGTCACCCTGAACGGCGCCAGCCCGGCCGCGACCGAGTATGCCCTCACGCTGGGCGGCAGCGCCGACGTGACCGACCTGGGCGCGCTGTCCTTCAGCGACGGCGTGCACTGGAAGAACGGCAATGCGGCAGGCGGCGTGATCGTCGTCCCGGCCGGCGTGAGCGCCTTCACGGCCAGCTTGCCGACCGTGGATGACAGCCTGGTCGAGCTGACCGAGAACGCCATCCTCACCGTCGGCGGCGTCTGGGCCAGCGGCAGCATCGCTGACAACGACAGCCTGAACGTGGTGTCGGTGGTGGCCGAGGACGCGGCCAACCTCGGCCAGACGCCCTTCGACGCGACGGTGACCGAAGGGGCCGGCCTGGTGTACACGGTCGGCCTCAACGCCGCCACCGTGGCGCCGGCCGAGTTCTCGCTGGTGCTCGGCGGCACCGCCACCAGCGCCGACCTCGGGACGCTGGCCTTCAGCCATGGCGTGAGCTGGAAGAACGGCGATCCGGCCAGCGGCAAGATCGTGATTCCGGCCGGCGTGAGCAGCTTCAGCCTGAGCATCGCCACGGTCGACGACAGCCTCGTGGAATCCTCGGAGAGCGTGGTGGTGTCGGTCAATGGCGTGCATGGCACCGGCACCGTGGTCGACAACGACGTTCCGCCGCAACCGCAACCGCAACCACAGCCACAACCACTACCACAGCCTGAGCCTCAGCCTCAGCCGCAGCCGCAGCCGCAGCCGCAGCCTCAACCTCAGCCGCAGCCGGGCCCGAATCCGCAACCCGAGCCGGTGCTCGAAACCGGCCTCGATCCCGCCACCGACGACGGCGCCAGCGACCACGACACCGTGACCAGCGTGCGGACACCGGCGTTCACGGTCCAGGGCAGCGGCCTGCTGAGCGCGGGCGGCAGCGTGCGCCTGCTGGACCCGAACGGCCAGGTGGTCGGCACCCAGGCCGTCAGCGCCGAGGACGCCGCCGCCGGCCGTATCAAGGTGGCGCCGGGCGCCCTGGATGACGGCGTGTATACATATACCGTCGAAATCCGGGACGCCAGCGGCAAGGTGGTCGGTTCGGCGCCGGTGAGCGTCACCATCGTCACCGACCGCGACGGCGTCACGCCCTCGATCGAGCTGGCCGCCTATGGCGGCGACTACAACCAGGACGGCGTCCTCGACTGGCAGCAGAACGCTGTCGCCCTGCTTCCCCTGGGCTCCCTGGCCGACTTCGCCAAGGGCGTGAATGCTCCGGTGTCCTCGTTCGGCGCGGTGATCGCGGGTTCGCTCGGCGACGGCCTGGCGCCGGTCCAGCTGACCAGCGGCGCCCAGCTGCGCGACCTGAGCCTGACCGACCTGCCGGCCGCGCTGCCGCAGGAGCAGCGCGCGGCCTCGCCGGTGTTCAACTTCACCGTCACCTCGGCCGAGGGCGTGGCCGCCCTGCCCGACCTGGACCCGGGCCGCGCGGGCCTGCAGACGCGCGTCGTGATCGAGCTGGGCCAGACCGGCGTGGCCGCCAACGACTTCGTCAAGTTCGACAGCGCCAGCGGCACCTGGTACAGCTTCCTGGACGACCAGAACCTCGCCACCATCGACGACGGCGCCACCCTGGTCGACCTCGACCAGGATGGCCGCGTCGACCGCATCGTCATCACCCTGACCGACGGCGCGCGCGGCGACGAAGACGGCCTGGTCAACGGCGTGATCGTCGACCCCGGCCTGCTGTCCTTCGACCGCAGCCTGCCGGACCAGGTCTACGGCGTGCGCCTGGCCAATGGGGATCTGTACTACACCGACGACGTCAAGGACGCCGCCATCCAGGCCGCCGGCGTGGGCAACCTGTTCCAGGGCGTGGTGTGGGACTCGATGACCGGCCTGCCGGGCACCCTGGAGGTCTCCACCTGGTACCAGCCCTTCACCCAGGACGGCACCTACGCCGTCGACGGCCAGCCGCTGCCCTACGCCTGCTACGAGAAAGTGGCCGGCGGGCCGGGCTTCAAGGCGCTGGCTGCCGGCAGCGCGGGCACGGTGGGCGTGCACCTGTTCCAGGACGCCCAGGGCCGCACCGAGCTGGCCACCCTGGCCCAGGCTCAGCAGCTGGGCCTGACGAGCCAGGGCTACAGCGACCGTGGCGCCAAGTTCGGCGTCACTATGGATAATGCCTTCAAGTTCGACGCCGAAGGCTATCTGCTCGCCAACCACGACAGCGCCTCGGTGCAGGCGCTGGTCCAGCAACTGGCCGCCAGCTACCAGTCGACCAGCGCGGCCGGCTTCGTCGAAGCCGTCGAGCAGCACTATTTCGAGCAGGTCCAGCTGGTGGGTGTGGCCCACGGCGCCCAGGCGACGGCGGCGGACCTGAATGCGGTGTTCGGCACCGGATTCGGCAACTGAGGAGGATGCGATGAAGAGATGGAAACCGCTCGGCATGGCGGGCGCACTGCTGGCGCTGGGCGCGCTGCAGGCGCAGGCCGCCGAGCCTGTGAAATTCTGGGGCGTGCACGCGGGCGCCAACACCCTCGACGAGATGCGCGCGCGGGTCGATTTCGGCGCGGGGACGCCCCTCACCGGGACCGCCGACCTCGAACGCGGCCTGCACGGCGGCCTGATGATGGGGCGCCAGGGCGAGCACTGGCGCTACGAGCTGGAATACGAGACCGGGCGCTTCAAGGTCGAGCACCTGCGCCTGGGCCAGGTGAGCCAGACGGCCGACGCGCGCGGGCGCTACCACGCGCTGTTCGCCAACGGCTACCGGACCGACCGGCTGACCCAGTCGCTGGACAGCTTCGTCGGCGGCGGCATCGGCTGGGGCAGGATCAAGCTGCCGCGCCTGGGCCTGGGCGCGAACTGCGACTGCTTCGGACCGGCCTCCAAGAGCGGCTTCGTCTGGCAACTGCGGGCGGGTCTCGGCTACCGGGTGTCGCCCCAGGCCAGCCTGACCCTCCAGTACACCTGGCTCAGCCTGCCGCGACCGGAAGCCGGCGGGCCGCCGGCGATCCGCTATGAGCGCGAGCGTTTCGGGGCGCTGTCGCTGGGGTATGCGCGGCAGTTTTAACCGCCGCCCATAGCGTAAGCGTCAACCTTTGCCTTAGCGTTAGCCTCAGCACGTCGTTCCCGCGAAGGCGGGAACCCAAGTTTGCTCGCATGGCCACGAAAAGAGCGGCAGCTGTGCGAAGGAACTCGGGTTCCCCGCCGAGGTCACGCTGCGGCGGGGAACACCGGAGATACGTCCGCCGTAAGCTGAGCTTCAGCGCTTCAGCGCTTCGGCGCCACGCGCCACACCACGCCGCCGGCGTCGTCCACCACCAGCAGCGCACCGTCCTGCGCCACCTCCACCCCCGACGGCCGTCCCCACACGTCGCGGTCGCTCAGCACCATCCCGGTCATGAAGTCCTGGTACTGCCCGGTCGGCACGCCGTTCTTCATGAACACCCGCACCACCTTGTAGCCGGTGCGCACGCCACGGTTCCAGGAACCGTGCAGGGCCACGAACACGTCTCCCTCGTACTCCTTCGGGAAGGCGTTCTTCGCGCCCTTCGGCGCGTGGTACACCGCCATGCCCAGCGGCGCCGAGTGCGACTGGATCAGCACGTCCGGCACGATGCTCTTGCCCTTCAGGTCGGGCCGCTGGCCCTTCAGGCGCGGGTCTTCGTTGTCGCCGATGTAGTACCACGGCCAGCCGTAGAAGCCACCCTGCTTCACCCGCGTCAGGTAGTCCGGCGGCAGGTTGTCGCCCAGCGCGTCGCGCTCGTTCACGGTGCACATCAGATCGCCGGTAGACGGGTAGACCAGCATGCCGACGCAGTTGCGCAGGCCGGTGGCGTAGGTGCGGCGGTTACGCCCATCCACGTCGAAGGCCATGACGGTGGCGCGGTCGGTCTCCACGCCCCAGGCCGCGCCGACGCCATGGCGCGCTTCCCACTTGGCCAGCGGCTCAGGCGGGGCGGCGCCGATCTCGGTGGCGACGTTGGTCGCCGAGCCGATCGACAGCAGCATGGTCTTGCCGTCCTTCGAGAACGCCAGGGTGCGGGTGGTGTGGCCGCCGCTGGTGTCCGACAAATGCGGCACCACCACCTGGGCCGCGCCGCGCGCCTTCAGGTCGCCGTTGCGGTAAGGGATGCGCACGATAGAGTTGATGTTGGCGACATACAGGTATTGCGGATTCGCGCCCGAGGGCCAGAAGGCCATGCCGTAAGGGCGCTCCAGGCCGCTGGCGAACACCCCGGCGGTGTCGGCCGCCTGGCCGTTCTTCGAGCGCAGCACCTTGATCTCGCCCTTGCTGGTGGCGGCCAGGAACAGGTCGCCGTTCGGCGCGCGCAGCGCCAGACGTGGCTTGTCCTCGTCCTGGGCGTAGACCGAGACGGCGAAACCCTCGGGCACCGCCGGGATGCTGCCGTTCGGACGCGCTTCGACGCGCGGGCCGTTGCCGGCGCTGTCGGTGGCGAAGGGCGGCGGCAAGTCGCTGGCCTTGATGTGGTGGATCTTGCCGGGCTGGTTCTCGTCCCAGCCGCCGCTGCGCTCGGCGGCGGCGGCCGCGGGCGCCTGGGCGGCGGCCGCCGGGCCTTGCAGGCTGGCCAGGTAATCGATCAGCGCGGCGCGCGCGGCCTTGTCGGGCACGCCCACGGGCATCGTGGTGCCCGGCACGTTCCGGGCCGGATCGGCCAGGAAGAGATCCAGCTCCTCGCGGGTCCAGGTCTTGCCGGTGGCGCCGGCCTTGGCCAGCGCGTTCGAGTAGTTGTAGCCGGGGACCGCCGCGGCCTTGCGGCCCAGGAGCCCGAACAGGCCCGGGCCGGCGCGCGAGGACAGTTGGGCATCCACGCTGTGGCAGCTCGCGCAGTTGTTCTCGTAGACGGTGCGGCCGGCCTGCGGCGCGGCGTGGGCGCTGGACAGCGCGGTGAAGCTGGCGAGCATGAGGGCATGCAGCGTCAGGGTCTTGGCTTGCAAGGGCGTCTCCTGGTCAGTCTGGAAAAAACCACATCATAGGCCAATCATGGACCGGCGCGGTCTTTACGGCGCGCTGTGGCGAAGGGGTCCGGCGCCTGGGGGCTGGTCATCCAGCGCAGCAAGGGACCGTGCGGCTCGTAGCGCAGGCTGCCGAACTGCCGGAACAGGGCTTCGATCTGCTCCAGCGACGCGGTGTTGAAGTCCAGCGCCGGCACCTGCTCGCCTGCGGCATTGGTCACCATGCCCCAGGTGCCCTTGCCGTGGCCGCCCTTGTTACTCACGTATTTATATGACCATGCGGTGGCGGCCCAGCCCAGTTTCGCATACGTGTCGAAGCTCGCGCGGGCGATCTGGCCGCCCAGTTCCTGGCCCAGGCCGGCCCAGGGCTGGATCTCGCCCAGGTAGAAAGGCGTGTCGAGGGCGCGGATGCGGCGGTCCCAGGCGCACACGGTGCTGGCGCCGTTGCCGGACCCTTTGCCAGTGCAGCGCAGCCAGTCGCGGTGCACTGCGCGCGTCGGCTTGCCCCAGCCGAAATGGCCCGGGTAGGGATGCATCTCGAATGCCACGTTGCGCATGCCCCGTTCGCGCGGGTTCCCATAGGCCTGGATGTCGTCCTTGACGTGGCCGGGCAGGATGAGCACGTGATTCGGATCGACCTTGCGCACCGCCGCGTAGAGGGTCTCGATGGCGGCCGCCATCGTTTTCGAATCGGCGCCCCAGGGTTCGTTGAGCAGGCTGTAGCCGGCCACGGACGGACGGTCGCGGTAGCGGCCGGCGACCTGCTGCCACAGCCACGCGGTGCGCTCCTGGTAGGCCGGCACGCTCCAGAACTGGTTGCGGCCGGCGCAGCCGCTATGGTGCTCCCAGCCCTGGCTGCCGGCCGCGCCGTGCAGGTCGAGGATCACGTAGATGCCGCGCTTCTCGGCCTGGGCGATGGCCCAGTCCAGGTAATGCCAGGCGTCGGGGCGCAACTGGCCGGGATTCTTTTCGTCCTCGACCACGGTATGGATGAAGGGGACCCGCACCAGGTTGACGCCGAAGGCGGCCAGCCGGTCCCAGTCCTGTTCCCTCATCCAGTTGTCGCGGAACAGCTTCATCAGGCGTTCGCGTTCGGGGTAGCCGAAGCGGCGGTCCAGCACCGCCTCCAGCTTGCACTGGTCGTCGACGCCCTTGCTGCCCTGCCCCATCATCCAGAATTCGTTGATCAGCCAGCTGCCAAGGTTGGCGCCGCGCAGCGTGAGCGGCTTGCCGTCGGCGCTGACCCAGCGCGCGCCTTCTGCGCGCACCATCTGGCTGGCGTCGGTGATCGGTACAGGCGCTGGCGCCGCTGCCGCATTCGGGGCGGCGGTCGCGTGCGACACGGCCGCCGCCATTATCGCCGCCGACATCGCCGCCGACATCGCCGTCCACAAGGCGCGTGACACGCGCCGGCTCATCTCCGCACCGGTCTCGGTTTGCATCGCCGTCTCCTGTCGTGTTCTGGTCGCGCCCGGGATTGGAAACGTTCCCAGACACCTCGGGAGACTATAGCATTTCCGGCCTACTCAGTCCGCGAGCTTGACCACCAGCTTGCCGAAATTGCGGCCCTGGAGCAGGTCGATGAAGGCGGCCGGCGCATTCTCCAGGCCTTCGACGATGTCTTCACGGTAGCGCAGCCGGCCCTCGCGCACCCACTGGCCCGCTTCTTCAAGGAAGGCCGGGCGCAGCGCCAGGAATTCGCGCTGGATGAAGCCGCGCACGGTCAGGCTTTTCTTGAGCACGTCGCGCATCACCAGGGCCAGCCGGTCCGGGCCCGGTTCGGCCTGCGGGAGCGCGTTGTACTGCGAGATCAGGCCGCACACGGGCACGCGGGCGAAGTCGTTCAACAGCGGGAACACGGCGTCCCACACCTTGCCGCCCACGTTCTCGAAGTAGACGTCGACGCCGTCCGGGCAGGCTTCGGCCAGCCGGGCGGCGAAGTCCGGGGCGCGGTGGTCGATCACGGCGTCGAAGCCCAGTTCCTCGCGCACATAAGCGCACTTGTCGGCCCCGCCGGCGATGCCGACCGCGCGTGCGCCCTTGATGCGGGCGATCTGTCCGACCGCCGAGCCGACTGCGCCGCTGGCGGCGGCCACCACCACCGTCTGTCCCGGCGCCGGGCGGCCGATCTGCAGCAGTCCGGCCCAGGCGGTGAAGCCCGGCATGCCCAGCACGCCGAGCGCGGTGCTCAGCGGGGCGGCCTGCGGATCGAGCTTGCGCAGGTTGTCGCCGTCCGAGAGCGCGTGGCTTTGCCAGCCCGAGTGCGACAGCACCAGGTCGCCGACGGCGTAGTCGGGATGCCTGGAGGCGATCACGCGCGCCACCGTGCCGCCTTCCATCACGCCGCCGATGTCGACCGGCTTGGCATAGGATTTGGCGTCGTCCATCCTGCCGCGCATGTAGGGGTCGAGCGAGAGGTAGAGGATTTGCAGCAGCAGCTGGCCTTCGCCGGGAACCGGCAGCGGCTCATGGGCGATACGGAAATTCTCCGGCGTCGGCAGACCGCTGGGGCGGGAAGCGAGCAGGACCCGCTGGTTGAGGGTGTCGGTCATCTGGTCGTCCTTATGGTGAAACGGGACCGCCCATACTACGACGGATTGCACTTTCGTTCAGGGCATCCCTTATTCCGGGGCCTGGCGACATGCCCTCGCCTTGACCGGCGAGGGCCTTCGTCGATCTCGGATCCGCTAGACGGTCAGCACCGCGCGGAAGCCCCGCACCGCATAGTACGACTGCACGCCGTTGTGGTAGGTGAACACCTTGCCGTAGCGGCGATCGCAGAACAGCGCCCCGCCCAGCTTGCGCACCTCGGGCGGCGTCGCGATCCAGCTCGAGGTCTTCAGGTCGAATTCGCCCAGCTGCTGCAAGGCGCGGTACTGCTCTTCGGTGAGCAGCTCGACGCCCATTGCGGCGGCCATGCCGAGCGCGCTGCCCTGCGGCTTATTCTCCTTGCGCGCCGCCAGCGCGGCCTCGTCGTAGCACAGGCTGCGCCGGCCCAGCGGAGTCTCGGGGGAGCAGTCGCAGAAGGCGATGCGCCCGTTCTCATCCTTGCCGATCACGTCGGGTTCGCCGCCACTCTCTTCCATCGCATGAAGCGCCCGCAGGGCCTCGGGCTTGCTCTTCAGGCGCTCCCGAACCTCGGTCCAGGAAAGGCTTTCGTGGCGATGCATGTGCGTTTCGAAGCGGGCGCGTAAGGTGTCGAGCAGGATGTCGTGTTCTTTCGAGTTCATCGTCCTGGTGTTCCTTTCCTGAGCTTCAGTGGGCGGCCTGCGCCTGCGCTCGTGCGGCGCTCTCGATCATCTTCCAGCCGTTGCCGGAAGGGTCGCGAAAGCCCGCATCGACGTTGCCGTAACGTTCCACCGGCTCCTGGGTGAACTCGACGCCGCGCTCCTTCAGGCTTGCATAAGTGGCGCGGCAGTCGTCGACCGACAGCACCAGGGGCGGCATGGCGCCCTTGGCGACCATCGCGTGCAGGGTCTGGGCGGTGGCGGCGTCGTGCACGGGCGGGCCGGGACGGAACAGGCCGAGCTGGAAGCCCGGCTGGTCCGGATGCTGCACCGTCAGCCAGCGGTAATCGCCGTTGCGCACGTCCGTGTGGACCTTGAAACCGAGTTTGGCGACGTAGAAGTCGAGCGCTTCGTCCTGGTCGCGCACGTACAGGCCGACGACATTGATACCTGAAATCATGATGTCTCCTTTGAATGGAGCTCCAGTGTGCCAGCGGCCTCCCGGCGCCGCTTCTCCAAAACTGCGATGTTGAGGTCGGGACGGTGGGCGCCGCGCGCCACGCATTCGGGCACCTGCCGGCCGAGGTCGGGAACCGAGCGCGCCCGCAGGCGCAGGTCGCCCGGGCTCTCGCCGGTAATGTCGCGGAAGATGCGCCCGAAGGTGCCGATGCTGTTCCAGCCGGTGCGCAGGGCGACTTCGGTGACCGGCAGGTCGGTGTCGCGCAACAGCGCGCTGGCGCGCTCGATGCGGCGGGTGAGCAGGTAGCGGTGCGGCGGCAGGCCAAAGGCCTTCTTGAATTCGCGCGCGAAGTGGGCGCTCGAGACGGCGCTGACCTCGGCCAGTCGCACTATCGGCCACTCCTCGTGCGGGGCGCCGTCCATGCGGTCCTTGGCGCGCAGCAGGCGGCGCAGCAAATGTGGGTTCTGGCTCATCCTGTCCTGAAACGCTGGCGTCGGTCCTTACCGGATTAGCAACGCCGTTCAGTATAGCCAAAAAAAACCGGCGGAGCGAAGCCGCCGGTTTGCAGGAAGTCTGCGATCGCTCTATCAGTCCCAGCTCAGGGTGCCGCCGGTCTGGTACTCGGTCACGCGGGTCTCGAAGAAGTTGCGCTCCTTCTTCAGGTCGATCATCTCGCTCATCCACGGGAAGGGGTTTTCTTCGTTCGGGAACAGCGGGTCCAGGCCGATCTGCACGGCGCGGCGGTTGGCGATGAAGCGCAGGTAGCTCTTGAACATCGGCGCGTTCAGGCCCAGCACGCCGCGCGGCATGGTGTCCTCGGCGTAGCGGTATTCCAGCTCGACCGCCTTCAGGAACAGTTCCTTGATCTCGTCACGGAAAGCCGGGGTCCACAGCATCGGGTTTTCCATCTTGATCGTGTTGATCAGGTCGATGCCGAAGTTCACGTGCATCGACTCGTCACGCAGGATGTACTGGTACTGCTCGGCGGCGCCGGTCATCTTGTTCTGGCGGCCGAGCGCCAGGATCTGGGTGAAGCCGACGTAGAAGAACAGGCCTTCCATCATGCAGGCGAAGACGATGATCGACTTCAGCAGCTTCTGGTCGTTCTCGACGGTGCCGGTCTTGAAGTCCGGGTCGGTCAGGACCTCGATGAAGGGAATCAGGAACTGGTCCTTGTCGTGGATCGATTCGATCTCGTTGTAGGCATTGAAGATCTCGCGCTCGTCCAGGCCCAGCGACTCGACGATGTACTGGTAGGCGTGGGTGTGGATCGCCTCTTCGAAGGCCTGGCGCAGCAGGTACTGGCGGCATTCCGGCGCGGTGATGTGGCGGTAGGTGCCCAGCACGATGTTGTTGGCGGCCAGCGAGTCGGCGGTGACGAAGAAGCCCAGGTTGCGCTTGACCAGGCGGCGCTCGTCTTCCGACAGGCCGTTCGGGTTCTTCCACAGCTCGATGTCGCGCTGCATGTTCACTTCCTGCGGCATCCAGTGGTTGGCGCAGCCGGCCAGGTACTTGTCCCACGCCCACTTGTACTTGAACGGGACCAGCTGGTTCACGTCGGTCTGGCCGTTGATGATGCGCTTGTCGTCGGCGTTGACGCGCTTCGCCACTTCGGAGGCGGGGGCGCCTTCCGGGTTGGCTGCGGTTTGCGGGGCGCGCGGGGCGCTGGTCGGTTCGTCGTCCCAAGAGAGCATGTTTGTTGATCCTTCTGTCGTGGCCGGATCGCGGGGAAGCGCGGTTCCGGCCTCGGTTGTGTTGAAAAATGGTCGTTCCGGTGGGGATCAAGCGCTGGCGGTTGGCTGGCGAACTTGGGTTCCGGCCTTCGCCGGAACGACGGTCTTTAGGCTAAGGGCATTGTTCAGGTCGCGGTATTCCGGGTCACGCTGGTGTTCAAACCCACGGCGACTTGACGGCGTGTTGGTGCAAGCCATCGCTGGCTTGCACCATTCACGCGCTTACTGGCAAGCCTCGCACTCGTCGAAGCCGGCATCGCCCGGACGCAGGTAGCAGGCGGCGCCTTCCACCACTTCCGCGCTGGCGGCCGGAGCCGACGCCTGCGGCGCATTCGCCGCCGCGGGAGCGCCCGCCGGAGCCGCGTGGCCGGCCGACAGGCCGCCCGAGACCGGCACCGCGTTCAGGGCGCCGGTGCGGGTGGTCGACTTCTCCATGTGGGTCGCGGCGATCGTGCGCAGGTAGTAGGTGGTCTTCAGGCCGCGCAGCCATGCCAGCTTGTAGGTCTCGTCCAGCTTCTTGCCCGAGGCGCCGGCCATGTAGATGTTCAGCGACTGGGCCTGGTCGATCCACTTCTGGCGGCGCGAGGCGGCTTCCACCAGCCACTTCGGCTCGACTTCGAACGCGGTGGCGTAGATGTCGCGCAGGTCCTGCGGCACGCGGTCGATCTTGCTCAGCGAACCGTCGAAGTACTTCAGGTCGGCGATCATCACCTCGTCCCACAGGTCGCGCGCCTTCAGGTCGCGCACCAGGTAGGCGTTGATCTCGGTGAATTCGCCCGACAGGTTCGACTTCACGTACAGGTTCTGGAAGGTCGGCTCGATGCAGGCCGACACGCCGATGATGTTCGAGATGGTCGCGGTCGGGGCGATCGCCACGCAGTTCGAGTTACGCATGCCGAACTGCTTGATGCGGTTGCGCACCACGCTCCAGTCCATGCTCTCGCTGGCGTCCTGCTCCAGGTAACCGCCGCGCTCTTCCGCCAGCAGCTTGATCGAGTCCTGCGGCAGGATGCCGCGGTCCCACAGCGAGCCGGTGTAGGACTCGTAGCGGCCGCGCTCCTCGGCCAGCTCGGTCGAGGCCAGGTAGGCGTAGTAGCAGACGGCTTCCATCGACTTGTCCGCGAACTCGACGGCCTTGTCCGAGGCAAACGGCACGCGCATCATGTGCAGGCAGTCCTGGTGACCCATGATGCCCAGGCCGACCGGGCGGTGGCGCAGGTTCGAGTTGCGCGCCTTGTCGACGGCGTAGTAGTTGATGTCGATGACGTTGTCCAGCATGCGCATCGCGGTGCGGATGGTCTTCTGCAGCTTGACGTGGTCCAGGCCATCGCCCTTCATGTGCTGCGGCAGGTTCACCGAGCCCAGGTTGCAGACGGCGATCTCGTCCTCGCTGGTGTTCAGGGTGATCTCGGTGCACAGGTTCGACGAGTGCACCACGCCCACGTGCTGCTGCGGCGAACGGATGTTGCACGGATCCTTGAAGGTGATCCACGGGTGGCCGGTCTCGAACAGCATCGACAGCATCTTGCGCCACAGATCGAGCGCCTCGATCTTCTTGAAGACGCCCATCTCGCCGCGCTCGGCCTTGGCTTCGTAGGCGACGTAGGCTTTCTCGAAGGCCTTGCCGGTCAGGTCGTGCAGGTCCGGGGTCTCGGACGGCGAGAACAGGGTCCAGGTGCCCTTCTCCATCACGCGCTTCATGAACAGGTCCGGGATCCAGTTCGCGGTGTTCATGTCGTGGGTGCGGCGGCGGTCGTCGCCGGTGTTCTTGCGCAGGTCGAGGAATTCCTCGATGTCCAGGTGCCAGGTTTCCAGGTAGGCGCAGACCGCGCCCTTGCGCTTGCCGCCCTGGTTGACCGCCACGGCGGTGTCGTTGACCACCTTCAGGAAGGGCACGACGCCCTGCGAGCGGCCGTTGGTGCCCTTGATGCGCGAGCCGAGCGCGCGCACCGGGGTCCAGTCGTTGCCCAGGCCGCCGGCGAACTTCGACAGCAACGCGTTTTCCTTGATCGCGTCGTAGATGCCTTCCAGGTCGTCGCTGACGGTGGTCAGGTAGCACGAGGACAGCTGCGAACGGCGGGTGCCCGAGTTGAACAGGGTCGGGGTCGAGCTCATGAAGTCGAAGGACGACAGCAGGTTGTAGAACTCGATGGCGCGCGCTTCGCGGTCGGCTTCGCGCAGGGCCAGGCCCATCGCGACGCGCATGTAGAAGGCCTGCGGCATCTCGATGCGCACGTCGCGCACGTGCAGGAAGTAGCGGTCGTACAGGGTCTGCAGGCCGATGTAGCCGAACTGCAGGTCGCGGTCGGCGACGATGGCCTTGGCCAGGCGCTCGAGGTCGAACTTGCCCAACTCTTCATCCAGCAGCTCGTGCTGGATGCCCTTGGCGATGTACTGCGGGAAGTAGGTGATGTACTCGGCGGCGGCGCCGGCTTGCGGCACTTCCTTGCCGAAGACTTCCTTGCGGATGGTGTGCAGCAGGATGCGGGCGGTCACCTGGCTGTAGGCCGGGTCCTTTTCCATCAGCGCGCGGGCGGCCAGGATGGCGGACTTGTGCAGCTCTTCCAGCGGCACGCCGTCGTACAGGTTCTTCAGGGTCTCGGAGACGATGGCGTCGGCGTCGACATGCTTTTCCAGGCCGGCGCAGGCGGCGTTGATCAGGCCGGCGACCACGTTCATGTCCAGCGGACGGCGCTCGCCGCCGTCGACCACGTGGATCTGCGGCGCCTGGACGGCGTTGCCGCCGGCGGCTTCCTTGGCCGCGCGGCGCTCTTCCATGCGCTTGGCGCGGTACAGCACGTATTCGCGGGCGACGTCATGCTCGCCCGAACGCATCAGCGACAACTCGACCTGGTCCTGCACGTCTTCGATGTGGAAGGTGCCGCCGTTCGGCTGGCGGCGCACCAGCGCGGCCACCACGTTGTTGGTCAGCTGTTCCACCAGTTCGCGGATGCGCGCCGACACCGCGCCCTGCCCGCCGGCGACGGCGAGGAAGGCCTTGGTCATCGCGACCGAGATCTTGTTCGGCTCGAACGCGACCACCGCGCCGTTACGGCGGATGACGCGGTAATCACCACGCGCAACGATCTCGGCAGGGGTGGCGCCGGTCGCCGTCGTTCCTGGGGTGACGTGCGGGTTGATCGAGATGTCTTGTGCTGTTTGCATTGAGCCTCCAGGATGGCAGCCGCAGCCGCCGTTTTGTTATCACTGAGACCGTTACCGGCCGTTGACAAATTTAAAAGCAAAGCGATACCCCGCCAGCCGGTGGCCTAAGCTGGCAAACCAGATATGCAGGGTAAGAATCTTTCGTTGAATCGTGTCGGAAGCTGAGCTTGCCGACTACCGGTGGATCTAGCAGGTGAGCTAGCAGATGAGCTAGCGGATGAGCTAGTTGCTTCTTGTTCACTACCACTAGATCTAGTGTCCGGCGTTGAGATGAGACTAATTGTAGTACCTCGTTTGCGATAGAGGCAAGAAAATAAATTCGCAATTTTTGAGGCGATTCGTGGTGCCGAGGCTTGACTTTTGTAGTCTCCCGAACGATGCGGAGCTCGCGGTGAGCGAGCACTAACATCGGAATTTTCGGCTGCCTATTGGGTAATCAAGAAGAGGCATTGTTGCACTGAGGAAGTGCATTTTGCACCATATTAATTTCCGCAAAATTACACCGACGACGAACCCGCAACACTAGATCTAGGGTTCAGTCGTCCGGGGCGCTGATCTCGAGCTTCTGCATCTGGTAGCGCAGCTGGCGCACGCTGATGCCGAGCAGGCTCGCCGCCTGGGTGCGGTTGAACTGGGTCTGCTGGAGGGCGCGCTGGATGATGTCGCGCTCGACCTGGGCCAGGTATTCGGGCAGGTTGCTGGGCAGCTCGGCCGGCCCCAGTGCCACCGGGGCCGGCGTCGGCAGCGGCGCCGCGGCCGGCAGCGGGGGCGGCGGCTCGGGGCTGAGCGGCATGGCCGGGGCGACCGGCGGCGGCAAGGGTTCTCGCACGCCGGCGTCCACCGGCCGCGCCGCCTTGAGCGACAGGTCGCCAACCTCGATCACGCCCTCGTTGGCGAAGGCCAGCGCGCGCTCCAGCACGTTCTCCAGCTCGCGCACGTTGCCCGGGAAGGAGTAGGCGCGCAGGGCCTCGAGCACGCCGGGGCCGAGCGCGGCCTTGCCCGGCCCGGCCAGGCGCGCCAGGATCGCGTCGCACAGGAGCGGCAGGTCGTCCAGGCGCTCGCGCAGGGGCGGCAGGGCCAGCTCGATCACGTTCAGGCGGTAGAACAGGTCTTGCCTGAACTTGCCGTTCTCGACGCAGCGCGCCAGGTCCTGGTGGGTGGCGCTGACGATGCGCACGTCGACCGGCTCCTCCACCGTGGCGCCGATCTTGCGCACGCGCCGCTCCTGGATCGCGCGCAGCAGCTTCACCTGCATCGCCAGCGGCAGGTCGGCCACTTCGTCCAGCATCAGGGTGCCGCCGTCGGCGGCCTGGAAGAAGCCTTCGCGCTCGTCGGCGGCGCCGGTGAAGGCGCCCTTGCGGTAGCCGAAGAACTCGGCCTCCATCAGGGTCTCGGGGATGGCGCCGCAGTTCACGGCGACGAAGGGCTTGGCGGCGCGCGAACTCTGGGCGTGGATCTCGCGCGCGGCCAGCTCCTTGCCGGCGCCGGATTCGCCGGTGATCGAGACCGGGGCGTTGGAGCGCGCCAGGCGCGCGATCTGGGCGCGCAGCGACTGCATGGCGGTCGAATTGCCGATCAGGCGCGAGCCGGCGGCGTCCTCCCCGGCCTGGCCGTCCTTCTCCGTCACCTTCAGCGCCGAGCGCACCATCACGCGCAGCGCATCCAGCGCCACCGGCTTGGCGATGTAGTCGAAGGCGCCGGCCTTGAGGGCCACCACCGCGTTCTCGGCGCTGCCGAAGGCGGTGATCACGGCCACCGGCGTGCCCTTGCCGGACGCGCTGATCTCCCGCACCAGCTCGATCCCCAGCCCGTCCGGCAGGCGCATGTCGGTGAGCACCAGGGCGTAGTCGTGTTCGTCGAACAGGCTGCGCGCCTGGCGCAGGGTGGCGGCGCTGTCGACGTCCAGGCCCATCTTGAGCAGGGTGATCTCGAGCAGTTCGCGCAGGTCGGCTTCGTCGTCGACCACCAGGATGCGGGGGGCGCTCATGGCCGCTCCTTATTTGGCGTTAAGGAAGCTGATGACGAAGCGGCCCGTGGCTTTGCGCGGGCCCAGCGCGGTCTGGTCGAACCGGTATTCATAGTCGAGTTTCGCATCGTTGTTCAGGCACAGCTCGCGCGCCAGGTAGAGTCCAAGGCCGGTGCCCTTGCTCGAGGTGGTGTAAAAGGGTTCGAACAGGTGGGCGCGCACTTCGGGCGTGATGCCGGGTCCGTCGTCCTGCACGTGCAGTTCCGCGCGTCCGGTGGCGTCGCTGGACGGGAAGATGCGGATGCTGCCCGGCTTGCGGCTGGCGTAGCGCACCGCGTTGTTCAGCAGGTTGAGCAGCACTTCGTGCAGGTGCAGCGGATCGAAGCGCACGGTGGCGTCGCCGGCCTCGCCCAGCCAGACTATATCACCCTCGAGACCATGGATTTCGCAGAATTCGGCCTTGAGCTCGGCCAGGAAGTGGGCCAACGGCACCGGCTCGCCGTTGGGCTGGGCCTTGCGCGAGAGCTGCAGGATGTCCTCGACCATGCGGTTCACGCGCGCCACGTTGTCGCCCACGATCTTCAGCAGGCGCACCTCGGCCGGACCATGCAGGTCCTCGGCCAGCAGGGCCGTCGCGTGGCCGATCGCGGACAGCGGGTTGCGCACCTCGTGCGCGATGCTGGCGGTCAGGCGTCCCATCGAGGCCAGCTTGAGCTGCTGCGCCTGGTTTTCGATGGCGCTCACGTCCTGCATGAAGATCACGCTGCGCCCGCCCGCCTGGCCTTCGGTGTCGACCCGCGCGAAACGCAGCTTGAGGTGGACCGGCTGGTCGCGCCGGCCGCGCACGCCGCCGGCGCCCTCCCCCTCCTGCCAGGGCTTGATGGTCTCGAACCAGGCGCCCTCGCCCGGCGCCGACAGCCAGGCCATGTAGGCCGCGGCCACCGGCTCGAAGGCCGGCACGTCCTGCAGGCGGAAGCCCTCGGCCTTGCCCTCCAGGCCAAGCATGCGCCGCGCCGCCGGGTTGCCGGTATGGATACGGCCCTCGTCGTCGGCGACCAGGATGCCGTCGCCGACGTCGGCGATCACGATCTGGTTGATCGACTGCTGGACGCGCAGGTCGGTGCCGCGCCGGCTCGCCAGTTCTTCCTGGCCGAGCAGGCGCGCGGCCAGCCGGTTCACCAGCAGCACGCAGGCGAAGAAGGCGGCGCCGTACATGCCGGCCTGCACCAGCGGCGGCTCGCGCTCGTGCAGCACCAGCTGCCAGACGCTTTCGAGCAGCAGGAATAGGGTCGCGACCGAGGCCGAGAACAAGGCCAGCACCAGCGGCGCCAGGATGGCGGCGCCCGCCAGCGGGAACAGGTAGAGGATGCCCAGGCCGCTGCGCATGCCACCCGAGGCCAGGTACAGCAGCGAGATCGCGGCCAGGTCGGTGGCGATTTGCACGCCCAGCTGCACCAGGTAGCGGCGCTGCCAGCGCGCCGCCACCAGGGCGAACAGGATGGCGGCGGCCGCGTAGGCGATGCAGGTTTCGGCGTTGACCGGGTCGATGCGGAGACGGCCGCTGTCGAGATCGAGGCCGAGGTAGAGCAGCAGCACCAGCGCGATGACGACGCGGGTGACGGTGAAGGTTTGCAGCGAGCGCCACAGGGTGACGCGCGCCTCGGCGGACAGCGGCCGGGATCCCGCCACGTGCGCTTACCGGGGCGGCAGGCGCACGTGGCCTGGCGAGCAGTAGTCCAGCCCATCGGCGCGCACCGCCTCCGAGGCCGGGAAGTAGACGCCGCAATGGGCGCATTGCGCCATGGCCTCGATCTCGCCGCCCTGGGCGGGCGGGCGCGGCGGCGGGGGCGGCGTATTGCGGCGCTGGATGGCGCGCAGCTTGCTGCGCACCGCGAACACGACCAGGGCGATCAGGGCGATCCAGAACAGGATGCGGCTCATGCGACGCTCCTGTGCAGCACCACTTCGAGCACGAAGCGGCTGCCGACATAGGCCAGCGCCAGGGTGGCGAAGCCGGCCAGGGTGAAGCGCAGCGCGGTCTTGCCGCGCCAGCCCTGCCACCTGCGCCCGGCCAGCAGCGCGGCGAACAGGGCCCAGGACAGGAGCGCGAACACGGTCTTGTGGTCGAACACCAGCGGACGGCCGAACAGCTCTTCCGAGAACACCAGGCCGGACAGCACGGTGAGGCTGAGCAGGACGAAGCCGATCCAGATCACGCGGAACAGCAGCCTTTCCATGGTCAGCAGGGCCGGCAGCTGGTCGAGGGCCGCGCCGAACCAGCCGGCGTTGGCGCTGCGGGTGTGCAGCCGCGCTTCCTGCAGCGCCATCAGGACGGCGTGGAAGGCGGCGATGGTCAGGGTGCTGTAGGCCAGCACGGCCACGGCGATGTGCCAGCCGAAGGCGGCCGACTTGCCGGCCAGCGGCAGCAGGCTGCCGGGGAACAGCACCGGCAGCAGGGCCGCGCCGAAGGCGAAGGGCATCACCAGGCGGCGCAGTCCGTCGAGGGCGAAATTACGGTTTTCAAACCAGTAGGCGGCGACCGAGACCCACAGTGCGGACGATAGCATGATGGCAAACCCCACCCGCAGGCGGCCCGGCATCACCACATCGAGGCCGAGCGCCACGCCGTGGGCGGCCCAGGCCAGCGCGGTGACGGCGGAAATGGCAGCGCCCTGGCGCGACGGCAGCAGGGCGCAGACCGCGTACAGGAGTGCCGCGGCGAAAAATAGGGTGTTCTGCATACTGGAAGTCTACACCATCGGGAAAGGCCGGGGGCAAGGCCGAGCGGTTTGCCGGGGGGAGGATAGACCTGCGTATGGACGGGTACAACCATGCATACGTCAACGTAAACGTCGTTCCGGCGAAGGCCTCGGCGGCCCCGCCGGAACCCAAGTTTGCATGCGTTACCACAACGCTACGAACTTGGATTCCGGCCTTCGCCGGAATGACGGTTTTGCGGCTAACGGTGTAAGGAGGTCTGTGGGCTGGACAGTCGGGCCGGTAATAACACGGCCGATCCGAATACGCCGCCCGCTAATCCACCGCCGCCATCCTCAACTCATCATGATGATGCCGCTGCTGCTCTTCCATCACCAATTCCCCCAGCTCGCGCATGAGCGCGTTGAATTCCGGCGCCGCCGGATCGCGCACCCGCGGCAATCCGACCAGCAGGTCGCGCTTGACCGTCCCCGGCCGGTAGGTCATCACCACAATCCGGTCGGCCAGGTAGATCGCCTCCTCGATGCTGTGGGTGACGAACAGGATGGTCTTGCCCAGCTCCGCCCAGATGCGCAGCAGCTCGTCCTGCAGATTGCGCCGGGTGAGCGCGTCGAGCGCCCCGAAGGGCTCGTCCATCAGCATGATCGGCGAGTCCAGCGCCAGCACCCGCGCGATCGCCACCCGCTGGCGCATGCCGCCCGACAGGTCCTTCGGATAGCGCTGGCGGAAGTCGGTCAGCGACAGCATCCGCAGCAGGCGCGCCACCGTCTCCTCGCGCTCAAGCTTGGGCACGCCCTTGATCTCGAGCCCGAAGCCGATGTTCTGCGCCACCGTCATCCAGGGGAATAGCGCGTACTCCTGGAACACCATGCCGCGCTCGGGCCCGGGCGCCCTCACCTCGCGGCCGTCGACCACGATGCTGCCGCTGCTCGGCAGGGCGAAGCCGGCGACGGCGTTCAGCAGCGTCGACTTGCCGCAGCCCGAAGGACCCAGCAGGCAGGTGAACTGGCCCTGCGGGATGGCGAGGTCGATGTCGCGCAGCGCCACCACCTCGCGGCCGCCGCTCTGGAACACCTTGCCCACGCGCTCGACGCGAATCTGCGCCAGGTCGGGAATGACGGGGGTATGCGGTGCGTCCATGTCAGTGCTCCAGGCCGCGGTGCCAGCGCAGCAGATGGCGGTTCAGGCGGTCCATGCCGAGGTCGATGGCCAGGCCCAGCATGCCGATGGTGATCATCCCGGCGATGATCTTGTCGGACCAGAAGTACTCGCGCGCTTCCAGGATGCGGTAGCCCAGCCCGTTGTTCACGGCGATCATCTCGGACACGATCACCACGATGAAGGCCGTGCCCACGCCGATGCGCATGCCCGACAGGATGTAGGGCACGGCCGCCGGCAGGATCACGCGCAGGAACAGGGTGCCGCCGCCGGCGCCCAGGTTGCGCGCCGCGCGCAGGTAGATGCCGTCCACCTGGCGCACGCCGGCAATGGTGTTCATCAGCACCGGGAAGAAGGCGCCGATCGCGATCAGGAACACGGCCGGCGGGTTGCCCAGCCCGAACCACAGGATCGCCAGCGGGATGTAGGCGATCGGCGGGATCGGCCGCAGGATCTGCAACAGGGGATTCAGCCAGGCGTAGACGGCGCTGCTGGCGCCCATCGCCAGCCCGAGCGGCAGGGCCAGGCCGGCGCCGATGCCGAAACCCACCACCACCCGGTACAGGCTGCTGGCGGTGTCGACCGCCAGTTCGCCCGACAGCGCCCAGGCCAGCCAGCTCCCCTGGCCGCCGTAGGGTTCCAGCGGCAGCAGGTAGGCCAGCCATTTGCGCGCCACGTCCAGCGGCGCCGGCAGGATCTGCGGGTTCACCAGCCCCGCCTGGGCCACCGCGTGCCAGAGCGCGACGGCCAGCACCGGCGCCACCGCCCCGACCACGATGGCGCCCCAGTTGCGCGCGGCCGCGCGCGCGCCGATGCGGCGTTCACTGGACATGCAGGCTCCTCTTGGCGGCGGCCAGCAGGTCGAGCTTCACCCAGTCGGCGGCCCGGGGCGGACGCGCCATGCGGCCGACGCCGGTCTTGACCATGATGTCGGTGGTGACCTGGATGTGCTCGGGCGTGATGTCGAACGAAAAGGGCGAGTTGGCGATGGCGTCGCGGAAGTCATCGGCCGAGATCTGGTTCTTGAACATCGCTTCGCGCACGTACTGCTCGGCCTTCTGGGGCTGGTCGATGAAGGTCTTGGTGGCGGTGACGAAGCAGCGCATGAACTTCTCGGCCAGGGCGCGCCGCTCGCGGTAGAACTTCTCGGTCATGACCATGGTGCGCACCGGTTCGCCGATCGGCGTGCCGTAGGGCTTGAGCACCTCGCGCCCGAAGCCCTTGTTGATGGCCTGCGAGGACTGGGGCTCGGACTGCATCATGGCGTCGATCTGCTTGCCCATCAGGGCCTGGTTGAGGTCGGGATAGGAGAGGTAGACCAGCTGCACGTCCTTGCCGGGAGCGACGTCGGCCTTCAGGTTATGGCGGCTGAGTTCCGCCATCAGCAGCACCTCCTGGATCGCGCCGCGCGTCACCCCCACCCGCTTGCCCTTGAGCTGGGCCACGCTGCGGATGTCGAGCTCGGGCCGGGCGACCAGGCGCGCGCCGCCACGGGCGAACCCGGCCACCACATAGACCGGAGCGCCGCCCGCCCTGCCCTGGATCGCGGCCTCGGAGGCGGCGGCGCCGACATCGAGTTCGCCGGCGATGATGGCCTGCATGACGTCCAGGCCCTTGGGGAAAACCCGCTCCTCGACCTGGATGCCGCAGCTCGGCGCGATTTCCTTGATATAGGAGACGGCGCCGAAGTGCGCCAGCTTGAGGTTCCCGAGCCTGACCACGTCCTGGGCCTGGGCGCTGGCGGCGGCCAGCAGGGAAAGTGTCGCAAGAATCTTGCACAGTGCGTTTGCCATACCTGTTTCTCCGTTCCGCTGACTTCTGGTAATGCATAAAGGAAAAGACTAGGCTGCAATACCACCACGCGGCCGCACCGCCTAGTTTGCGTTATGACAAGAAAATGTGGGTTTGCCGAAAATCCGGCCGAATGCCGTGGTCAGCACGAACGGTGGAGGCTTGCGCGGGGTAAAATGGAGGTTTGTCGAATTCCCGCCTTATATATATTAGATAAACCATGCTAGATAACCTGACACAACGCCTTGCCAAGGTCGTCAAGACCATGCGCGGCGAGGCTCGCCTGACCGAGACCAATACCGCCGAGATGCTGCGCGAAGTGCGCATGGCCCTGCTCGAGGCGGACGTGGCGCTGCCGGCGGTGCGCGAATTCATCGCCAAGGTGAAGGAAAAGGCGCTGGGCGAAGAAGTGATCGGCTCGCTGAGCCCCGGCCAGGCCCTGGTCGGCGTGGTGCAGCGCGAGCTGGCCGCCCTGATGGGCGCCGACCTCGGTCCGGACGCGGCCCAGCTCTCCTTCGCCCAGCAGCCGCCGGCGATCATCCTGATGGCCGGCCTGCAGGGCGTGGGTAAGACCACCACCGTCGGCAAGCTGGCCAAGTACCTGAAAGAGCAGAAAAAGAAGAAGGTGCTGACCGTCTCGGCCGACGTTTACCGTCCGGCCGCGATCGCGCAGCTGGAGTCGGTGACCAAGCAGGTCGGCGCCGACTTCTTCCCGACCACCGCCAGCGACAAGCCGGTCGACATCGCCCGCAATGCGCTGGACTGGGCCAAGAAGCACTACCACGACGTCCTGATCATCGACACCGCCGGCCGCCTGGGCATCGACGAGGCGATGATGCAGGAGATCGCCGCGGTGCACGCCGCCGTCAAGCCGGTGGAGACCCTGTTCGTGGTCGACGCCATGCTGGGCCAGGATGCGATCAACACCGCCAAGGCCTTCAACGACGCCCTGCCCCTGACCGGCATCGTGCTGACCAAGCTCGATGGCGACTCGCGCGGCGGCGCGGCGCTGTCGGTGCGCCACGTGACCGGCAAGCCGATCAAGTTCGCCGGCGTGTCCGAGAAGCTGGACGGCCTGGAAGCCTTCGATCCGGCGCGCATGGCCAACCGCGTGCTGGGCATGGGCGACATCCTGGCCCTGGTCGAGGAAG
Organism: Massilia sp. KIM; assembly: GCF_002007115.1. Lineage (NCBI taxonomy): Bacteria > Pseudomonadati > Pseudomonadota > Betaproteobacteria > Burkholderiales > Oxalobacteraceae > Massilia > Massilia sp. KIM. Next base: position 423,626 of record NZ_MVAD01000002.1, on the reverse strand, counting down.
CGCGCAAGGGCGTGGACGAGAAGGCCGCGGCCGACCTGGCCAACAAGATCAAGGTCGGCGGCCGCTTCGACATGAACGACTTCAAGGCGCAGCTGACCCAGATGAAGAAAATGGGCGGCATGGCCGGCCTGCTCGACAAGCTGCCGGCCCAGTTCCAGCAGGCCGCGTCGGGCGCCAACATGGACCAGGCCGAGAAGCAGGTGCGGCGCATGGTCGGCATCATCGACTCGATGACCCCTGCCGAACGCGCCAAGCCGGAGCTGATCAAGGCCAACCGCAAGCGCCGCATCGCGGCCGGCGCGGGGGTGCAGGTGCAGGAAGTGAACCGCATGCTGACGCAGTACGACCAGATGCAGACCATGATGAAGAAGCTCAAAGGCGGCGGCCTGATGAAGATGATGCGCGGGATGAAGGGCATGATGCCCGGTATGCGCTAAGCCTTTCTAGGCCTGATGGAACCGCGTGCGGCCTCGCGCCCACGCGGTTTTTTTGCGCCTTTTGTCGGCGTATTTCACCTTTGGGGCGTTGAAGGACCCAATGGCAGGCGTTTTGAGGCTTCTCAGAGTGAAAAAATGTCGAAAAAGACTTGCACGAACAGTAAAACGCCACCAATATAAGCCGTGCGATAAATTGCGCAATTTTCCATGTGTTCGTTTTAGGAGGCTCGAAGATGGCAACAGCCAAAAAATCCACCGCAGCGCCAGCTAAGAAAGCCGCTGCCAAGCCGGCTGCGGCGGCCAAGCCCGCAGCAAAGAAGGCAGCTCCAGCAAAAGCAGCACCGAAAGCAGCCGCCAAGCCGGCAGCAGCACGCAAGCCGAACGCCGCTTTCATGAAAGCGATGACCCCGTCGTCTTCGCTGGCCGCCGTCGTGGGCGACAAGCCACTGCCACGCACCGAAGTGACCAAGAAAGTCTGGGACTACATCAAGGGCAAGAACCTGCAGGACGCCGAGAACCGCCGCATGATCAACGCGGACGACAAGCTGAAAGCTGTCTTCGGTGGCAAGAGCCAGGTCTCGATGTTCGAGATGACCAAGCTGATTTCGGATCACCTGAAGTAATCGCCGGCTGGCTGTCCGGCGAAGTACGAGCAGAAAGGCCCTGGGTAATACCGGGGCCTTTTGCTTTTGATGGTGGGTTTTGTGGTTGCGGCTGCGCGCAGGAACTTGGATCCCGGCCTTCGCCGGGATGACGTTCATAGTTACGTGGCCGAGGTTATGCGTGGCCGAAGTTATGCGTGACCGAAGCCATACGTAAGCTGCGTTATAGGTACCGAAGTCGGAGCTTTTGAATCACTGTCATACCCAACCAACGTCATCCCGGCGAAGGCCGGGATCCAAGTTTGCATAACGCCCCGCGGCCTGTTTAAAGCCCCGCCGCCGCCCTCATCAAGTGAAACACCTGCGTATTCTCGATGGTCCCCTTGAACGGCGCCGACCCCGCCCCCACCGCATACAGCTTCACATCCCCTCCCCCGTGCGTCTCCCAGTCCGAACGCACGCCCGCCTCATACAGGTAGCCCGGCCCCATCACGGTCTTGCTGTCCACGTCCGCCCGCACGTCCGGCCGGTTCGGCCCATTCCCGAACAGCAGCGTGGTGAAGGTCTTGCCGTCCGCATCCTTGCGCGGCTCGCCGCTCGCATAGTCGCGCAAGACGTCCAGCACCGGATTGCCGCGCTTCGGATAGCCGCCCAGGATCATGGTGTGGTCGTGGTCCGCCGTCACCACGATCAGGGTGTTCTCCAGCCCTGGATCGATGGCGCGCATGCGCTCCAGCGCCGTCTGGATCGCCTCGTCGAAGGCCACCGTCTCCGCCAGCGCATCCTTGGCGCGGGTGTCGTGCAGCGCGTGGTCGATCTTGCCGCCTTCGACCATCAGGAAGAAGCCGTCCGGATCCTTGGACAGCAGATCGATCGACTTGGCCGTCATCTCGGCCAGGCTCGGCTGCTCCGGACGGCGCGCCAGCGAATAATCGAGGTGGCTGGTGGCGCTGTAGATGCCGACGAACTTGCGGCCCGGCCGCGCGGACAGCATGTCGGCCTTGGTGTTGGCCACGAAATAGCCTTGGGCAGCGAACTCCTTCATCAGGTCGCGCCCGTCCGGCCGCCCCTGGGGATTGCCGGCGCCGCGCGGCGTGAAGTGGTTGCGCCCGCCGCCCATCAGCACATCCACGCCGTCGCCCAGGGCCGGGTTGTAGCCGGCGCCGCCCGGCACGATCTGCTGGGCGATGGTGTACACGGCGTCGCGGTGGCAGACGTGCGAGAAGGTCGACGCCGGCGTCGCGTGGGTCAGTTCGGTGGTGGTCACCGCGCCCACCGCCTTGCCGCGCGCCTTGGCCAATTCCAGGATGGTCGGCGCGACGGCGCCGTTGGCGCTGCCGCAGCGGTCGACGCCATCCGGGCTCGGGTCGATCGCGCGCGCGTCCTTCATCGAGATCACGTCGTTGTTGATCTTGATGCCGGTCATGTAGGCGCCCATCGATGGCGCGCTGTCGGTGGTCTGGAAGTCGTTCGAATAGGTCTTGATGCGCGCGGTGCGCTCGAGCCGCTCGAAGTTGAGCAGGCTGTCCTCGCCGCCCTTGTAGATGCGGGCGGCGGTGATCGTGGTCGGGCCCATGCCGTCGCCGAGGAAGAAGATGATGTTCTTGGCCTGCGGGGCGGCGGAGGCGTTGGCGGCCAGCAGTGCGCAGGCGGCCAGCAGCGGAGAAATGCGTCGGAAGTTCATGGTGGCTCCTCTTACAGGCCGGCGGCGGTCTTGATCAGGCTGAACACGCGGGTGTTGTCGATGGTCCCGCGGAACAGCTCGGACCCGGCGCCGATGGCGCCCAGGTAGACGTCGGCCCCGCCATGGGTCTCGGCGCCGGGCCGGGTGCGCACCGCGGCTTCCTGGTGGTAGTCGTCGGCGCTCACGATCTCGTCGGTGAGCATACGCTGTTTGGAGCGGTTGCCGGCGTAGCGATTCTCTCCGGTGCCGAAGCCGATGATGGTGTAGGGCATGCCGTCCTTGTCCAGCTTGGGCTTGCCGTCCAGTCCTCGCACCAGGCCCAGCACGCCCGGGTTGCCCGGGGTGGTCTTGCCGGTGCGCGCGGTGTAGCCGTTCAGGAGCAGCGTGTGGTCATGGTCGGCGGTGGCGACGATCAGGGTGTGCTTCAGGCCCGGGTCGATCGCCTGCATGCGGTCGATGGCGGCCTGCAGCGCGGCGTTGTAGGCCACGGTCTCCTGCAGCGCGCGCTTGCCCAGGGTGGCATGCAGCGCGTGGTCGATCAAGCCGCCCTCGACGATCAGCACGAAGCCGTTCGGGTTGGGGGCCAGCATGTCGATGGCCTTGCGCGCCATCGCGGCCAGCTCCGGCTGCTGGGCCGGGTTGCGCACGGCGTCGTAGGCCATGTGGTTCGGTGCGAACAGGCCGATGGCCGGCCGGCCCGGCTTCAAGGCCTCGAACTGCGCGGTGTCGCGCGCCACCGTGAAGCCCTGTGCCTCCAGCTCCGCAAGCAGGTCGCGGTTGTCGGCGCGCTTGCCGCCCTTGGCAAATGGGGTGAAGAACTGGGCGCCGCCGCCGAACACCACGTCCAGGCCGCGCGCGCCCAGCTCCTTGTTGTAGCCGGCGCCGTTCGGCACCAGCGAAGCGGCGATGTCGTTCTCCAGCTTGCGGTGGCAGAAGTGGGAATAGGTGGTGGCCGGGGTGGCGTCGGTGACGCTGGTGTTGGTGACCACGCCGAGCGCCATGCCGCGGCGCCGGGCCAGCTCCAGCAGGGTCGGCACCGGCTGGCCGTTGGCGCAGCGGCTGACCAGGTTGTTGCCATTGGCGTCGGGGCCGGGGGAGACCGAGCGCGTGTCGGAGGACATCGAGACCACGCCGTTGTTCTGCTTCACGCCGGTCATGTAGGCGGCCATCGAGGCCGCGCTGTCGGTGACCTGGGCGTCGTTGGAGAAGGTCTTGACGAAGGCCGATTCGGGGAGCTTGTCGATGGCCAGTTCGCCGTCTTCGCCGACCGCGTAGATGCGCGCGGCGGTGAGCGTGTTCATGCCCATGCCGTCACCGAGGAAGAAGATGATGTTCTTGGCGCGGGGTTCGAGGGCCTGGCTGGCGGTGGCGCCAGCAGTCTGGCGTTCGGGCGCGGCGGGCGGGGTGGCCGCGCAGCCGGCGAGAGCCGCCAGCAGCGTGGCGGCGGCGAAGGGGGTCGGTCGCATGCATACCTCACGGGGGAAAGCGGTGAGTCTACACTGTGCGAGACAAGAATGGCGGCTCATGAACGTCATTCCCGCGAAGGCGGGAATCCAAGTTTGCGCGCGTGCCACTAGCATCAAACGTCAGCGGCGGCACGACGAACTTGGATTCCGGCCTTCGCCGGAATGACGGTCTTGAGGCCGATGGGGAAAGGGTACGGTAGTGGATTACGCGCCGAGAAGGCGCCAATCAATCGATCAATCCCTCAAGCGCTCGGCTTGAATTCCCACTTTTTCCACGCCGCGAACACGGCGTTCGGATATTGCGGCTTGCCCCGGCTGCCGTTGTAGCGGCCGAGCGCCAGGTAGAGGTCGCCCTTTTCCATGTCGATGTACATGCGCAGGATCGAGCACCCGTAGCGCAGGTTGGTCTGCATGTGGAACAGCCTGCGCCTGTCGCCATCCCCGATCACCTTGGTCCAGAACGGCATCACCTGCATGTAGCCGCGCGCCCCGGCGATCGAGATCGCGTACTTGCGGTAGGCCGACTCCACCTGGATCAAGCCCAGCACCATGGCCGGATCGAGCCCGGCGCGGGTCGACTCGTACCACACGGTCTCGAGGAGTTCGGTGCGCGAGAATTCATCCGGGATGCGCTTGGCCAGCCGGCGCGACATCTCGTCGAACCATTGCTGGTAGCGCTGGCGCGCCTGCTCGGTGCGCAGGATCGGCTTGGGCGGGCGGGCGTCGGCGATCGCGTTGGCCAGCGCCAGCCGCACCGAGTCGGCCATCGCTTCTTCCTTCTGGTTGCCGGCGTAGGCCGCCCCGCCGAGCAGCAACCCGGCGGTCAGCAGCATGCCCCCGATCAGGGGGGCAAGTTGGAGAGGCATCACTTGGCCAGCTTGTCCTTGACGAAGCCGACCATCTCGGCGACCGGAACGCTGGTCGCCTCGGCATCGCGGCGGCCCTGGTATTCCAGGTTGCCTTCCTTAAGGCCACGCTCGCCGATCACGATGCGGTGCGGGACGCCGATCAGTTCCCAGTCGGCGAACATCGCGCCCGGACGCAGGCCGCGGTCGTCCACGACCACGTCCACGCCGGCCGCCTGCAGTTCCGCGTACAGCTTCTCGGTCTGCTCCTTGACCATCTCGCTGCGGTCCAGGCCCATCGGGCACAGCACCAGCTCGAAGGGCGCGATGGCGTCCGGCCAGACGATGCCCTTGTCGTCGAAGTTTTGCTCGATCGCCGCGCCCAGGATGCGGGTCACGCCGATGCCGTAGCAGCCCATCTGCAGCGCCACCGGCTTGCCGCCTTCGTCCAGGTAGGTCGCGCCCATCGCTTCCGAGTAGGCGGTGCCGAGCTGGAACACGTGGCCCACTTCGATGCCGCGCTCGATCGCCAGCACGCCCTTGCCGTCCGGCGAGGCGTCGCCCTCGACCACGTTGCGCAGGTCGGCCACGATCGGCTCGGCCACGTCGCGGCCCCAGTTGGCGCCGGTGTAGTGGAAGTCGGCCTCGTTGGCGCCGCACACGAAATCGGCCATGTTGGCGACGGTGCGGTCGGCCACCACCTTGACCGGCAGTTTGGTGTTGATCGGACCCAGGTAGCCCGGCACGGTGCCGTAGGCTTCCTCGATCTCGGCTTCGGTCGAGAAGCGGAAGTCCTTCAGGCCTTCCACTTTCGAGACCTTGATCTCGTTGAGTTCATGGTCGGCGCGCAGCAGCAGCAGCCAGTATTCCTTCTTGCCCTCTTTTTCGACGGTCAGGGCGATGCTCTTGACGTGCTGGGTCAGCGGGATGCCGAGCAGCTCGGACACCGCTTCGCACTTGGTCTTGCCCGGGGTCGAGGTCTTGGCCAGGGCCTGGGTGGCGGCGCCGCGGCTGCCGATGGCCAGCGCTTCCGCCGCTTCGATGTTGGCCGCGTAATCCGAGGTCGGGCAGTACACCAGCGCGTCCTCGCCGGTGCTGGCGATGACGTGGAATTCGTGCGAGCCGGTGCCGCCGATGGCGCCGTTGTCGGCCGCCACCGCGCGGAACTTCAGGCCGAAGCGGTTGAAGATGCGCGTGTACGCATCGAACATCGTCTGGTAGGACACGCGCATGCCTTCGACGTCGCGGTCGAAGGAATAGGCGTCCTTCATGGTGAACTCGCGGCCGCGCATCAGGCCGAAGCGTGGACGGCGCTCGTCGCGGAACTTGGTCTGGATGTGGTAGAAGTTGATCGGCAGCTGGCGGTAGGATTTCAGCTCGCTGCGCACCACGTCGGTGACCACTTCCTCGGAAGTCGGCTGGATGGCGAACTCACGGCCATGACGGTCTTTGACACGCATCAATTCCGGGCCCATCTTGTCCCAGCGGCCCGTTTCCTGCCACAACTCGGCCGGTTGCACGACTGGCATCAGGAGCTCGATGGCGCCCGCGCGGTTCATTTCCTCGCGAATGATGTTCTCGACCTTGCGGATGATACGCAGGCCCATGGGCATATAGGTGTAGATGCCCGAGCCCAGGCGCTTGATCATCCCGGCGCGCATCATCAGCTGGTGGCTGACGATCTCCGCGTCGGAAGGCGCTTCTTTAAGAGTTGAAATAAAAAATCGTGAGGCGCGCATATCCGTGAATTCTTTTTAAAAAGAGAGAGTTATAATCGACCTTAATTTTAAAGGATTAGCCGGCTGATGCGTCCAAACTTTCTACAAACGGGTCCGGAACAAGGCAGCGCTTGCCGTGGGAGCGGCACGGGTCCTCGAAGGGCGCAGTATTTGTAAGTAAAAATATAAGGAACATTCGGCCGGCAGAAAGTTTCGAGGTGCACTTATGCTCGATCGTGAAGGGTTCCGCCCCAACGTCGGCATCATCCTGCTGAACGCCAACAACGAGGTGTGGTGGGGCAAGCGGGTGCGCGAGCACTCGTGGCAATTCCCGCAAGGGGGTATCAAGTACGGCGAAACGCCGGAACAGGCGATGTACCGCGAGCTGGAGGAGGAAATCGGCCTGCGCCAGGAACACGTGAAGATCATCGGTCGCACGCGGGACTGGCTGCGCTACGAAGTGCCCGATCACTTCATCAAGCGCGAAATTCGCGGGCATTACCGCGGCCAGAAGCAGATCTGGTTCCTGTTGCGCATGATTGCGCGCGACAACGACGTGAACCTGCGCCTGACCGACCATCCGGAGTTCGACGCCTGGCGTTGGCATGACTACTGGGTGCCGCTGGACGTGGTGATCGAATTCAAGCGCGATGTCTACCAGCGCGCGCTGCAGGAATTGTCGCGTTTCATCACCTGGCCGAAGAATGGCCACGGCGAGCGCCGCCACACGGCGCGCTACCTGCGCCAGCCGCGCTCCCAGCAGGGCGGCAAGCCGGCGCAGCAGGCCGCCGCGGCGCCGCTGGCGACGGCAACGGCAGTGCCGGGGGCGCCGGACACCCTGGTGCTGGCGCCGAACAAGTAGTCGGTCACGGGAGGAGCGCCGCGCGCTTCTCCCTTTTTTCCTTCCGCGCACGTGAGGCGCAGGTGCAATACTGCGCCAAGCATTGTCGATTTAACAATCGTCGGCGCTCCGATGCGCCACTTCCCCTCCCGGCATTCCTTTGTCATCCTGACATTGATTTTCCTCCCCGCTGCCTCGGCCGACGAGCACAAGCGAAAACATTGTCAATATGTCCATGCCGTAGATATCGCCGAGCGGCCGGGGCGTGCAAATCCGCATTCGTCTGCTTCATTCGCTGACCATAAAACCGTCGCACCGGCGAAGGCCGGTGCCCAAGTTTGCATGCGCTGCCACTGCGCTTCCAACTTGGGCACCGGCCTTCGCCGGTGCGACGTTCATGCGTGACGGGAGGGGCATGACGCCCTGACCGGATAGGCCCAGCCTCAGGCCTGGCGCTTGATCTCGATGGTCTTCTTCGGCGCCTCGAACTCCGCCATGCCTTCCTCCCAGGCCGCATCGAAGGCATCCATCGCCTTCAGCTTGATGTGCCCATAGCCGCGCACGCCGTCCGGCAACTGGGCCAGCTTCAGCGCCACCGGCTTGTTGGCCGCCGTCAGGCGCTGCGGCAGGCTGCGCACGAAGTCCAGGTAGCGGTCGCGCAGCGCGCGTTCGCGGCGGCGCTCGGCCGTGTAGCCGAACACGTCGAAGGCTGTGCCCCGCAGGCCCTTCAGCCGCGCCAGCACGCCGAAGGCGCTCAGCATCCAGCCGCCGAAAGCGATTTTTGCCGGCGCCTCCGACCCCGGCTTCCGGCGCGCCAACAAGGGCGGCGCCAGATGGAAAGCCAGCTTGTAGTCACCGTCGAACTGCCCCGCGATCTGCTCGCGGAAGGCGGGATCGGCGTGCAGGCGCGCCACCTCGTACTCGTCCTTGTAGGCCATCAGCTTGAACAGGTTGCGCGCCACCGCCTTGCTCAGCGAGCGCTTGCTGCCCTCGCCTTCCAGCGCCACTTCGGCGTGCTCCAGCGCCGCCACCGCGTCCTCGTACAGGCGCGCATAGCCGGCGTCCTGGTAAGCCCTCAGCCAGTCCTTGCGGAAGGCGACGATCTCGGGCAGCGTCTTCGGCATCGCGAACTGCACCACGGCCGGACGCGGACCATTGAGGCGCTCGAGCGCCTCGCGGTCGGCCGCCGCCAGGCGGCCCAGCGTGAAGGCGCGCTTGTTCATGTCCACCGCCACGCCGTTCAGTTCGATCGCGCGATGCAAGGCCGTCAAGCCCACCGGCACCAGGCCGAGCTGCCAGGCATAGCCCATCAGCAGGATGTTGCCGCCGATCGGGTCGCCCAGGAAGCGCGCCGCGATGCCTTGCGGGTCGAGCATCAGGAGCTGGTCCTTGCCGGCCGCCGCCGCGATTTTCTCCAGCAGGCCTTCCTTGTTGATCGAGGCGTCGCGCTCGCGGGTGAAGTCCGCGGTCGGGATCTCGCGTTCGTTCGCCACTACGCGGGTGTGACCGCGCCGCATCACCGCCAGGCTGTCCGGCATCGCCGCCACCACCAGGTCGCAGGCGAACACCGCGTCGGCCTGCTGCACGTCGATGCGCACCTGGTTCAGGTGGGCGGGCGAGGCCGCCACGCGCACGTGCGACAGCACCGCCCCGCCCTTCTGGGCGAAGCCCATGAAGTCCAGGGTCGAGGCGCCCTTGCCTTCGAGGTGGGCCGCCATCGTGATCAGGGCGCCGACGGTGACCACGCCGGTGCCGCCCACGCCCGCCACAAGGATCTCGAAGGGTTCGGCCAGCGCATGCGGCCGTGGCGAGGGATAGCGCGACAGCGCGCCTTCCAGCTCGGCCAGCGACAGGCTGACCGCCGCCGGCTTGCGCAGCGCGCCGCCCAGCACCGAGACGAAGCTCGGGCAGAAGCCTTCGACGCAGGAATAGTCCTTGTTGCAGGAAGCCTGCTCGATCTGGCGCTTGCGGCCCAGCTCCGTTTCGAGCGGCAGGATCGACAGGCAGTTGGACTGCACGCCGCAGTCGCCGCAGCCTTCGCACACCGCCGGGTTGATCACCATGCGCCGCGCCGGATCGGGGAAGACCACCTTCTCCGGCTTGTTCTTCCTACGGCGGCGGCGCTTCTCGGCGGCGCAGGTCTGGTCGTACACCAGCACCGTCACGCCGGGGATCTCGCGCAGCTCGCGCTGCACAACATCGAGTTCGGAGCGGTGGTGCACGCTGACGCCGGCCGGCAGCGCCACGCCCCGGTAGTTCTCCGGCTGGTCGGTGACCACCACCGTCTTGCGCGCGCCCTCGCTCACCACCTGCTGCACGATCTGCGGCACCGACAGCTTGCCGTCCACCGGCTGGCCGCCGGTCATCGCCACCGCGTCGTTGTACAGGATCTTGTAGGTGATGTTGGCGCGCGCCGCGATCGCCTGGCGGATCGCCAGCGAGCCGGAATGGTAGAAGGTGCCGTCGCCCAGGTTCTGGAACACGTGCTTCTCGCCCACGAAGCGCGAGGACGCCACCCAGTTGACGCCTTCGCCGCCCATCTGCGCGAGGTAGTTGGTGTCGCGCTTCATCCAGGTGGCCATGAAGTGGCAGCCGATGCCGGCCAGGGCGCGGCTGCCCTCGGGCACGCGGGTCGAGGTGTTGTGCGGGCAGCCGGAGCAGAAATACGGGGTGCGCTTGACACCGTCCGCGCCGTTGGACAGCAGCTCGGCCGCGCAGAAGTCCGGCAGCCTGGCATGCAGCTCGAGGGCCGGGAAGCGCGGCGCCAGCCACTGCACCAGGCTGGGCGCGATGCGCGAGGGGCGCAGCTCGCCCAGCGCCGACAGCATCGGGCGGCCCTCGCGGTCGGTCTTGCCGATCACGACCGGGCGGCGCTCGTGCGGCAGGTTGTAGAACAGGTTCTTGACCTGCTGCTCGACCACGGCGCCCTTCTCTTCCACCACCAGGATCTCGTCCAGGCCCTCGGCGAAGGCGTCCAGGCGGGTGCGCTCGAGCGGGAAGCTCAGGCCCGGCTTGTACAGGCGGATGCCCAGCTGCGCCAGGCGCTCCAGGCCCAGGCCGAGGCGCTGCAGCGCTTCCAGCAGGTCGAGGTAGGCCTTGCCGACGGCGATGATGCCGATGCGCGCGCCGGGCGCCGGCACCACCAGGCGGTCGATCGAATTGGCGCGGGCGAAGGCCTGCACCGCTTCCAGCTTGGCGTGCACGCGCTCTTCCAGCGCCAGGCTGGGGAAGTCGGGCCAGCGGTTGTGCAGGCCGCCTTCCGGCGGCGTGTAGTCGGTGGGCGTGGCGTAGCGCGGCATGGGCGGCAGCTCGACCACCGCGCCGCCCTCGACTGTTTCCGAGATCGCCTTGAAGCCGGTCCAGGCGCCGGAATAGCGCGACAGCGCCCAGCCGTACAGCCCGAACTCGAGGTATTCCTGGATGTTGGCCGGGTTCAGCACCGGCATGCCCCAGGCCATCAGGGCCTGTTCGCTCTGGTGCGGCATGGAGGACGACACGCAGCCGTGGTCGTCGCCCAGGATCACCAGCACGCCGCCGTGGGGCGAGGAACCGTAGGCGTTGCCATGCCTGAGCGCGTCGCCGGCGCGGTCCACGCCCGGGCCTTTGCCGTACCACATGCCGAACACGCCCTCGACCTTGCGCGTGGGGTCGGCCTCGACCTGCTGGGAGCCGAGGACGGCGGTGGCGCCCAGTTCCTCGTTGATCGCGGGGAGGAAGTCGATCTTGTGCCGGGCCAGCAGCGTGGACGCGCGCCACAGTTCCTGGTCCACCGCGCCCAGCGGCGAGCCGCGGTAGCCGCTGACGAAGCCGGCCGTATCCAGCCCGGCCGCCTCGTCGCACAGCTTCTGCATGCACAGCAGGCGGACCAGGGCCTGGGTCCCAGTCAGGAAGACCCGGCCCTGGGTGCGGGTGAGGTTGTCGTCCAGCGCATAGTCCGGGTCGGCCAGGGTATCGGCCAGCTTGCCCGGCAGGGTCATCGTGTTCATGTCTCCAATTGCTCCAGCTTGTTCTTATGGCGAAATGATATGATCGGCGGGCGGGCAAATTATTTCGATTTACCCTCCAGTGCCGCCTTGTGCAGGCAAAATATTTCTCAAAACGGCTCAGAACATGAAAAACACGTCGCTCGACCCGGCATCAATGAAGATTCTGGCGGAACTGCAGAAGAACGCCCGGATTTCGGCCAATGAACTGGCGGAGAAAATCGGCATGTCGGCCAGCCCCTGCTGGCGCCGGCAAAAGGAGCTGGAGGACAACGGCTACATCATCCGCTACACCGCGCTGGTGGACCGCAAGAAGCTGGGCCTGGCGGTGTGCTGCCTGGCCCACATCACCCTGGCGCGGCACGAGGAAGGGGCGGTGAAGAACTTCGAGGAGGCGATGCGGCTGCGGCCCGAGGTGGTGGAGTGCTACGAGACGACCGGCAATGCCGACTACCTGGTCAAGATCGTGGTGGCGGACATGGAGGCGTACCACAACTTCCTGCACAACGTGCTGGTGAAGCTGAACGGCGTCTCCCAGGTGAACACCAGCGTGGCGCTGCGCGAGGTGAAGTACGAGACGGCGCTGCCGCTCTAGGCGCCGGCGAGCGGCGCCGGCGGCATCGCGCTACAATGCCGCCTTCCCTCCCTTTTCTGCCCATCCCCAGCCATGTTTACACCGTCTTCGCACGACGTGCGCCGCTTTTTCTGCGAAGCCTACCGCAAGCACCGCCACGGCGAGATCCTGACCCCGATGGACGCCATCGCGGCCGACTGGATCGCCCAGCATCCCGAATACCACGGCGAGCTGGAAGACATCGAGGAAGCCATCGCGCGCGACTATTCGGTCGAAGGCGGCAAGCCGAATCCCTTCCTGCACCTGTCGATGCACCTGTCGATCGTCGAGCAAGTGTCGATCGACCAGCCGCGCGGCATCAAGGCGGCCCACGACGCGCTGGTGGCCAGGCGCGGCGAGCACGAGGCCCATCACGAGATCATGGAATGCCTGGGCGAGATGATCTGGGCCTCGCAGCGCAACGGCGTGCCGCCCGACACCGAGGCCTATATCGAGTGCGTGCGGCGCCGGGCCTACGCCTGAGCGCGCGCCGCAAAACAAAATCCCCTCGCCGCGTCGCGGTCGAGGGGATTTTTTTCGGGCCTGCCGGTCGGGCTTATTTGCCCGTCACTTGCTCGTCACCAGCTGGGTCGGCAGGCTGGCCAGGTAGGCGCCGATGTCGGCCATGTCCTGGTTCGACAGCGGCTGCACCTGGCCCGCCATGATCGGGTTCACGCGGCCGTTGGCGCCCGGGCCGCGCTTGTAGGCGCGCAGCGCATGGGTCAGGTAGTCGGCGTGCTGGCCGGCCAGCTTGGGATAGGTCGGGTCGATCGGCTTGTTGTAGTCGGCGCCATGGCAGGCGGCGCAGTTGTATTTCTTGGCCAGGGCCTCGCCCTTGGCGACGTCGGCCGCCGAGGCGTTCAGCGAGAACAGGCCCAGGGCGAGCAGGGAAATCAGTTTTTTCATGGCGCTCCTCATCGCTTGACGGTGGCTGGGGTCTGCTGGGCGTAGTAGGCCGCCACGTCGGCGATGTCCTGGTCGCTCATGGACTTGGCGATGCCGGTCATCGAGGGATGCTTGCGGTCGCCCTTGCGGTAGGCCTTGAGGGCGGATTCGATGTACTTGGCGGACTGGCCGCCGATCTTCGGAACCTGGTAGACCTCGGGGAAGGCGGTCTTGTAGCCGCCGGGGATGCCATGGCAGCCGATGCACATTTCGATCTTGCTGCGTGCGGACTTCGGGTCTCCTACGACGTCCTGTGCTGCCGCGGCGCTGGCGCACGCGGCCAGTACCAATACTGCTAAAGTGTTTTTCATGGGTGTGGCTCGTTAGTTGTAATTCGAATACCGCAAACGCACAAAAAGTTAGCAAATGGTCCACCAACCAGTCGATTCTATATGAAGTGTTGGCACCAGTCTACAAAGCGCGTGCCAGCCGGCGCGCCCGATCGGCACCCGCGTTCTGGCATATACTCGTCGGCATTCCATCCCGATTCCTGACCGCGTATGCAAGCTCCCCACCGCTTCGAAGGCAGCGACAACTATGTCGCCACCCCCGACCTGAAACTGGCCGTCAACGCCGCCCTCACCCTGGGCCGACCGCTGCTCATCAAGGGCGAGCCGGGCACCGGCAAGACCATGCTGGCCGAGGAAGTGGCCGCCGCCCTCAACATGCCGCTGCTGCAGTGGCACGTGAAATCGACCACCAAGGCCCAGCAGGGCCTGTACGAGTACGACGCCGTCTCGCGCCTGCGTGACTCCCAGCTGGGCGACGAGCGCGTGCGCGACATCCACAACTACATCGTCAAGGGCGTGCTGTGGCAGGCCTTCACCTCGCCCGAACCGGTGGTCCTGCTCATCGACGAGATCGACAAGGCCGACATCGAATTCCCGAACGACCTGCTGCGTGAGCTGGACCGCATGGAGTTCTACGTCTACGAGACGCGCGAGATGGTCGTCGCCCGTCATCGCCCACTGGTCATCATCACCTCCAACAACGAGAAGGAACTGCCGGACGCCTTCCTGCGCCGCTGCTTCTTCCACTACATTAAGTTCCCGGACCGCGACACGATGGCTGAGATCGTGAAGGTGCACTTCCCGACCCTCAAGCAGGACCTGCTGGCCGCCGCCCTGCAGAGCTTCTACGAGCTGCGCGACGTGGCCGGCATCAAGAAGAAGCCCTCGACCTCGGAATTCCTCGACTGGCTCAAGCTGCTGCTGGCCGAGGACATCCCGGCCGCGGCCCTGCGCAGCCAGGACGCCAAGGCCGTGGTGCCGCCGCTGGCCGGCGCCCTGCTCAAGAACGAGCAGGACGTGCACCTGTTCGAGCGCCTGGTGTTCATGTCGAGGACCAACCGATGATCAAGGTGGCGCCCGTCACGCTGGAGTTCAACGGCATCCGCCTGGAGCCGCTGGCGATGCACCACGCCGACGCGCTGCGCGCGGCCGCCAGCGACGGCGAGTTGTGGAAGCTGCGCGTGACCAGCGTGCCCGAGCCGCACGACGCGGAAAGCTACATCGGCACGGCGCTCGACATGCGCGACCGCCTTCCCTTCGCCGTGATCGACGCCACCTCCGGCGCCCTGGTCGGGACCACCAGCTACCACGACATCCTGCCGGCCGTGGGCCGGGTCGAGATCGGCTACACCTGGTATGCGAAGCGGGTACAGCGCAGCCACGTGAACACCAGCTGCAAGCTGCTGCTGCTCTCGCACGCCTTCGACACCCTGGGCTGCGGCGTGGTCGGGCTGCGCACCGATTGCGAGAACTTCGCCTCCCAGGCCGCGATCGAGCGCCTGGGCGCGCACAAGGACGGCGTGATCCGCCACCACGCGCTGCGGCGCGACGGCACGGTGCGCGACACCGTCATGTACAGCATCCTGCGCGCCGAATGGCCGGCCATCAAGTCGGCCCTGCACGAACGGCTGGCGCGCCACGCGCGGCACTGAGCCATCATGCTGATCGATTTCTTCTACGCGCTGCGCGACGCCAAGGTTCCGGTCACGATCAAGGAATTCCTGACCCTGCTGGAGGCCATGCAGGAAAAGGTGATCGCGCCTTCGCTGGACGAGTTCTACTACCTGTCGCGCCTGACCCTGGTGAAGGACGAGGCCCACTTCGACAAGTTCGACCGCGCCTTCGGCGCCTACTTCAAGGGCATCGAGGCGGTCTTCGACGAGAAGGCCGAGATTCCGCTCGAGTGGCTGCTCAAGCGCTTCGAGCGCGAGCTCACGCCGGAACAGAAGGCCCAGCTGGAAAAGCTCGGCTACGACAAGCTCCAGCAGCGCCTGCAGGAACTGCTCAAGGAACAGAAGGGCCGCCACGAAGGCGGCAACAAGTGGATCGGCACCGGTGGCACCTCCCCCTTCGGCAATGGCGGCACCAATCCGGAGGGCATCCGTATCGGCGGCCAGGGCCGCAACCGCACGGCGGTGAAGGTGTGGGACCAGCGCAGCTACCGCGACTACGACGACGAGCGCGAGCTCGGCACCCGCAACATCAAGGTGGCGCTGCGCCGCCTGCGCCGCTTCGCGCGCACCGGCGCGGCCGACGAGCTGGCCCTGGACGACACCATCCGCGCCACCGCCAGCAATGCCGGCTGGCTCGACATCCGCATGCAGCCGGAGCGCCGCAACCGCATCAAGGTGGTGATGCTGCTCGACGTCGGCGGCACCATGGACGACCACATCGAACGCACCGAGGAGCTGTTCTCGGCGGCCAGGTCCGAGTTCAAGAACATGGAGTTCTATTACTTCCACAATTGTGTCTACGACTACCTGTGGAAGAACAACCGGCGCCGCCACAGCGAACGCTTCCCGACCTGGGACGTGCTGCGCAAGTACCCGCCCGACACCCGGGTCATCTTCGTCGGCGACGCCACCATGAGCCCCTATGAAGTGCTGGCGCCCGGCGGCTCGGTCGAGTACAACAACGAAGAAGCGGGCGCGGCCTGGCTGGCGCGCTTCACCTCGGCCTTCCCCAAGTTCGCCTGGCTCAACCCCGAGCCCGAGCACCTGTGGCAGTACCGGCAATCGATCGCGGTGATACGCCAGATCATGAACAACCGCATGTTCCCGATTACCCTCGAGGGATTGGAACGGGCAATGCGCCTACTCAGCAAATAGGACCAATCCTACGCGGCGTGCGCGACCCTCGCCGCCGCGCGCTTCCTTGTAAAATCGGCAAATAAATACGGGCGCGCCAAGACGCCTCAAGCGTCCCGGTTCGCATTCGCGTTCGCGTTCACCATGGCGCTCGCGTGCGCTTTCGCGCCCAGCTGTCCCGTCCCCTTTGCAAGGAGCATCCATGCCCGACCTGTTGTCCGTGTTGACCAGTCTTGCCTGGCCCTTCGCCATCGCGATCGCCTGGCTGGCCGGCGAGTTCGGCCAGCGCTGGACCGGCCTGCCGCGCATCAGCTTCTACGGCGTGGCCGGCTTTGTGCTGGGCAGCTCGCAGATCGGCGTGCTGCCGGCGCCCGGCGCCGGCCCCATCGCGCTGCTGGCCGACATCGCCTTCGGCCTGATCCTGTTCGAGCTCGGCTACCGCATCAACCTGCGCTGGCTGCGCACCAATCCCTGGATCGGCGTCGCCGGCCTGGTCGAGGCAGGCCTGACCTTCGTCGCCGTCTACCTGATCGCGATCGCCTTCGGCACCAGCCGCATGACGGCCCTGATGATGGCCGCGCTGGCGATGGGCACCTCGCCCGCCACCGTGGTCCGGGTGATCAACGAGCAGCGCAGCTCGGGCCAGGTGACCGAGCGCGTGCTGCACCTCTCGGCCCAGAACTGCGTGCTGGCGGTGTTCGCCTTCAACGCCACCATCGGCCTGTGGATCTTCCGCACCTTCGAGGACGTGGGCGACGCGATCTGGCACAGCCTGGTCATGCTGTCCGGTTCCTTCCTGGCCGGCGCCGTGTTCGGCGTGGCCGTGCCCTTGCTGCTGCGCGCCATCGGCAACCCGCGCCAGGACGCCACGGTGGCCTATGCGCTGGCGGTGGTGCTGCTGGTGGCGGTGTGCGACACCAGCGGCCTGTCGCCGGTGGTGTCCACCCTCGCCTTCGGCCTTACCGCGCGCCACCGCCGGGTCGCCTTCAGCCAGGCGCAGCGCAACTTCGGCACGCTCGGCGAAGTGCTCACCGTGCTCCTGTTCCTGTATGCCGCCTCGACCCTGAACTGGCGCATCGTGCTGGCCGGCGGCGCGCTCGCGATTTCCGTGGTCTTGGTACGCATGCTCACCAAGACCGCCGGGGTGGCGGCGTTCTCGCACCTGTCGGGTATCTCCTGGCGCAAGGGCACGCTGACCGGGCTGGGCCTGGCCCCGCTGTCGGTGTTCGTGATCCTGCTGCTGGAGCATGCGCGCCGCGCCGGCGTGCCGGTAGTCGAGGAACTGCGCTCGATGGCGGCGGTGACCATGCTGCTCGAAGTCTTCGGCCCCATCATCATCCAGCGCGCGCTGATCTGGGCGCGCGAAGCACCGGAGCCCCGCCATGCCGCTTGAAGCCTTTGCCGCCTCCCAGCCGCTCACCTTCGGCGTCGAACTCGAGCTGCAACTGGTCAGCCTGTCCGACTTCGACCTGACCGCGGCCAGTCCCGACCTGCTGCACCTGCTGAACCGCAAGCCCTTCCCTGGCAACGTGACGCCCGAGATCACCGAGAGCATGATCGAGATTAACTCGAGCGTGCAGACCGCCTACGGCCCGCTGCTGGCCGAGCTGATCGAGATCCGCGACACCCTGGTGGCGGGCGGCGACACCCTCAACATCGGCATCGCCGGCGGCGGCACCCACCCCTTCCAGCACTGGTCGGAACAGAAGATCTCGGCCAAGCCGCGCTACGAATACCTGTCCCAGCTCTACGGCTACCTGGCCAAGCAGTTCACGGTGTTCGGCCAGCACGTGCACATCGGCTGCGCCAACGGCGACGACGCCCTGTTCCTGCTGCACGCGCTGAGCCGCTACATCCCGCACTTCATCGCGCTGTCGGCCTCCTCGCCCTTCGTGCAGGGCCACGACAGCGGCTTCGACTCGGCGCGCCTGAATTCGGTGTTCGCCTTCCCGATGAGCGGGCGCGCCCCCTTCATGCTGTCCTGGCAGGAGTTCAACGAGGTGTTCTTCGCCAAGATGGAGCGCACCAAGATCATCAAGAGCATGAAGGACTTCTACTGGGACCTGCGGCCCAAGCCGGAATTCGGCACCATCGAGCTGCGCGTGTGCGACACGCCGCTGACGGTGGAGCGCGCGGCCGCGCTGGCGGCCTATCTGCAAGCCCTGTGCCGCCACCTGCTGGAGCGGCGCGAGGCGGCGCCGGAGGAGGATGACTACCTGGTCTACAACTACAACCGCTTCCAGGCCTGCCGCTTCGGGCTGGACGGGGTGATCACCCTGCCCAAGACCTACGACAACGTGCCGCTGCGCGAGGACATCGCGGACACGCTGGAGAAGATGGCGCCGCATGCCGAGGCGCTGGGCAGCACGGACGCCCTGCGGCATCTGGCCACGGCGCTCAAGGAGGGCAGCGACGCCAGCCTGCTGCGGCGTTACTTCGAGCGCGACGGCAGCGTCGAGGCCATGGTCGACGCGGCGATCGCGCGGTTCCGCGGCGAGCGGCGCTTCAGCTGGCGGGGCTGAGCGCCCCGTGTCCGATCAGGGCCGCCGGCCGAGGACCTGGCGTGCGTCCTTCGCGCTGGGCTGGCGGGACGGCCGCGAGCTTGAACACGCTGACCAGTTCGTCCAGCTTGAGCGCCTGGTGCTGCAGCGCGTCCGAGGCAGCTGCGGCCTCTTCGACCAGGCTGGCGTTCTCCTGGGTCGCCTGATCGATCTGCGCCATTGCGGTATTGACCTGCTGCAGGCCGGCTGACTGCTCTTCGCTCGCCACGGTCATGTCGGCGACGATGTCGGCGACGCGCTGGACGCTGGCGACCACCTCCTGCATCGTCGCGCCGGCCTGGTCGGCAAGCTGGGCGCCGTTGGCGACCCGCTCGACCGAATCGCCGATCAGCGCCTTGATTTCCTTGGCGGCCCCTGCGGAGCGATGCGCCAGGTTGCGCACCTCGCTGGCGACGACGGCGAATCCGCGTCCCTGTTCCCCGGCGCGCGCCGCCTCGACCGCCGCGTTCAATGCCAGGATATTGGTCTGGAAGGCGATGCCGTCGATGACGCCGATGATGTCGACGATCTTCTTCGCCGACTCCTCGATCGATCCCATGGTCCGGACCACGTCCGACACGGCCTCCCCGCCACGGCTCGCGATGGACGACGCGGACAGCGCGACACCGCTGACCTGGCGCGCATTGGAAGCGTTCTGCCTGACGGTCGTCGCCAGCTCTTCCATCGAGGATGCCGCTTCCTCGAGGGTGCCGGCCTGCTCCTCGGTGCGCGAGGACAGTTCGGCGTTGCCGACCGCGATCTGGCTGGCGGCGGAGGCGATCGCCCCCGTCCCCTGGCGCACCTCGGCCACGATGCGCGCCAGGCTTTCCTGCATCGCGCGCATCGCGGACATCATGCTCGAGCGGTCGCCCGGACGCAGCACCACTTCCACCGACAGGTCGCCTGCGGCGATCTGGTCCGCAAGGCGGGCCGCCTCGGCCGGTTCCCCGCCCACCTGGACCAGCACGCTGCGGGCCACCGCCACGCCCGCGCCCACCATGCACAGGAGCGCGACGGCGACCATGCCCGCCATCAGCATATACGCTTGCCTGGCTTCGTCACGCTTGTCCTGGACCGCCGCGTTGGCAACCCCGACGTTCAGTTCGATCAGCTCGCGCAGCGTCTTCTCCGACATGGCGAACAAGGGCAGGTCGGCAGCCATCGCCTGGTGGTAGTCGCGGTAGGCGCCGGCGCGCGCTTCCTCGGAGGCCGCCGCGCCGATCGCGCCGATCATCTCACCGATCCTGCGGTCGTTTTCCTTCCAGCTGTTCCACTCGCCCAGGAAGCGCTCCCACAAGACCTTCTCGTCCGCCGTCTGCGGCAGCGGCTCGTAGATCTTCCAGCCGCGCTCGATCCTGTCCCACACCTTGCCGCGCTCGCTGCCCAGCTCCTTGAAGGCGGATGGCGCGACGTCCTTGCCTTCATAGGTCAGCGTCGTCAGGTTCGCCGCCTTGATGGCGGTCTGCCCCTCGTTCATCATTTCGAGGCCGACAACCGAGGGAAGCCGTACGACGCCGATTTCATCGATGGCTTCCGCCTGGTCCACCAGTCCCTTGACGGCGACCATTCCGATGGCCAGCAAGAAAAACAGGGCAATGCCGATCAGCAGCGAGATTTTGTATTGGAGTTTCATGGCGGGCCTCGGAAAGGAGGAAACAGGTGCGGAACGACTGGGGACGAGAGTGCGAACGCGGGGTCGGGGCGGCGCCGATGGCCCGCTCGCTTTGGTGAACACGAGAGGCCGGTAGGAATATTCCTACACCTGTTCAACATTATCCAGAGAATTCTCGACCTCGTTGCCGAGTGACAACAACCTTTCCGTGCGGCCCGGCGGCGACCGAGGCCGCTCTGGCGAGGGTCGGCCCGTTCCGCGCGCCGCGCCTGGCCGTGCTACACGCCGGCCGGATCGCGCGCCGGCAGCCACCCGGGCTTGGTCTCTGCGAACAGCTCGATCTCGACCGGCTCGGTGAAGGGCGTGTCCAGGGTGCCGAGCGTGACCGCGATGCGTTCCGGCGTGTCCTCGCTGCGCCAGAACAGCGAGGAGCCGCAAACGCGGCAGAAGGCGCGCCGGCCGTGATCGGACGAGACGTATTCGGCGATGCTGTCCTCGCCGCGCTCGATGCGCAGGTCGGCGCGGGCGACATTGGCATAGGTGCCCGATCCGGCGCCGTGCTGCTTCTGGCACATCGTGCAGAAGCAGTGGCTGGCGCTTTCGACAGGACCATCGACGCGGTAGGCGACGGCCCCGCACAGGCAGCTTCCTTTCAACATGCTCGGCTCCTTTTGAACTCGTGACTGCCCATTGTAGGCCAGAGCGGCGGCGCGCCGCCTGTGGCAGCCTGCAGACAAATGTTGGCCCCGCTATCGTGCGCGCCGGACGCCTGGGTTACTGTCGGTTCACGCGCCCCCACAACGGCGCGCCCACTATCAGGAGAGCGGCATGATGAGAGCGCGTACGGGTGGTCTGTGTCTGCTGCTTGCTGGTTCCGCCTGGCTGGCCACGCCGGCTGGGGCCCAGGTCAGCATCGAGGCGAGCGCCTCCAACCTGCGCTTCGTGCTGACCGACCTGGCGCCCGATGACGGCGAGGCGCCGTGGTTCCGGTTCATGGAAGCCGGCATGGACCCGCTCACGCAATCGCTCTTCCTGATGCCAAAGCCGGGCGAAGAACTACGGGTGGCGGACTTCGCCGAGCGGCGCGGCCTGTTCGAGTTCTCTTCGAATACCCGGGTTTCCCTCGGCCTGGACGTCGACCTCGCCATGCAAACCCAGCCTTTTCCCGGCGCGCAGCAGTCTGGAACCACCTCGATCGCCTTCGTCGCCATCGCGGAATGGGGTCATCCCAAGAACCGCCAGTGGATGCGCGACAGCGACGATGTCTACGGCGATGTGGGACAGTATGTCGGCGAGCTCCGCCCCAGCTACGAACGCAGCGGCACGCTGTGGCTGGAGTTCGTGAACGGATCCGGCTACACGGCCAGCGGCGAATATTTCTACCAGATCGAGTCGATCGCGCAGGCGGTGACCTCGCCCGTTCCGGAGGCGCCTGCCCCCTTGATGCTGATCCTCGGCGCCACCCTGCTTGGACTGTGGCGCCGCCCCTTCCCGGGGAAGCATCAAGCTGCGGGATGCGCCGCGCGCGAATCCGGCGGCGCTTCATCCCGCTGGTGCAGGCCGTAGTCGCGCACCACCGTCGCCACCCGCAGGCGATAGTCGCGGAAGATGCCGGCCCTGCCGGCGGTCTGCGCCGCGCGGTGCGACTCGAGGGTGCGCCAGCGCTGCACCGCCTCCTCGTCGCGCCAGAACGAAAGCGACAGGATGCGCCCTGGACGCGACAGCGACTCGAAGCGCTCGATCGACAGGAAGCCGTCGATGGCTTCGAGCTCGGTGCGCAGGCGCGCGGCGATGTCGAGATAGGTCTGCCGCTGGGCGGGCTCGGGTTCGACTTCAAAGATCACGGCGATCATGCCAGCCTCCTGGACGCATGGTGGTGGCGACATTCTCGAGGAAGGTCCGCTCTTCGCGCAAGATGAAGCGCTGCTGCTGGGCCAGCGCGAAGTTGGCGCGCGCCTCCTCGTCCTGCCTGAGGCGCTGGCGGTAGGCCTCGTAGGCGGCCAGGCTGTCGAAGGCGATCAGGCCCCAGGCCACGTCGTTGCTGCCCTCGTGCGGCAGGAAATAGCCGAGCAGGTCGCCGCCGCAGCGGGGAATGATGCGGCCCCAGTTGTCGGCGTAGCGGCGGAATTCCTCGCGCTGGAAGGGATCGATCTGGTAGCGGATGAAGCAGGTGATGGTCATGGAAGCTCCTCATAATTGGAGCCGCCACTGTAGTCCTTGGACCCTGCCGGATGCTTCGGCTAAGATCGAAGCATGAAGGACGGACCCAACATCACCGCCATCGCCGCGCTGATCGGCGATCATGCACGCGCCCAGGTGCTGAACCTGCTGATGGCCGGGCGCGCGCTCACGGCCACCGAGCTGGCCGACGCGGCCGGCGTCACGCGCCAGACCATCAGCGCCCACCTGGCCAAGCTGCAGGCCGCCGGCCTGCTGAGCGTCGAGTCTCAGGGACGGCACCGCTACTTCCGCATCGCCGACCCTGAGGTCGCGCACATGCTGGAGTCGCTGATGGGCGTGGCCTTCGGCCTGAACGCCCTGCCACTGCTGCCCGGTCCGCGCGAACCGGCGCTGCGCAAGGCGCGGGTCTGCTACGACCACCTGGCGGGGGAACTCGGGGTGCTGGTCTACGAACTTATGCTGGCGCAAGGCGCCTTCGCGCTCGGCGCAGAAGGGATGGGCTTGACCGCGGCGGGACGGGCGCTGGTGGCGCGCCTGGACATCGACGCGGATGCGCCGGCGGGCCGGCGCCCGCTGTGCCGCAGTTGCCTGGACTGGAGTGAGCGGCGCCACCATCTGGCCGGCCGGCTCGGCGCCGCGCTCCTGGCGCGCTGCGAACAACTGGGCTGGGCGCAGCGCGAGCCGGATTCGCGGGTAATGCGCTTCAGCGCCGCGGGCGAAGCGGCGCTGCGCGACTGGCTGGGCTGAGCTGGCGCGCGCTATCGGTGCGCGACGATCAGCCGGCGACGGCGGCAGCCTTGCCCGACCAGGCCCCGCGCATGAAACGCGCCAGCAAGGGCGGCCGCGCGGGCGCGGGCAGCTTGGCGTCGACCAGCGTCGCCCACTGTTCGGTCAGTTGCTCGCAGGTGGCGCGCAGCACCGGGTCGACTTCCGGCATGCGCGACAGCGCCGCCAGGTGGCGCTCGATCACCGAGGCCAGCTTGACGCAGGGCGGTTCGTCCGCGCCGCGCGCCGTGTAGTGCGACATCAGGTGCAACAGGGATGCGACCAGCAGCGCGTCCTGGCTGCGTCCGGCCGGGGCTGCTGCGTCGCCTTCAAAAGAAATAGTCATGCCGCCTCTCTCCTGGAAACCTTGCTCGATTCACGAATGAGAATGATTCTCATTCCAATTATTGTCCGGGTGTCGGACGAAAGCAAGCGTTTTCAGCGACAGGTCGGGGTCAGAGCCGGGTCTCGCGGGCGGCGCGCAGGAATTCGTCCAGCACCGGGGTGCAGTCGAGCAGGTCGACCCCGCCGGCGCGGTGGAATTCCGGATGCCATTGCAGGCCCATCACGAAATCGGCGCGGCGGTAGCGGATCGCCTCGACGATGCCGTCCGGCTCGGAATAGGCCTCGACCACGATGTCGCGCCCGAGCTCCTTCACCGCCTGGTGGTGGATCGAATTGACCACCGCCTTGCGCGTGTTGGGGAACATGCGGCTCAGGGTTGAACCCTGGGGGAAGACGATCTCGTGGCGGTGGGCGTCGTACAGGTCGTGCACGTGAGCCAGCGCCTCGGGGACATTGGTGGCCACATCCTGGTAGAGCGTGCCGCCGAAAGCCACGTTGATGAGCTGGCAGCCGCGGCAAACGCCCAGCACCGGCTTGCCGGCGTCGACGAATTCGTGCAGCAGTTCCAGCTCGTAGACGTCGCGCGCACGGTCGCCCGCCCATTCCGGCCTGGTCGGGGTTTCGGAATAGGTCTGGGGCGCCACATCCGCCCCGCCCTGCAGCACTAGGCCGTCGAGATGGCGGGCATAGTGGCGCAAGGTGATGTTACTGGGGTGAAGCAGGCCGTTGGTATTGACCGTCGGGATCATGAACACCAGCACGTCGCGCGACATCACCCACTGGGCGATCGATTCCTCGAGATACTGGAGATTCTTGCTGAGCAGCCCGCGCGCGCCGGGTTCGGGGTGGAAGATCCGCGCCGAGACCCCGATGTGCAGGGTGCGCTGCATGAAATCGCGGTTGAAGCGCTCGCGCATCGCGCGAAAACGCGAGGTCAGCACCCGCCCGGCCAGGGCCAGCGGGGTGTCGCCGTCGCGCTGGTAGCGGGCGCGCCCGCCGCGTCCCGGCGGCTCGGTGGCGCGCCGGTCGGGGACGCGCACCGGCGTGTCCGGATCTTTTTCGATCGGCGGCCCGGGTTCCTCGCCGGGGCCTTCCTCGGGCAGCTTGTGATTGTGTTCAACCATAATGCAAATATAACGTCGCCACGGCCGCGCACAATATGGACTTGTTACAAAAATCTCATCGTTTGTGGGTGTGGCGTTGCAAAACGGCAGCTTGCACGAAACCCAATTTGGGACGATACTGTATGCAATTACAGTAGTTTTGGCGCCGGCAAGGCCAGCAATTTCTGGAAAGTCGCCACCAGATGGCGGTCCGCCACCGGTTTGTCGAGCAAGCCGCGCACGCCGGCATCGCGGGCGCGCAGGCTGTCGTACTTGAAGGATTGCCCGACCAGGAACAGCACGGCGGTGCGCCCCGCGCCCTCCTGCGACTTGATGGCGCTGCTCAGGCTGTAGGGCTCGATGCCCGGTGTGCAGGTGTTGATCATCACCAGCGAGACGGGGGTTTCGTCGCACAGGCGCACGGCGGCGCGCGAACTGTCGGTCCACTCGACCGGTCTGCCGCAACGGGCTTCCCTGCCCTCCGCGGCCAGCTTGCTGCCGACCACCTGCGCCACGTGGTCGCGGAAGGCCCCGCCCTTGTCGATGATCAGGACGGCGCCGTCCGGCGGACCGTGGCGCAGCCGCACGTAATGTTCGGGCGGCTCGCGATCGGGCGTCAGGCGCGGCTTGCGGCGGCGCTCGGGCAGGCTGCACTCGCCGCGCGCGGTGAGCGCGGCCAGGGCCTGCACCCGGGCGTCAAGCAGCTCGGCCAGGGTGTCGCACAGGCGCCCGGGGTCGAGCGGACGCTGCAGGGTGCGCCAGGCGCGGCTGCCGTCGCCGCCGATCAGGAGGATGGGTTGCAGGGCGCCGGGCGGCAGGCAGGACAGGCGCGCGAGCGCCTCCGGGTTGCTGCCGTCGGCGATATAGATGTCGGGTTCTTGCAAACTGTCGTCGTGCAGGCAAAAATACGACGCCCCCGGTGGTGGGCATTGCGCGAGCAAAAGGTCGAGCTGCGCGCACTCCCTTGGCGCGAACCCGACCAGGCGGATGGTGAATGGATATCTGGGTGCGTGCATCGCTTTTCCAGCCTTTCCTCGGCATCTCGCGAGTGACATCGTTTTAATCTAGCACAATGGTGCGGACTAACAAGCACGTTTGGCGTGGCGGTAAAAGCTAACTATTCCCCCGCGACAAGATAGAATGCGCAAGCATTGATTTTAAGAACATCAGCATGGCCACTAAGAAACCCGCATCCGATTACAGCGAATCATCCATCCGCGTCCTCAAGGGACTCGAACCTGTGAAGCAGCGTCCGGGCATGTACACCCGGACCGAGAATCCGCTCCACATCATCCAGGAAGTGATCGACAACGCCTCGGACGAGGCGCTCGGCGGGCACTGCAAGAACATCGACGTGACCCTGAACGCGGACGGTTCGGTCACGGTCGAGGACGACGGCCGCGGCATTCCGGTCGGCCTGCACCCCGACGAAGGCGTGTCCACGGTCGAGATCGTGTTCACCCGCCTGCACGCGGGCGGCAAGTTCGACAAGGGCTCGGGCGGCGCCTATGCCTTCTCGGGCGGCCTGCACGGCGTCGGCGTGTCGGTGACCAATGCGCTTTCCAAGCGCCTGGAAATCACGGTCTGGCGCAAGGACGACCAGGGCAATGGCGTGCACCGCTTGGCCTTCGAGGCCGGCGACGTGGTCGAGCCCTTGAGCTCCGCCCCGCTGGAACGCGGCGGCAAGAAGAACGGCACCCGCGTCACTGCCTGGCCGGACGGCAAGTATTTCGATTCGCCGAACATCCCCATGGCCGAGCTGCAGCGCCTGCTGCGCTCCAAGGCCGTGCTGCTGCCGGGCGTTACCGTCACCCTCAAGATCGAGAAGACCGGCGACGTCCAGACCTGGCGCTACGACGAGGGCCTGCGCGGCTACCTGACCGAGGCCCTGAACCAGACCTCCAGCGGCCAGACCCTGATCCCGCTGTTCGAGGGCGCCCAGTTCGCGGCCGCCGGCGACGAGGGCTTCGCCGAGGGTGAAGGCGCGGCCTGGGTGGTGGCCTGGACCGAGGAAGGCGGCGTGGTGCGCGAATCCTACGTCAACCTGATCCCGACCCCGAGCGGCGGCACCCACGAAGCCGGCCTGCGCGACGGCCTGTTCGGCGCGGTGAAGAACTTCGTCGAGCTGCACTCGCTGCTGCCCAAGGGCGTCAAGCTGCTGCCGGAAGACGTGTTCGCCCGCGTCTCCTTCGTGCTCTCGGCCAAGGTGCTGGACCCGCAGTTCCAGGGCCAGACCAAGGAGCGCCTGAACTCGCGCGACGCCGTGAAGCTGGTGTCGACCTTCACCAAGCCGCCGCTCGAGCTGTGGCTGAACCAGCACGTCGAATACGGCAAGAAGCTGGCCGAGCTGGTGATCAAGCAGGCCCAGTCGCGCCTGCGTTCGCTGCAGAAGGTCGAGAAGAAGAAATCCTCGGGCGTGGCCGTGCTGCCGGGCAAGCTCACCGATTGCGAGTCGAGCGACATCACCCGCAACGAGCTGTTCCTGGTCGAGGGCGACTCGGCGGGCGGTTCGGCCAAGATGGGCCGCGACAAGGAATTCCAGGCCATCCTGCCGCTGCGCGGCAAGGTGCTGAACTCCTGGGAAACCGACCGCGACCGCCTGTTCGCCAACAACGAGATCCACGACATCGCGGTGGCGATCGGGGTCGACCCGCACGGTCCGGACGACCAGCCCGACCTGTCGGGCCTGCGCTACGGCAAGATCTGCATCCTCTCGGATGCGGACGTGGACGGCTCGCACATCCAGGTCCTGCTGCTGACCCTGTTCTTCAAGCACTTCCCTGCCCTGTTCAGGAATGGCCACATCTGCATCGCCCGTCCGCCGCTCTACCGCGTGGACGTGCCGGCGCGCGGCAAGAAGCCGATCCAGAAGCTGTATGCGCTGGACGACGGCGAACTGCTGGCCATCGAGGACAAGCTCAAGAAGGAAGGCCTGAAGGAAGGCTCGTGGAGCATTTCCCGCTTCAAGGGCCTGGGCGAGATGAACGCCGAGCAGTTGTGGGAAACCACCATGAATCCGGACACCCGGCGCCTGCTGCCGGTGGCCTTCGGCGAATACAACCTGGCCGAGTCCTCGGCGCGCTTCAATATGCTGATGGGCAAAGGCGAAGCGGCGGCGCGCAGGGCGTGGATCGAGGAACATGGGAATGAGACCGAGGCGGATATTTGATGGGCTAACGGTTTGCTAGCCAAACTTGGATCCCGACCTGCGCCTGGATGACGTTGTTTCAAAGCGGCGAAAGGGACGCTTCCATAGATCCTGTCGTTTGCCTTGAAAACCGTCGTTCCCGCGGAGGCGGGAACCCAAGTTTCCCAACATACCCGCAGCTCCCGCCACAAACCGAACAAACAACATGACGCAAGCAAGCCTCTTCGAACAACAACACGAGCCCGCCGACGACGTCGAAACGCTCACCCTTTCCACCTTCGCCGAGCGCGCCTACCTGGACTACGCGGTCTCGGTCGTGAAAGGCCGCGCCCTGCCGGACGTCACCGACGGCCAGAAGCCGGTCCAGCGCCGCATCCTGTACGCGATGAACGAGCTGGGCCTGGGCCCGACCGCCAAGCCGCGCAAGTCCGCCGCCGTGGTCGGCGACGTGCTGGGTAAGCTCCACCCGCACGGCGACCAGTCGGTGTACGACGCCCTGGTGCGCATGGCCCAGGACTTCTCGCTGCGCTACCCGCTCATCGACGGCCAGGGCAACTTCGGCTCGCGCGACGGCGACGGCGCCGCGGCGATGCGTTACACCGAAGCGCGCCTGACCCCGATCTCGCGCCTGCTGCTGGACGAGATCGACATGGGCACGGTGGACTTCCAGCCCAACTACGACGGCTCGACCACCGAACCGCGTTCGCTGCCGGCCCGCCTGCCGATGGTGCTGCTCAACGGCGCCTCGGGCATCGCGGTCGGCCTGGCCACCGAGATCCCCTCGCACAACTTGCGCGAGGTGGCGCAGGCGGCGGTGGCCATGATCCGCAATCCGAAGATTACCCACGCCGAGCTGATGGCCACCATCCCCGGCCCGGACTTCCCGGGCGGCGGCCAGATCATCACTCCGGCCTCGCAGATCGCCGACATGTACGCCGGCGGGCGCGGCTCGCTCAAGGTGCGCGCACGCTGGAAGATCGAAGAGCTGGCGCGCGGCCAGTGGCAGGCCGTGGTCTATGAGCTGCCGCCGGGCTGCTCGGCCCAGCGCGTGCTGGAAGAGATCGAAGAACTGACCAATCCGAAGGTCAAGCTGGGCAAGAAGGCCCTGCTGCCCGAGCAGCTGGCGCTCAAGCAGACCATCCTCGGCGCGCTCGACACCGTGCGCGACGAATCGGGCCGCGAGGCGCCGGTGCGCCTGGTGTTCGAGCCGAAGTCGAAGAACCAGGACCAGAACGAGTTCATGCTGATGCTGCTCGCGCACACCTCGCTCGAGACTTCCAGCCCGATCAACCTGGTGATGATCGGCGGCGACGGCCGCCCGCGCCAGAAGGGCCTGACGGCGATCCTGCAGGAGTGGATCGACTACCGCTTCGTCACGGTGCGCCGCCGCACCGAGTTCAGGCTGGGCAAGGTCAACGACCGCATCCACATCCTGGAAGGCCGCGAGACCGTCCTGCTGAACATCGACAAGGTGATCGCCATCATCCGCAACTCGGACGAGCCAAAGCAGGCCCTGATCGACGAGTTCCGCCTGACCGACCGCCAGGCCGAGGACATCCTCGAGATCCGCCTGCGCCAGCTGGCGCGCCTGGAAGCGATCAAGATCCAGCAGGAGCTGGCCGAGCTGCGTTCGGAAAAGGAAAAGCTGCAGGACATCCTGGACAACCCGTCCTCGATGAAGCGCCTGGTGATCCGCGAGATCGAAGCGGACGCCAAGCAGTTCGGCGACGAGCGCCGCACCCTGATCGAAGAAGCGCAGAAGGCGGTGGCCGAGCAGAAGGTCATCGACGAGCCGGTGACGGTGATCGTGTCCGAGAAGGGCTGGGTGCGCGCGCGCACCGGCATCGGCCACGATCCGGCGCAGTTCACCTTCAAGGCCGGCGACTCGCTGTACAAGGCCTTCGAATGCCGCACCGTCGACCACCTGCTGGGCGTGGGCGACAACGGCAAGGTGTATTCGGTGCCGGTGGGTGCCCTGCCGGGCGCGCGCGGCGACGGCGTGCCGATCACGACCCTGGTCGACCTGTCGGGCGGCGTGCGCATTCTGCACTACTTCGCCGGCAATCCGGACACCCGCCTGCTGCTGTCGAGCTCGAACGGTTTCGGCTTCATCGCCAAGGCGGGCGACATGGTCAGCCGCCTGAAGGGCGGCAAGTCCTTCATCACCCTGGACGAGGGCGCCGTCCCGCTGCCGCCGCGCGTGGTGGCCGATACCGCCGGGGCGATCGCCTGCCTGTCCGAAAAGGGCCGGGTGCTGGTGTTCGGCATCGACGAGATGAAGGTGCTGACCAATGGCGGCCGGGGCGTCACGCTGATGGAGCTGGAGCCCAAGGAGACGCTGCTGGCGGCTCAGCCGATCAGCCCGAAGGGCGTGAACGTGATCGGCACCTGGGCCGGCGCCAAGGCGCGGGTGGTCGAGCTGTTCGCATCCGGTCTGGAGCCGCACTTCGGCAAGCGGGCGCGCAAGGGCAAGCCGCTGTCGGCGAGGCTCAAGGCCCAGGATCTCGCGATGCGGGTGACGGAAGGTGAGGCGGCGAAGTCTGCCTGAGTGTGAGCGCCGGCTTAATGCCGGCGTTTTTTTTGCTCATCAAGCTTGGGTTAGTGGCTGCGCGACGAACTGGGGTTAGTGGCTGCGCGGCGAACTTGAGTAAGTGGCTGCGCGGCGAACTTGGGTTCCCGCCTTCGCGGGAACGACGGTTTTAGTGTGCCGACCCAATCTGATGTCGAAGGCCCGCAGCCCATTGAACGTCGTTCCCGCGAAGGCGGGAACCCAAGTTCAGCGCACACCACCACCGCAAAAACAAACGCCGGCATCAAGCCGGCGTTTCTCCATCAGCAGAACACGATTACTGCTTCGCCGCAGCCTTGTGCACATCAGCCGCCGCTTCCGCGCGCACCTGCTCGGTCTTCGCCGCAGCCTGGGCCTTGTCGGCCGCCGCATCGACCTGGGTTTTGAGCAGCTTCTCGTCCGCCTTGATCATCTTCTTCTCGGCCTTGTGGTTGGCGTCGGCGATTTTCTCCTCCGCCTTGGCCACGGCCTTCGCGCGGTCTTCCGGATCGGCCTTGGCCACCTTCTCGGCCGCGTTGGCGTGGTCCTTCACGAGCTCCGAGTGCGCCTTGGCCTTCTTCTCGTTGGCGTTGGCGGCTGCCTTGCTCACCTTCTCGTCCGCCTTGGCGGCGGCCTTGATTTCCTTCGACTCCGCCTTGGCGATGTCTTTCTCGGCCTTGGCTTCGGCCTTGACGACCGTGCTGTCGGCCGCAGTGGTGGTCTGGGCGTGGGCGGCGGTGGCCAGCAGGCCGGCGATGAGGGTAGCGATCAGTTTGTTCATGATGTTTCCTTTCTGGTGGTCGATGAGCGGGGGCTTCGGCCCGCGCCCTGTTTCTTGTTTAAGCTGGACTCCAGAATAGGCACTACGCTCGAGCAGGTCTGTTAGTCAGCCCACGTAGACCTGGTGACATTTGTAAGCAAAGATTACCGCTTGGCAGCGCCCGCATACAGGTCGATGATCTCGGCGATGCCGTCCTGGCACACCGGACAGAACTTCTCGCTGCGGTCGAACATCAGGCACTGCATCGCCGGCCGGTAGTAGCCGCTGGCCTCGTAGTTCGCGCCCTCGAAGGCGCCGATCACATGGCGGTGCGGGTGCTTGTCGAACAGCGCCCGGGTGCGCGCGAGGTCGTCGTGGAACAGGGCGTCCATCTCGGATTCCGGACGGTTCGCCGCGCGCAGCGCCGCGCGCTGTTTCTGGTAGGCGCGCGAGGCTTCCTCGTACTCCGCCTTGGGCCAGGCGGTGGGCAGCGGCGTGCCGGCCTTCACGTGGCGCTTCCACTTCAGCTGCGCCGGATCGCGCAGCGCGGTCACGTTCGGCTCCCAGGGTTCCGGACGCCCGCTCGCGGACTGGTAGGCCACCGGCGAGGTGTAGTACTCGTCGGCGAGCCCGGCGAAGTGGTGGCCGAATTCGTGCACGAACAGGTAGTTGGCCCAGGCGTTGCCAGCTGCCGCGGTGCTGAACTGGCCGAAAATGCCGCCGCCGCCATAAGTCTCGTTGTTGACCAGGATCTCGATGAATTCGTAAGGCGCATGCTGGGCGATGTCGCGCAGCGCGCGGTTATCCAGCGTGAGCACGTAGCGCTCGCTGCCGAAGATGTCGTAGCGCGTGCCCAGCGTGGACGGGTTGTGCAGGCCGGTCGAGGGACGCGAGACGCCCGATTTCGGCGTCGGCACCGCCATTGCCCACACGTTGAAATCCTTCGCCCGCTCGCGGAAGGGCGAGACCGAGAACAGGTATTGCGACAAGCGCCGCGCGTCGCTCTCGAATTTCTTCATCTCGGCCTGGGTGTAGCCGTCGCCCAGGATCAGGAGGTCGACCTTGTCGGGCGAAGGGCCGCTGACCTGGATCGCCACCGGTTTCGCCGGCGCGGGCGGCTGCTGCTTGAGCACGTCCTGGGCGTCGGTGTCCACGTCGACGCTCCAGGCCACCGAGAACTGGTTGCGCTCGTCGCGCTTGAGAATGCGCACCCGCACCGGGCGGTCCGGCTTGGGAAAGCGCACCGACTCCTGGAAGGCGCGGCTGATCTTCGTGGCTTCCTCGGTGCTGCGCCATTCGCCGAAGATGGTCGAGAAGCCGCGCGAGTACAGCAGGTCGCCGGTCCTGGCGTCGACCACCTCGACCCGGTTCTGGCCGCGGTTGGTGTCGTCGAGGTTCTTCGCCAGGTTGCCCGGCCAGGGCAAGGGCTCGACTACCACGCGCTCGAGCGCATAGCCATCCTGCAGCGCATTGCCGCTGTGGGTGTAGTCGACGCGGATGGTGGCCGGCTGGGCGGCGTGGACGGAGGCGGCGCCGAGCAGCAGCGCGGCGGACAAGGCAAGCAGGAGATGGCGCATCGCGATTCCCATGGTGACGAGATCGCGCCATTGTAATCCTGCCGGCCCGGCAGGCGGCTCAAGGAGGACTCAGAGGGCGACGCCGGAGAGCGTCCCGCGGCGCAGGCGCAGGCGCGTCCTGGGCGTGCGGATGCCCGCCGCCATGCCCCAGGCGGCGGCCCAGCGCAGGCCGCGGTCGGTCTCCGGACCGAAGGGCCGGGCCGCCGAGGCGCGCCGCAGCGCGATCGACATGCGCTGCATGGCATACAGTTTTCGCGATGAGAGCCCTTTCGTCATGGCTCAACCTTAACGGGCGCGCGCCGGCGCCACCGTGCACCAGCTAACCGATGCGCGCGATGCCGCCAGCTGCCTACTTGTACTGGTAGAGCGGCCGCTGCACCACGATCGGGCGGATGTCGAGCCGCACGTTGTAGACCGAATAGCCTTCGCTCAGGGGCGAGAGATAACCGACACTGTCGTTGGTGCGGGTGAGCTTGAACTCGAAGCCGACCTCCGGCTGCACGCCGTTGGGGCTGTCGAGGGAGAGGCCGATGGCTTCCATCTGGTCGCTGTCGATCAGCCTGGACATCAGGTCGACCACGGTGGTGTTGCCGAGGATGTCGGCGGTGAACAGGGGTTCGCGGTAATAAGGCTTGCCCGGGTCGATCTTGCCGTCCATTTTGTCCGGCGCCGGAATGAAGGCGCGTGTCGCGAGGTTGAACCGGTCGCCATTGTCCAGGTAGCTCAGGCGCGCGTTGCTGACGTTGAACAGGCCGTCCTTCGACTGCGCCTGGTTCAGGTCGACCAGCAGCGCCCCGCGGTAGCCCACCACCTCCACTTCGCGCGTCGGACCGACCACCATGGCGGTGTTCTCGTCGATGCCCAGGCCGATCTTGTAGCCCTTCTTGAGCATGGCCGGCAGCATGCGCGCGAAGCGCCCGCGCACCAACAGGTGCTGGTCGACGAAGACGTCGTCGCCGATGAAGCCCAGGCCGGGCGCGATCTCATCCTCGTCCTGCAGGCCGAGCTTGAGGGTGGTCAGGATGGGCTTGGGGTAGCCGAACATGGTGCTGCTCATGATGGCGGCGCCGGCGCTGGAGCCGGCGATCACCCCGCCACGCCGGTACATGTCCCACAGGGCGTCGAGGATCAGGGTATTGCTGCCGTCCGGGCGACGCAGCGCGCGCGTGATGCGGCCCTGGTCGCCGCCGGCGAAATAGGCGCCGCCGGCCGAGCGCACGGCGGCCGCCAGCGCCGGGTCTTCGGCGGCGAGGGCGTAGTCGACCCCGCCCAGGCGCACCGCGACCGGCACGAAGAAGGCCTTGGCGCCGTATTGGTTGAATCGTTCGACCAGGTATTTACCGGCGCGCTCAGGGCTGGCCGAGGCCGAGGCGAACACCGCGATGCGCGCCCCCTTGCCGCCCGCCAGCTGGACGATGCGCTCCCAGACCGCGGCGTTGTCGGCCCTCAGCGCGCCGCCGATGATGACGAGCGAGCCCTTGGGCTGCGGCGTCTCGGCAGCGGCACTGAAATTACTCGCCAGCAATGCCCAGGCGAGTAAGGCACGGACAACGAAGTGGAGCATACGGCTTCCTCTGGGTTACCACCATCGTAAGCCTGATTCGAGAAGCTTGTCGCCGTGTTGAGTATGCTCAGGACAAATAAATGTTGGGAAAGTAGCGTTCCATGAGGGTCTCCGGACGCTGGGGCGCGGTGAAGCCGAAGCGTTCGTAGAGGCCATGCGCATCGCTGGTCGCGAGCGTGAAACGGCGCAGCTTTTGCAGGCTCGGGTGGCGCAGCACCACACCGATCAGCTGCTTGCCGTAGCCATGCCCGCGGTATTCGGGCACGACGAACACGTCCACCAGGTTGGCGAACGTGGCGAAGTCGGTGATCACGCGTGCGAACGCGATCTGGCGGCCGTCCAGGTAGCCGCCGAAGCACAGCGAGTTTTCGATGGCGCGCTCGACCACCGGCCGCGAGATGCCGACCGCCCAGGTACTCTGCTCGCTCAGGAAGCGGTAGATCATCGGGATGTCGAGCTTGCTCTGGTCGGTGCTGACCTGGAAGCTGGAGTCGTTGGTAATCATGGAACCCATGGTTCTGGCTAAAAAGTCATTCTAGCGTTGTTTGGAAGCGCTTCAAGTTCGATTGCCACGGCGCCTGGGCGGCTCTGCAGGTAGCGATCCGGCAGGGGCAGCTTCGGATCCTCGGCGCGCCAGGCCAGGCTGAGGACATGCCAGCGATTGCCGTCGTTGACCAGCTGGATGCTGTTGATCCCCCGCATGAAGGGCTTGGCGTCCCCGGGAGCGTGACGCGCCTCGTAGGTGCTGAAGACGTGGACCAGCTGGCCGAAGGCGTCCGTGGTGCGCGCCAGTTCGGTTTCAAAGAAACCCGTGGTGGCGAAGACCTTGCTGTTGGCGGCGATGTAGTCGTCCGGGGTCATGGCGCGCATGCCGATGCTGCCGTCCTTGCGCACGCCGATCGCCATCATGCGCGCGCCGGGCGCGAACAGCGAGCGCATGCGGTCCCAGTCGCGCGGCGCGCCGGCCGGGCCGGAGATCACCTCGTACAAGGCCTTGACGATGGCGTCGACCGAGGCGACGTCGGCGGGGCGGGCTGCCGGCGCCGCTGCAGGGATGGATGCCGACGCGGCGGCTGCGGGTGCCGGTCCCGGTCCCGGTCCCGGGGCCGCTGCCGGTGCCGGTCCCGAAGCGGCGGCTGGCGCCGACTGCGCCATCCCGGTGGCCGGCGTCCATGCCCATGCCAATGCCGCCCCCGCCAGGGCCGCCTTTGCCCACTGCCGCATATGTCCCCCTTGTTGTCATTTGATGAAGTTTATAGCGCCATCTTCACCCATTTCGGGTGACTTGTCACCGGGCCTGCCGAAAACCGCCTGCGCCCGGAGAGTTATAATCGTCGGATACCTAACAGGGATCCCACCATGACTGCACAACTCTCCAAAAAAGCCGAAGCCTGGTCGGCGCGCTTCTCCGAACCGGTTTCCGATCTCGTCAAACGCTATACCGCCTCGGTCTTCTTCGACAAGCGCCTGGCCATGTTCGACATCCAGGGTTCGCTGGCCCACGCCGAGATGCTGGCGGCCCAGGGCATCATCAGCGCCCAGGACCGCGCCGAGATCGAGCGCGGGATGGCCCAGATCCGTTCCGAGATCGAGGCCGGGAGCTTCGAGTGGCTGCTGGACCTGGAAGACGTGCACCTGAATATCGAGAAGCGCCTGACCGAGCTGGTGGGCGACGCTGGCAAGCGCCTGCACACCGGCCGTTCGCGCAACGACCAGGTGGCGACCGACATCCGCCTGTATGTCCGCGCCGCGATCGACGACATCCTGGGCCTGCTGAACGGCCTGCGCGGTGCCCTGACCGACCTCGCCGAGCGCCACGCCGACACCATCCTGCCGGGCTTCACCCACCTGCAGGTGGCGCAGCCGATCACCTTCGGCCACCACATGCTGGCTTATGTGGAGATGTTCGGCCGCGACGCCGAGCGCATGCAGGACGCGCGCCGCCGCGTGAACCGCCTGCCGCTGGGCGCGGCCGCCCTGGCCGGCACCACCTTCCCGATCGACCGCCTGCGCGTGGCCAAGACCTTGGGCTTCGAGGACGTCTGCCACAACTCGCTGGACGCCGTCTCGGACCGCGACTTTGCGATCGAATTCACGGCCGCCGCCTCGCTGATCATGATGCACGTGTCGCGCTTCTCGGAAGAGCTGGTGATGTGGATGAGCCCCCGCATCGGCTTCATCGACATCGCCGACCGTTTCTGCACCGGCTCGTCGATCATGCCGCAGAAGAAAAACCCGGACGTGCCGGAACTCGCGCGCGGCAAGACCGGCCGCGTCTACGGCCACCTGAACGGCCTGCTGACCCTTATGAAGGGCCAGCCGCTGGCCTACAACAAGGACAACCAGGAAGACAAGGAACCGCTGTTCGACACCATCGACACGCTGACCGACACCCTGCGCATCTTCACCGACATGGCGGCCGGCATCACGGTCAAGGCCGAGAACATGCGCGCCGCGGCGCTGCAGGGCTACGCCACCGCGACCGACCTGGCGGACTACCTGGTCAAGAAGGGCCTGCCCTTCCGCGACGCGCACGAGGCGGTGGCGCACGCGGTGCGCGCATGCGACGACCTGAAATGCGACCTGTCCGAGATGCCGCTCGAGAAGCTGCGCGAGTTCTCGCCGCTGATCGAACAGGACGTGTTTGCCGTGCTGACCCTGGAAGGTTCGGTGGCGGCGCGCGACCACGTGGGCGGCACCGCGCCGAAGCAGGTGCGCGCGGCCATCGCACGCGTGCGCAAGCAGCTGGCCGAGTAAGGCGCTGCTGTGTGGACGGTCCGGCCGTCCACGCCTCGCCCGTCCGGACTTGCCGCCTGCCTTCCCGGCCAGGCGCCTGCGCCATGGCCGGATGAGCGGCGAGGCGGATCGGGCGTTTTTGTCTTTTGCGCTATGCTGGACCTCCTCCCAGCGCCAGACCACTACGAGAGTTCGCCCGTGACACCGACCAACCCATCGATTCTGCCCTCCCGCGATTACGCCGCCTTCCTGTTCGACATGGACGGCACCATTCTCACCTCGATCAAGTCCGCCGAGCGCGTCTGGAGCGCCTGGGCGCGCCGCCATGGGCTCGACCCGGACAGCTTCGTGCCCACCGTGCACGGCCAGCGCACCGAGGACACCATCCGCAAACTCGGCCTGCCGGGCGTGGATCCGGTCGCCGAGGCGCTGGGCATTGCACTGGCGGAGATCGAGGACGTGGCCGACATCGAGGAAATCGCCGGCGTGGGGAGGTTCCTGGCCAGCCTGCCGACCGACCGCTGGGCCATCGTCACCTCGGCTTCGCGCCCGCTTGCGACGGCCCGCATCGCCGCCGCCGGCCTGCCCATGCCGCCGCTGCTGGTGACGGCCGAGGATGTGAAGCACGGCAAGCCCGCGCCCGATCCCTTCCTGCTGGGCGCGAAGAAACTGGGCGTGGCGCCGGCGGATTGCCTGGTGTTCGAGGACACGCCGATCGGCCTGCAGGCGGCGGAATCGGCCGGCATGGACAGTATCGTGGTCACCGCCACCCACACCCACCATGTCCCCTTCACCTCGCCCGGGGTGCCGGATTACGCCGACCTCGTTGCCGTGCAGACAGCCGACGGCCGCCTGCGCGTGCAGCGCAAGGCCACGCGCTGAGGAAAGCCTGACGCCAAGCCTTGCAAGAACGCCGCGCGCGCCCACATAAGCGACATCGAGGCATTCCAAGGAGGCCTGTATGCATCGCTACAGGAACCGCAGCGGCGAGTCGGGCGTCGTCGCTTACGACATCGGCAAGGATTCAATCACCATCCAGTTCAGCGGCGGCGACCGCTACCTCTACACCGAGCGCAGCGCGGGGGCGGACAACATCGCCCGCATGCGCGCGCTGGCCGAGGACGGCCGCGGCCTGTCGACCTTCATCAGCCAGCACATCCGCCAGCGCTATGCGCGCAAGCTGAACTAGGAGTCCGCGCTGCGCGGGACGCCTAGGCCTTGGGCGGGTAAGGCGTGCCGTCCTTGCGGGTGTAGGTCTTGCTGGCGCCGTCGTAGCGCAGGTCGATGTCGGGATAGGTCGCGACGTCGGCCGGGTTGCGCGAGCCGACCACCAGGAAGACTCCGGGTCCCCAGCTGCGGTTGACCAGGTGGTGGCCATTCGGCTTGCCCGCCGGAAACGCCGCGCAGTCGCCGGCCCGCATCAGGGTTTCCCCTTCGTCCGTGACGAGTACCAGCTCCCCGGACACCATCATGACGAATTCATCCTCGTGCGAGTGCCAATGGCGCTGCGAGGAGGCCGCGCCCGGCTGCAGCTCGACCAGGTTGACGCCGAACTGGGTCAGGCCGCCGGCGTCGCCCAGGGTTTGCCTGGTGCGTCCGTCCACGACCTCGGCGAATTGTTCGGGGTAGCCGGTGCCACCCTTCACGGGAATGCTGCTCAGGTCCAGTCTCGACATCTAGATCCCTCCGGTTGGTTGGACGGGCGGTGTAGCCGCCCGCCTGCATGGCACTCAGCCGCGCTTTTGTACCAGCGTCAGGATATCGTAACTCGCGACCAGTTCGTCGTTTTGATTGGTGACTTGTACGTCCCACGCCACCACGCCCTGGCCGCGCCCCTGCTCGTCCGTGCGGTTGCGGTCCACCTTGCGCTTGCAGGTCAGGCGCGCGCGGATGGTGTCGCCGATGGCTACCGGGGCCACGAAACGCAGGTTGTCCAGGCCATAGTTGGCCAGCACCGGCCCCGGGGCCGGCGACACGAACAGGCCGGCCGCCGCCGACAGCACGAAGTAGCCGTGGGCGATGCGCTTGCCGAACTGGGTGTCCTTGGCCGCGATCTCGTCGAAGTGCATGTAGAAGTAGTCGCCCGAGACGCCGCCGAAATTGACGATGTCGGCCTCGCTCACGGTGCGGCGATGGGTCAGCAGCGAGTGGCCGATCTCCAGGTCCTCGAAGTAGCGGCGGAAGGGGTGGATGTCGCTTTCCTTGACCGCGCCGCCGCGCACGTATTCGCCGGTGACGGCGCCGAGCATGGTCGGCGAGCCCTGCACCGCGGCGCGCTGCAGGAAGTGCTTGACGGCGCGGATGCCGCCCAGTTCCTCACCGCCGCCGGCGCGGCCCGGCCCCCCGTGCTTGAGCTGCGGCAGGGGCGAGCCGTGGCCGGTGTTGTCGACCGAGGCTTCGCGGTCCAGGATCAGCACGCGGCCGTGCGAGGCGGCGGCCACCGGAACCGCGTGGGCGGCGATGGCCGGGTCCTTGGTGGCCAGCGTGGTGACCAGGCTGCCCTTGCCGCGTGCGGCCAGGTGCAGGGCTTCGTCGATGTCGCCATAGGTCATGATGGTGCTGACCGGGCCGAAGGCTTCGATGTCGTGGACGGCGTCGTTGACCAGGGCGTTACGGCACAGCAGCAGGGTGGGCGCGAAGAAGGCGCCGTTGGCGCAGCCCTCGCCCACCGGGGCGAAGCCGTCGCGCGCCGAGAACAGCACTTCGTTGCCGCGCGCGAGCATCTCGACCCGCTCCGAAACATCGCGGTGCTGGTCCATCGAGGCCAATGCGCCCATGCGCACGCCCTCGATCTTCGGATTGCCAATGGTGATCTTGGCCAGGCGCTCGCGCAGGCGCTCACCCACGGCCTGGGCCTGGGATTCCGGCACGATGATGCGGCGGATCGCGGTGCACTTCTGGCCGGCCTTGCCGGTCATCTCGCGCGCGACTTCCTTCACGAACAGGTCGAACTCGGGGTCGTCCGGGGTGACGTCCGGCGCCAGGATGGCGGCGTTGAGCGAGTCGGCTTCGGCCGTGAAGGGGACCGATTCGCGGGTCAGGTTGGGGTTGCCGCGCAGCTTGGCGGCGGTGTCGGCCGAGCCGGTGAAGGTGACGGCGTCGAAGCCGCCCAGGCGGTCGAGCAGGTCGCCGGTGGAACCGATGACGAGCTGCAGGGCGCCCTCGGGCACCAGGTTTGACTCCATCATCATCCTGACCGTGGCGTGGGTCAGGTAGCTGGTGGCGGTGGCCGGCTTGACGATGCAGGGCATCGCGGCCAGGAAGCTCGGCGCGAATTTCTCGAGCATGCCCCAGATGGGGAAGTTGAAGGCATTGATGTGCACCGCCACGCCGCCGCGCGGGACCAGGATGTGGGTGCCCGAGAAGCCGCCGCGCTTGCCCAGCGGGATGGCGGGGCCTTCATGCAGCACGTTGGAGGACGGCAGCTCGCGCGAGCCCATGCTGGCGTAGGCGAACAGGGTGCCGATGCCGCCTTCGACGTCGACCCAGCTGTCGGCGCGGGTGGCGCCGGTCAGGTGGGAGATCTCGTACAGCTCTTCCTTGCGCTCCATGAGGTAGAGGGCCAGGGCCTTCAGGCGCTGGGCGCGCTTCTGGAAGTCGAGCTGCATCAGCTGGGGGATGCCGGTCTTGCGCGCATAGCCAAGCGCTTCGTCGAAGTCGATCTTTTCGGCGTGGGTGTGGAAGATCAGTTGGTTGTCCAGCGCGCTGTGCAGCGGCATGTGCGCTTCCTGGCCCAGCCAGCGGCCGGCGATCAGGCTTTGCAGGGTGGCGATGTTGCTCATGTTGCCCATGTTCTTGTCTCCGTTCGTTATCTCTTCAGAAGTCGTGCTGTGCTTCGAAATCGTGCTGCGTTTCAGGGATCGCGCTGCTCTATATGCGCCACCTTGTACCAACGTCATCCCGGCGAAGGCCGGGATCCAAGTTTGCGCGCGCAGCGCCAAGCTCGTCGCGTCAGCGCTGAAAACTTGGATTCCGGCCTTCGCCGGAATGACGCTGCTTTGGACCGCGTACATTGCATGCTGCGCAGGTGCAGCGGACGTCCTGATTATCCTTTCGGCTTGTGCATCCCGGCCGGATCGAATTCGATCCGCTGGCGCCCCGGCTCCACCTCGGTATAGGCCTCCACCTCGCGCATGGTCTGCATCGAGCGCACAGCCAGCTCGTGATACTGCCGCGTGCCAAAGCTCTTCCACCGCACGTCTTCATCGGTGAGCTCGCGCATCACCCTGGCCGGCGTGCCCATCACCATGGAACGCGGAGGAATGATCATGCCCGCCTTCACGAAGCTCATGGCCGCGACGATCGATTCCTCGCCCACCACCGCGCGGTCCATCACGACCGCGTTCATGCCCACCATGGCGTTGCGCTTGATGCGGCAGCCGTGCAGCACCGCGCCGTGGCCGATGTGGCCGTCGACCTCGACCACGGTGTCCTCGCCCGGAAAGCCATGCATCACGCAGGTGTCCTGCAGGTTGGCGCCCTCTTCCAGGATCAGTCGTCCGAAGTCGCCGCGCATCGAAGCCGCCGGCCCCACGTAGCAGCGCGGCCCGACGATCACGTCACCGATCAGCACCGCGCTCGGATGCACGTAGGCGCTGGGATGCACCACCGGCCGCACGCCGTTGATCTCGTACACCTTGACCATCTCAGACCCGCTCGACGATCAGCGCGATCCCCTGCCCCACGCCGATGCACATGGTGCACAGGGCATAGCGGCCGCCCGTGCGGTGCAGCTGGTTGACCGCGGTGGTCACCAGGCGCGCGCCCGAGGCGCCGAGGGGGTGGCCGAGGGCGATCGCGCCGCCGTTCGGGTTCACGTGGGCGGCGTCGTCCGGCAGGCCCAGGTCGCGGGTCACCGCCAGGCCTTGCGCGGCGAAGGCTTCGTTCAGTTCGATCACGTCCATCTGGCCGAGCGTGAGGCCGGTCTGGGCCAGCAGCTTCCTGACCGCCGGCGCGGGGCCGTAGCCCATGATGCGCGGCGCCAGCCCGACGGTCGCCATGCCGACCACGCGCGCGCGCGGTGTCAAGCCGTGGCGCCTGGCGGCGTCGCTAGATGCCAGCAGGAGCGCGCAGGCGCCGTCGTTCAGGCTCGAGGCATTGCCGGCGCTGACCGTGCCGTCCGGCGTCACCACGCCCTTGAGCTTCGCGAGCGCTTCCAGGCTGGTGTCGGGACGCGGCTGCTCGTCGGTGTCGATCACGCGCGACTCGCCTTTCTTTCCATGGATCGTGACCGGCACGATCTCGTCCTTGAAGAAGCCCTCGGCATGGGCGCGCGCCCAGCGCTGCTGGCTGCGCAGGGCGAAGGCATCCTGGTCGGCGCGATTGATGTTGAACTCCATCGCCACGTTTTCGGCGGTCTCCGGCATCGAGTCGATGCCGTATTTCGCCTTCATCAAGGGATTCACGAAACGCCAGCCGAGGGTGGTGTCCTCGATCTTGGCGGCGCGCGAGAAGGCGCTGTCGGCCTTGCCCATCACGAAGGGCGCGCGGGTCATGCTCTCGACGCCACCGGCGATCAGCAGCTGGGCTTCGCCGGCCTTGATGGCGCGCGCGGCGGTGCCGACGGCGTCCATGCCGGAACCGCACAGGCGGTTGATGGTATTGGCGGGCACGTCCTGCGGCAAGCCGGCCAGCAGCGCGGCCATGCGGCCCACGTTGCGGTTGTCCTCGCCCGCCTGGTTGGCACAGCCGTAGAACAGGTCGTCCACGGCGGCCCAGTCCACGTCCTTGTTGCGGCTGATGAGGGCGGCGATCGGCAGCGCCGCCAGGTCGTCGGCGCGCACGCCGGCCAGGGCGCCGCCATAGCGGCCGAAGGGGGTGCGGATGGCGTCGCAGATGTATGCGTCGTTCATGGATTCTCCTCGTTAGTGTTTGGGGCGGCGGTCGACCACGCGCCTGGCCTTGCCGGTCAGGGTGCGCTCGATGCCTTGCGGCGGCAGCAGGCTCACCCGCGTCGTCACGCCCACATAGGTCTTGATACTGTGCTGGAGCTCGCGGCACAGGGCGTCGACGCTGTCCTGAGGCAGGCCGGGGTGGCGCAGCTCGCCCAGCACTTCCAGCGTGTCCAGGTGGCCTTCGCGCGCCAGCACCAGCTGGTACTGGGGCGCCAGCAGCGGCATCTTCAGGATCAGTTCTTCGATCTGGCTCGGGAACACGTTCACGCCGCGGATGATCAGCATGTCGTCCGAGCGGCCGGTGATGCGGCCCATGCGGCGCATCGAGCGCGAGGTCGGCGGCAGCAGGCGGGTCAGGTCGCGCGTGCGGTAGCGGATGATGGGCAGCGCCTCCTTGGTCAGGGAGGTGAACACCAGTTCGCCCTCGGCGCCGTCGGGCAGCACCTCGCCGGTGTCCGGGTCGATGATCTCGGGATAGAAATGGTCTTCCCAGATCACCGGGCCGTCCTTGCTCTCGATGCATTCGCTGGCCACGCCCGGCCCCATCACTTCCGACAGGCCGTAGATGTCGACCGCGTCGATGCCGGCGCGCTGTTCGATCTCGCG
The DNA here is from genome assembly GCF_002007115.1 of Massilia sp. KIM. Taxonomy (NCBI): domain Bacteria; kingdom Pseudomonadati; phylum Pseudomonadota; class Betaproteobacteria; order Burkholderiales; family Oxalobacteraceae; genus Massilia; species Massilia sp. KIM. Next base: position 380,016 of record NZ_MVAD01000002.1, on the reverse strand, counting down.
GCGCATGGCGTCGGTCCAGGGCTCGGCGCCGAAGATGCCGACCTTGAGCGAGGACGCGGCCGGGTCCAGGCCCTGGCGCTGGAATTCCTCGATGATGTTCAGCATGTAGGACGGGGTGACCATGATGATCGAGGGCTGGAAGTCGCAGATCAACTGCACCTGCTTCTCGGTCTGGCCGCCCGACATCGGCACCACGGTGCAGCCCAGGCGCTCGGCGCCATAGTGGGCGCCCAGGCCGCCGGTGAACAGGCCGTAGCCATAGGCCACGTGCACCATATCGCCCGGGCGGCCGCCGGCGGCGCGGATGGAGCGCGCCACCACGCCGGCCCAGGTGTCGATGTCCTTCTGGGTGTAGCCGACCACGGTCGGCTTGCCGGTCGTGCCCGAGGACGCATGCACCCGCACCACCTGTTCGCGCGGCACGGCGAACAGGCCGAAGGGGTAGTTGTCGCGCAGGGTCTTCTTCTCGGTGAAGGGGAACCTGGCCAGGTCGGCCAGCGACTCCAGGTCTTCCGGGTGGACGCCGGCCGCGTCGAAGGCGGCGCGGTAGTGCGGCACGTTCTCGTAGGCGTGCCGCAGCGTCCAGCGCAGGCGTTCCAGCTGGAGCGCCTGCACCTCGTCGCGGCTGGCGCGTTCGATCGGCTCCAGATCGGCTGGGGATGGATGACGTTGGACCATCTCGACCTCCTTTGCTGACGGGTTCAGGCGGCGGTGCTGGTGGGGACTTCGGCCACCATGCCGCTCACGCGGTGCGACTTGCCGCGAAACAGGGCGACGGTGCGCCCTTCTTCATTGGTCACGGTGACGTCGTAGACGCCGGTCTTGCCCTGCAGCGCCTGCTCCACGGCCTGCGCAATCAACAGGTCGCCTTCGCGGCCGGGCGACAGGTAGTCGATCGTGCAGCCGGCGCCGACGGTGTTGAAGTTGTGCGAATTGCAGGCGAAGGCGAAGGCGCTGTCCGCCAGCATGAAGATATAGCCGCCGTGGCAGGTGGAGTGGCCGTTGAGCATGTCGGCGCGCACCCGCATCGACATGCGCGCGTAGCCCGGGCGGATCTCGTCCAGGCGCATGCCCAGGGCCTGGCTGGCGGGATCGCGCTCGTACATGGTCTTGCCGGCCAGTTCGGCCAGCGCCTGTGGGTCGCTATGCATGGACGCGCGCTCCGTTCGGGTCGAGTGCCAGCTTGCGGCGCAGCAGGGGCGAGACGCGGTAGCGGTCTTCGCCATACACGGCGGCCAGGTTGCCGAGCACGGTGGCGACGTGGCGCAGGCCGACGGCGTCCGCCCAGGCCAGCGGGCCGCGCGGGTAGTTGACGCCCTTCTGCATCGCGACGTCGACGGCGCGCGCGCTGCACACGCCCTGGTTGACGGCGTCCAGCGCCTCGTTGGCGAGCATGGCGACGGTGCGCATCACGGCCAGGCCGGGCACGTCGTCCAGGCGGGTGACCTCGAAGCCTGCGGCCTGGAACAGGCCGACCACGGCGTGGTAGGAGGCTTCGCTGCAGCCGTCCGCGCGCGCCAGGGCGATGCGGGTGGCGCCGGCGGCGTCCAGCAGCAGGTCGTAGACCACGGTATCCTGGTGGCCTTCGTCCAGCGCGCGCTGGGTGGCGCTGCGGCCGTCGGTCAGGTAGACGGCGGCGCCGCCGCACAGGAAGCCGGGCGAGGGGTTGAAGGAGATGTGATGGGTCAGGTCGAAGCCGGCGCCCTTCAGGCGCGTGGTCAGCGGTTCCAGCGCGCTGATGTCGCCGCCGATGGTGGAGACCGTGCCGGGGCGCTCCTGCGGCCCCTCGGTGTGGGGCGCGGGCTTCTCAAGGCCTGCGCCGTAGTGATAGAAGCCGCGGCCGGTCTTGCGGCCCAGGAAGCCGGCGTTGACCAGCTCCTGCTGCAGGATCGAGGGCGTGAAGCGCGGGTCGCCGAAATAGGCCTTGAACACCGAGTTCGTGACCGAGAAATTGACGTCGTGGCCGATCAGGTCCATCAGCTCGAAAGGACCCATGCGGAAACCGCCGCAGTCGCGCATCACCGCGTCGAGCGTGGCCGGGTCGGCGGCCTGTTCGAGCAGCAGGCGTAGGGCTTCGGCATAGTAGGGACGGGCCACGCGGTTGACGATGAAGCCGGGCGTGGACTTGGCGTGCACCGGGTTCTTGCCCCAGCTTTCGGCGGTGGCATAAACGGTGTCGGCGACAGCGCGCTCGGTCGCCAGGCCGCTGATCACCTCGACCAGGGCCATCAGCGGCACCGGGTTGAAGAAGTGCATGCCGACCAGGCGCTGCGGACGGCGCAGCGGCGCGCCGATCGCGGTGACCGAGATCGAGGAGGTGTTGGTGGCCAGGATGCAGTCCTCGCCGACGATGCCTTCGAGCTCGAGGAAGAGCGCGCGCTTGGCCTCGAGGTCTTCGACGATGGCTTCGACCACCAGGGCGGCGCCCGCGGCTTCCGGCAGGCCGGCGATGCAGCGGATGCGCGCGCAGGCCTGATCGGCGGCCTCGCCTTCGAGCTTGCCCTTCTCGACCAGCTTGGAATAGGCGATGCGGATGCTGTCGACCGCCTTGCCGGCCGCGTCAGGGCGATTATCGTAGAGCAGCACCTGGTGGCCGGCCATCGCCGCGACCTGGGCGATGCCCGAGCCCATGGCGCCGCTGCCGATGACCGCGACCGTCGAACCCTGGGGCAGTGGCTGCATACTCATTCTCCTTTGAAGTGGGCCGGGCGTTTGGCGATGAAGGCGGCGACGCCTTCGCGGTAGTCGTGGCTGTAGCCGAGTTCGCGCATCATGTCGGCTTCGAGCTGGAGCTGGTCTTCGAGCGTGTTGGCGTAGCTGGCCTGGAAGGCCTTCTTGGTGAAGGCCAGGCCCTTGGTCGGGGCGGCGGCGAAGTGCTCGGCCATGGCCATGGCTTCGTCCATCAGCGCTTCGTCGGGGACGCAGCGCCAGATCAGGCCCCATTGCTCGGCCTTCTCGGCGCTCAGCTTTTCGCCCAGCATGGCCAGGCCGGTGGCGCGCGCCGGGCCGATCAGGCGCGGCAGGTGCCAGGTGCCGCCGGTGTCGGGAATCAGGCCCAGCTTGCAGAAGGCTTCGATGAAGCTGGCCGATTTGGCCGCCAGCACGATGTCGCAGGCCAGGGCCAGGTTGGCGCCGGCGCCGGCGGCCACGCCGTTGACGGCGCAGATCACGGGCATGGGCAGGTTCTTCAGGGTGAGCACCAGCGGGGCGTAGAACTTTTCCACCGACTCGCCGAGGTCGACGCCGGGCGCGCCCGGTTCGACCGCGCGGTCGTTCAGGTCCTGACCTGCGCAAAAACCCCGGCCGGCGCCGGTGAGGACCAGCACGCGCACGCTCTTGTCGGCCTGCAGGGTGGCGAGGGCGTCGCGCACTTCGAGGTGCATGGCCTGGGTGAAGCTGTTCAGGCGATCGGGGCGGTTCAGGGTGAGGACGGCGATGCCGTTCTCGATCTTGAACTGGATGGATTCGTAGCTCATGGTGTCTCCTAAATTGTTATTGCCCTTTGCCTTCCCATCGGAGCGCAGCCCCGCCATCCCCGCGAAGGCGGGGTCCAAGTCCTTGCGTCGCCACGAAGGACAACTTGGGTCCCCGCCTACGCGGGAACGACGGGCCGCGGACTAATCCCAACACCGTCATCCCGCCTGTCCGGTAACGACTGGCTGCGGATTGAGCTCAACCCCGTCATCCCCGCGAAGGCCGGGATCCAAGTTCCTTGCATCGCCACGAAGCCCAACTTGGGTCCCCGCCTGCGCGGGGACGACGGGCCGCGGACTGATCCCAACACAGTCATCCCGCCTGCGCGGGGACGACGGGCTGAGAAGTAAGCCCAACACCGTCATCCCCGCGAAGGCGGGGATCCAAGTTCCTTGCATCGCCACGACGCCCAACTTGGGTCCCCGATTGCGCGGGGACGACGGGCTGCGGATGCGAAGTAAGCAACATACGATGGCTCCGATGGAAGGGCTTGCGTTTATTCAGCGATATCGAAGTCGATGACGAGTTTATCGGTGACCGGGAAGCTCTGGCAGCTCAGCACGAAGCCGCGCCTCACCTCGTAATCCTCGAGCGCGTAATTCACGTCCATCTCGACTTCGCCCTCCAGCACCTTGCAGCGGCAGGTCGAGCACACCCCGCCTTTGCATGAATAGCGCATCTCGATTCCGGCCTTCAGCCCCGCGTCGAGTACCGACTCCTTGTCCTTGTCCATGCTAAAGCTCGCGGCGACACCGTCCATGATCACGGTCACTTCCGTGTGATGCCGCGCGCCCGCCTCGATCTTGCGCGGCTTGTGCTCGTGCTTCGGAATGCTGGCCGCGAACAGCTCGATGCGGATCTTTTCCTTCTCCAGCCCCGCCTCCTGCAGCGCGCGCGAGACGCCGTGCATCATGTCCTCGGGGCCGCAGATGAAGGCGACGTCGATGTCGCGCACGTCGATCCAGTGCTTGAGGAACTGGCCGCACTTCTCTTCCGTGATGCGGCCGTTGAACAGCTCGATGTCCTGCTGCTCGCGGCTCATCACGTAGACCAGGCGCAGGCGGTCCATGTACTGGTCCTTCAGGTCGGTCAGCTCGTCGCGGAAGATCACGGTCGAGGAAGCGCGGTTGCCGTACACCAGGGTGAAGCGGCTGTGCGGCTCGGCCTGCAGGGTGGTCTTGATGATCGACAGGATGGGCGTGATGCCGCTGCCGGCCGCGAAGGCCAGGTAGTGGCGGCTGCTGGCCGGGTCGAGCGGCACGTTGAAGTGGCCCATCGGCGGCATCACTTCGAGGGTCGCGCCGGGCTGCAGGCGCTCGTTGGCCCAGTTGGAGAACAGGCCGCCGGCGCAGCGCTTGATCGCCACCCGCAGCTGGCGGTCCTGCACCGCCGAACAGATCGAATAGGAACGGCGCACGTCCTCGCCGTCGATCATGGCGCGCAGGGTCAGGTGCTGGCCCGGCTGGTAGGCGAAGGCGTCCTTCAGCTCAGCCGGCACCTCGAAGGTCACGGCGATGGCGTCACGCGTCTCGTGCTTCACCTGCGAAACGGTCAATGGATAGAATTTGCTCATGGTCCCTCAGGCCTTAGTGCAGCTCAATGGCGCCTCAGTGGCATTTGAAGTAGTCGAAGGGCTCGCGGCAGTCCAGGCACTTGTACAGGGCCTTGCACGGCGTCGAGCCGAATTCACTGGTCAATTGGGTGTGCGGGGAACCGCAGTGCGGGCAGCTGACCTCGGGCGCGGCGCGGCGGCGGATGCCGGCATGCAGGCCGCTGATGTCGATCGCCTGCTGAACCGGAGGGGCGATGCCGTAGCCCTTCAGGGCGGCCTTGCCGGCCTCGCTCATCCAGTCGGTGGTCCAGGCTGGCGACAGGCGGCTCACGATGCGCACGCGCTCCAGGCCGTGGGCCTGCAGCGCCTCCTTCACCGCGTCCGCGATCACCTGCATCGCCGGGCAGCCGGAATAGGTCGGCGTGATCGTGACCACGCACTCGCCGTCCTGCAGCGCCACGTCGCGCACGATGCCCAGGTCGACCACCGAGATGACCGGGATTTCCGGATCGGCGACCTCGCCGAGCCAGGCCCAGATCTGGTCGGTGTCGAGCGCCAGCGCCGTCATTACCACTCCGCTCCCGGGTAGGCGCGCTGCAGGAACTGCATCTCGGCCAGGATGTAGCCGAGGCGTTCCGTGTGCCTGCCCTGCTTGCCGCCGCGTTGCATGTAGGCCTCCACCGGCGGCAGCGCCAGGGTGGCGTCGGCGAACACTTCGGCCACGTGGTCGAGGAACTGCTTGCGCAGGCCTTCGGCCGCGGGCGCGACGCCCTGCTCGACCATGGCCTGGTCGACCTCGTCGTAGATGAAGGCCTCGCCGGTGTACATCCACAGCTCCTCGGCGGCGGCCTGCATCCTGGCGTGGCTCTCCGCGGTGCCGTCGCCCAGGCGCACCACCAGGTCGCCGGAACGGCGCAGGTGGTAGGTCACTTCCTTGATCGACTTCTCGGCGATCTCGCGGATGCGCTGGTCGCTCGAGCGGGTCAGGCCGTCCATCAGGAAGTAGTGCCAGCTATCGAAGAAGAACTGGCGCATCATGGTCTCGGCATAGCTGCCGTTGGGCTGCTCCACCAACAGGCAGTTGCGGAACTCGCCAGCGTCGCGGTGGAAAGCCAGGCGGTCTTCGTCGCGGCCCTTGCCTTCCAGCTCGCCGGCGTAGGTGAGCCACATGCGGGTCTGGCCCAGCAGGTCGAGCGCCACGTTCGACAGCGCCATGTCTTCTTCCAGCGCCGGGCCCTTGCCGCACAGCTGGCACAGCTGCTGGGCCAGGATCAGCGCGTTGTCGCCCTGGCGCAGCAGGTATTGGATCTTCGCGTCCACGGCAGCGCTCACAGGTTCTTGACTTCTTCCGGCATCGGGAAGAAGGTCGGGTGGCGGTAGACCTTGCTGTTGGCCGGCTCGAACAGGGCTTCCTTGTCCGCCGGGCTGCTGGCCACGATGTCGGCGGCGCGCACCACCCAGATCGAGACGCCTTCGTTGCGGCGGGTGTAGACGTCGCGCGCGTTATTGATCGCCATCTCGGCGTCGGGCGCGTGCAGGCTGCCCACGTGCTTGTGGGCCAGGCCGTGCTGGCTGCGGATGAAGACTTCCCACAGCGGCCATTCTTTGCTCATTCTTGTCTCCGTGTTCTGGTTGTCAGGCCGCTGCCTTGCGGGCTGCCTGCTTGTCGGCGTGGGCCACCAGGGCGTCGCGGAACCACTGGCCGTCCTCGTAGGCCTTGACGCGGGTGCGCAGGCGCTCGCGGTTGCAGGGGCCGTTGCCCTTCAGGACGTTGTGGAACTCGTCCCAGTCGATCTTGCCGAAGTCGTAGTGGCCGCGCTCCTCGTTCCACTTGAGGTCCGGATCGGGGATGGTCAGGCCCAGGTATTCGGCCTGGGGCACGGTCTGGTCGACCATGCGCTGACGCAGCTCGTCGTTGGAGAACAGCTTGATGCGCCAGCGGGTGGATTGCGCGCTGTTGACCGACTCGGCGTCCGACGGGCCGAACATCATCAAGGACGGCCACCACCAGCGGTTGAGCGCGTCCTGGGCCATCGCCTTCTGCTCGGGCGTGCCGCGCGCGAGGCTCATCATGATGTCGTAGCCCTGGCGCGCATGGAAGGACTCTTCCTTGCAGACCCGGATCATGGCGCGCGCATACGGGCCGTAGGAGCAGCGGCAGAGCGGGATCTGGTTGATGATGGCCGAGCCGTCCACCAGCCAGCCGATGGCGCCCATGTCGGCCCAGCTCAGGGTCGGGTAGTTGAAGATGCTCGAATACTTGGCCTTGCCCGAGTGCAGGGCTTCGAGCAGCTCGTCGCGCGAGACGCCCAGGGTCTCGGCGGCGCTGTACAGGTAGAGGCCGTGGCCGGCTTCGTCCTGGATCTTGGCCAGCAGCACGGACTTGCGCTTGAGCGTGGGCGCGCGCGTCACCCAGTTTCCTTCCGGCAGCTGACCGACGATTTCCGAGTGGGCGTGCTGCGAGATCTGGCGTACCAGGGTTTTGCGGTAGGCTTCGGGCATCCAGTCCTTGGGCTCGATCTTGATGCCGGCGTCGATACGCGCCTGGAAAGCCTGTTCTTCGGCGCTCATGTCTTCGGCCGTCTGCACCTTCTTGAGGCCGGTCTCCACCATTTGTGCGTACATGCTTGTCTCCGTTGCAAACCTCTTCAATCCATAATACGATACAAAAAATTGGATGTACACAAAAATTTTGAATCATATTGCGGCCGATTAGCTTGATGAAACGACTCTCCAGCAGCGAGTGGATCGCCGCTTTCCTGGCCCTCGAGCCGCCCCGCCACAAGTCGCTGGTGATGACCCTATGCGGGGACGCGATGGCGCCCCATGGCGGGGGTTTCTGGCTGGGCAGCATGATCGAACTGCTGGCCCCTCTGGGCGTGAACGACCGGCTGGTGCGCACCAGCGTGTTCCGCCTGGTGCAGGAAGGATGGCTGGTAGCCAGCCGCGAGGGAAGGCGCAGCCGCTACACGCTGGAGCCACGCGCCCTGCCACGTTTCGAGCGCGCCAACCGGCGCATCTACGCGCCGCCGGGCCTGGACTGGAACGGCCGCTGGACCCTGGTGCTGGCGCCCAACGGCAGCATCGACGCCGAGCTGCGCGGCCTGCTGCGCAAGGAGCTGCAATGGGAAGGCTATGCGATGCTGGCCCCGGGCATGATGGCCCACCCCGCGCCCGACCGCGACAGCCTGCGTGAAATCCTGCAGCGCTGCGAAGCCCGGGACAAGGTCTTCGTATGCGAAGCCGACGAGCTGCCGGGCGTCGGCTCCCGTCCCCTGCCCCAGCTGGTGGGCGACGGCTGGGACCTGTCTGGCGTGGTGGCGGACTACCGCCATTTCATCGAGGGCTTCGCGCCCCTGGCGGCGCTGCTGGAGCACAAGGGCGAACTCACGCCCCAGGATGCGTTCGCGATCCGCAGCCTGCTGATCCACGCCTACCGCCGCGTGCAGTTGCACGACCCGATGCTGCCGGTGGCCCTGCTGCCCCAGCCCTGGCCCGGATCTGAAGCCTATGCGCTGGCGAAAACCATCTACCTCCAGACCTGGGCGCTGGCCGAAGAACACGTGCTGGCCATGCTGCGCCGCGAGGACGAGGCCACGCCGGACGCCGACGCCGCCTTCTACGAGCGCTTCGGCGGGCTGCGGCGCTAAGGCCAAACGCGGTATCATCTCGCCTTCTACCGCTCTTCCCAACACAGGACTTACCATGTCTATCAAGATCAGCAGCCAGTTCGACGCTGGCGCCATCGATGTCGTGAACGCCACGAGCGCCAGCGCCATCGACCTGAACATCCGCAAGGATTCGCACGCCGACATCATCCAGTGGTTCTACTTCCGCCTCCAGGGCGCGCAGGGCGAGCCCTGCACCATCCGCTTCCTGAACGCGGCCCAGGCGGCCTATCCGGCGGGCTGGGAAGGCTACCAGGCGATGGCGAGCTATGACCGGGTGAACTGGTTCCGCGTGCCGACCTCCTACGACGGCAAGGTCTTGACCATCGAGCACACCCCGGCCATGGACAGCGTCTACTACGCCTACTTCGAGCCGTATTCGTGGGAGCGCCACCTGGAGCTGCTGGACCGCGCCCAGATGTCGGAGCAGGTGCGCATGGTGGACCTGGGCTCGACCGTCGACGGCCGCGACCTCAACATGCTGATCATCGGCGAGCCCGCCGAGGGCAAGAAGAAGGTCTGGGTGATCGCCCGCCAGCACCCGGGCGAGACGATGGCCGAGTGGTTCGTCGAGGGCATGCTGGACGCCCTGCTCGACCCGGCCCATCCCTTTGGCCGCCAGCTGCTGAAGGAGAGCGTGTTCTACGTGGTCCCGAACATGAACCCGGACGGCTCGGTGCGCGGCAACCTGCGCACCAACGCGGCCGGCGCCAACCTGAACCGCGAGTGGCTGAACCCGAGCATGGAGCGCAGCCCGGAAGTCTTCCTGGTCAAGCAGAAGATGCACGAAACCGGCGTCGACCTGTGCCTGGACGTGCACGGCGACGAGGGCCTGCCCTACGTGTTCGTGGCCGGCAGCGAGTCGCTGCCGAACTTCACGGCCGAGCAGGCGGCGCGCCAGAAGGCCTTCATCGAAGACTTCAAGATCGCCAGCCCGGACTTCCAGGACGTGCACGGCTATGGCGAGACGCCCTACACCGAAGAGACCCTGACCATGGGTTCGCCGCACATCACCCATGCCTTCGGCTGCCTGTCGCTGACCCTGGAGATGCCCTTCAAGGACAACGCCAACGACCCCGACCCGCAGGTGGGCTGGGACGGCGCGCGCAGCGCGCGCCTGGGCGCGGCGGTGCTGCAGCCGGTGCTGAAGGCGATCCGCGCGGACAAGTAATCGGGCAACCCGTCATGCGGCGCCGGCCTCCCGGCGCCGTTTTTCATTGGAGGATCAGATGAGCGTATTTGCTGCACCCGTGTTCGACGCCACCGTCGTCTACGAAGGCCAGGAGCTGTTCAAGGGCCGTGGCGCCGCCCAGGGATGGGCGGACAAGGTGGCGAAGGAACTGGAGACCGAGGTGACCGTCGAGAAGATCGGCACCGGCTGGGCGCTGCGCGCCACGGTCGACGGCGAAGCCCGCAGCTGGGGCATCTTCGGCCAGCGGCTGAGCCGCATCGATCAGGCCTGAGTTACTTCTTCGCGGAAACGTCAAATTGCCGGCGCGTCGCCGCGATGGATTCGACGATTAATTTCTCCAGCACTGAGCGGTCCACCTCGGCGAGCGCACGCAGCTGCAGGCAGGCCTTGCCCATCTTGTGCCGGCCCAGCTGCGCCAGCAGCTCTTCTTGTCGCTCAGCATTTGAGCTCAAGTAGATGCTGATGTCACTCTTGCGCGCCGAAAAGCTGACCAGGGCGGCGTCACCCTCGCGCCCGCTCTCATAGCGGTAATGGTAGCTGCCGAAGCCGACGATGGACGCGCCCCACATCCTGGGCGGCTCGCCGGTCAGTTGGCGCATCAGGCCCACCAATGTCTCGCAATCGGTCCGGCGCGTGGGGTCGGGGATGGCATCCAGGTAGGCCTGGACGTCGGCGTCGGTGGCAACCGTCTTGTTGCTTGCCACCGCCAGCCTCAGAGTTCGACGCCCAGGTGGGTCTTGACCCAGGCATTGGCATCCTGGGCACTGTCGAAGTGCAGGGTCGCGATGCTGGTCTTGTCCGGCGCCAGGAAGGTGGCGTAGACCTTGCGGCTGTCGTTGCCCGAGCTGAGCAGGTCGGACTGCTGGGACAGCTCGACGGTGGCGATCAGGTCGAGGTTGAGCAGCACGGTCTTCGGACTGCTCTCCTTGTCGATACGGATGAATCGGCTCATGCTGCCTCCTCAGTTGCCGGCGACGACCATCTTCTCGATCAGGATCGAGCCGACGGACTTGTTTCCGCGCGCCAGCACGTCGGCGCCGACGGCGACGATTTGCTGGAACATCTCGCGCATGTTGCCGGCGATGGTGATTTCTTCGACCGGGTACTGGATCACGCCGTTCTCGACCCAATAGCCGGAAGCGCCGCGCGAGTAGTCGCCGGTCACGTAGTTGACGCCCTGGCCCATCAGTTCGGTCACCAGCAGGCCGGTGCCCATCTTGCGCAGCATGCCTTCGAAGTCGTCGCCGCGCTTCGTTTTGGTGGACACGAACTGGAGGTTGTGCGAACCGCCGGCATTGCCGGTGGTCTGCATGCCCAGCTTGCGTGCCGAATACGAAGACAGGAAGTAGCCCTGCAGCACGCCATCCTTGACCACCTTGCGGCGCACGGTCTTGACGCCCTCCTCGTCGAAGGGGGCCGAACCGACGGCGCCGATCAGGTGCGGGTCTTCGATGACCTGGATGTGGTCCGGGAACACCTGCTTGCCCAGGGTGTCGAGCAGGAAGCTCGACTTGCGGTAGAGCGAGCCGCCCGACACGGCCTGGACGAAGGCGCCGATCAGGCCGGCGGCCAGCGGGGCCTCGAACAGCACCGGGCAGGTGCGGGTGTCGAGCTTGCGCGCGTTCAGGCGCGCCAGCGCGCGCTCGGCGGCGTAGCGGCCGATGGCTTCCGGCTGGGCCAGCTGGGACGGGTCGCGCGAGGACGAGTACCAGTCGTCGCGCTGCATCTGGTTGCCCTTGCCGGCGATCGGCGCCACCGAGATGGTGTGGCGCGAGAACGGATAGCCGCCGATGAAGCCGCGGCTGTTGGCACCCACGAAGTGCGACTGCTGCACGTAGACGCTCGCCCCTTCGCTGTTGCTGATGCGCGGGTCGACTTCGAAGGCGGCGTTCTCGCAGCGCTTCGCGAGCTCGACCGCTTCCTCGGTGGAGATCTGCCAGGGGTAGAACAGGCGCAGGTCGCGCGGCTTGGTCTCGAGCAGCTCGGCGTCGGGCAGGCCGGCGCAGTCGTCCTCGGCGGTGAAGCGGGCGATGTTCCAGGCCGCTTCGACGGTGGCGCGCAGCGAGCTGGGCGAGAAGTCCGAGGTGTTGGCGTTGCCGCGGCGCTGGCCGTAGTAGACGGTGACGCCCAGGCCCTTGTCCTTGTTCTGCTCGATGGTCTCGATATTGCCTTTACGAACAGAAACCGACAGCCCACTGCCCTCGCTGATTTCGACCGAGGCGTCGGTCGCGCCCTGTTTGCGGGCGATCGCCAGTACATCGCGGGCGAGCTGCTTCAGCTGATCCTGGGAGTGGGTAAAAAAGGAATCGTTCATGTGGTGTTTTTCGTAGCGAGCCCTAAAACAGTTATCATAGCAGCCGTTTACAGTTTTCACCGTTGGCCGTCTTGCCAATCGGATCATCCATATCATGCCTAATGCAAACCGCGGCTCCGTGGGCTTCCAGTCCAACGAGTTCGAGCAGGAATACGAACGTCCATCCAAGTCTGAGCTCAAGCGCCAGTCCAACGAGCTGCAGAAGCTCGGCGAACTCCTGATCGCCGAGCCGCGCGACCGCGTCAAGCGCGTCCCGATGCCGGACGAGGTCAAGGACGCGATCCTGATGTGCCAGACCATCACCAATCACGAAGGCCGCCGCCGCCAGCTGCAGTACGTGGGCAAGATGATGCGCACCCTGAACGAGGAAGAAGTCGACATCATCAAGCGCACCATCGACAGCTGGAAGGGCGCCTCGAAGGCCGAGACCGCGGCCCTGCACGCGCTGGAGCGCCGCCGCGAGAAGCTGCTGGCCGACGACAAGGCCCTGACCCAGCTACTGTCCGAGCACCCGCAACTGGACGCCCAGCACATGCGCACCCTGATCCGCAACGCGCGCAAGGAGCAGGCCGAGAACAAGCCGCCCAAGGCCTACCGCGAGATCTTCCAGATCCTGAAGGACCTGGCCAAGCAGCCCAAGACGCAGGACGCCGACGACGAGGAAGTTGCGGATGAATCCGACGACGAATGACGAACTCGTGATTGGCCTGGTGTCGGTCTCCGACCGCGCCAGCGGCGGCGTCTACGAGGACAAGGGCATCCCCGCCCTGCGCGACTGGCTGGCCCAGGCCATCACCACGCCCTACCGCATCGAGACCCGCCTGATCCCCGACGAGCGCGCCGGGATCGAGCGCACCCTGGTCGAGCTGGTGGACGAGGCGCGCTGCCACCTGGTGCTGACCACCGGCGGCACCGGCCCGGCGCGCCGCGACGTGACGCCCGAGGCCACCCTGGCCGTCGGCACGAAGGAGATGCCGGGCTTCGGCGAGCAGATGCGCCAGATCAGCCTGAAGTTCGTGCCGACCGCGATCCTGTCGCGCCAGACCGCGGTCATCCGCGAGACGGCGGACCACGCCGCCCTGATCATGAACCTTCCGGGCCAGCCGAAGTCGATCAAGGAAACCCTCGAGGGCCTGAAGGACAACGATGGCAAGGTGGTGGTGGGCGGCATCTTCGCCGCCGTCCCCTACTGCATCGACCTGATCGGCGGCCCCTACATGGAAACCGACCCGGCCGTGAGCAAGACCTTCCGTCCCAAGTCGGCGCTGCGTCCGCCGGCGGCTTGAACACCCTCCTCCTGAACAACGCGCAGGATCACGCGCAGGCTTACCCATAGGATTACGCATGAGCGAACTGTTGGAAAACATCGAGATCGAGACCGCGCCCAACCCGCGAGCCGCGATCATCTGGCTGCACGGCCTGGGCGCCGACGGCAACGACTTCGTGCCCATCGTGCGCGAACTGGACCTGGCCGGGCTGCCGGGCATCCGCTTCGTGTTCCCGCATGCGAAGACCATGCCGGTGACCATCAACGGCGGCTACGTGATGCGCGCCTGGTACGACATCATCGGCACCGACCTGACCCGCCGCGAGGACGAAGCCGGCCTGCGCGCCTCGCAGCGCGAAGTCGAGGCCCTGATCGCGCGCGAGAAGGCGCGCGGCATCCCGGCCTCGCGCATCATCCTGGCCGGCTTCTCGCAGGGCTGCGCCATGACCCTGCAGACCGGCATGCGCCATCCCGAGAAGCTGGCCGGCATGCTGTGCCTGTCCGGCTACCTGCCGCTGGCGGCGGTGGCCGGAACGGAACGCAGCGAAGCCAGCCTGCAGACGCCGGTGTTCATGGCGCATGGCCGCCAGGACCCGGTGGTGCCCTTCCAGCGCGCCGAGCAGTCGCGCGAGGTGCTGGAGGCGCTGGGCTATCAGGTGGAGTGGCATGCTTATCAGATGCAGCATTCGCTGTGCCTGGAAGAGGTGCAGGATATCGGGAAGTGGATCAGGAAGGTGTTGGCCTGATTCTGCGTTAGCGGTTTGCTTGCAAACTTGGGTTCCCGCCTACGCGGGAACGACGTGCTTACGTAGGTGGCCTGGAGTCGGCTCGGTCGACCTTTTCGCCGCCCCCTCCAACGTCGTTCCCGCGAAGGCGGGAACCCAAGTTTCTCACCCCACCACGACCGCCGCCCTGTCGCCACAGGAAGCGCTCACTGCCTCAACGCCTCCTCCACCGCATCCTCCAGCCGCGACACGATTTCCGACAAATCCGCCGCCGTCGCAATGAAAGGCGGCGCCAGCAGCACGTGGTCGCCGCGCTGCCCATCGATGGTCCCGCCCATCGGATACACCATCAAACCCTTCTCCATCGCCTTCTGCTTGAGCACCGCATGCAGCCTGCGCTCCGGCGCGAACGGCTCCTTGGTCTCGCGGTCCTGCACGAACTCCAGCGCCAGGAACATGCCGCGTCCGCGAATATCCCCCACGTGCTCGTGCACCCCGAACACGTCGCCCAGCATGCGCCGCAAGGTGGCCCCACGGCTGCGCACCCGCCCCAGCAGGTCGTCGCGCTCGATCACCTTCTGCACCGCCAGCGCGGCCGCCGCCGCGACCGGATGCCCGATGTAGGTGTGCCCGTGCTGGAAGGCCCCGCTGCCGTGGCGGATGCAGTCCACGATCGCCTTGTGCGCCAGCACCGCGCCGATCGGCTGGTAGCCGCCCGCCAGGCCCTTGGCCACCGCCACGATGTCCGGCGCCACACCCTCCTGCTCGATCGCGTACATGGTGCCGGTGCGCCCCATCCCGCACATCACCTCGTCGGCGATGAAGAGGATGCGGTGGCGGTCGCAGATCTCGCGCACGCCCTTGAAGTAGCCGGGCGTGGGCGGGATGGCGCCGCCGGTGGCGCCCACCACCGGCTCGGCGCAGAAGGCGAGGATGTTCTCGGGACCGGTTTTCAGGATGGTGGTTTCCAGCTCGTCGAGCAGGCTGGCGGTGTATTCGTCCACGCTCTGGTGCCCGGGGCGGTTACGGTATTCGTAGCAGGCGGACACGCGCACCGTGTCCATCAGCAGCGGCGCGAAGGCCTTGCGCCGCCATTCGTTGCCGCCCACCGCCAGCGCACCCAGGGTGTTGCCGTGGTAGCTCTGGCGGCGCGCCAGGAACAGGTGGCGCTGCGGTTCGTTCATCTCCACCCAGTACTGGCGCGCGAGCTTGAGCGCCGTCTCCATCGCTTCCGAGCCGCCCGAGACCAGGTAGACCCCGCTCAGGTCCTGGGGCGCGCCGGCTACCAGGCGGTCGGCCAGCTCCTCGGCCACCTCGGTGGTGAAGAAGCTGGTGTGGGCGTAGGCGCAGCGCTCGATCTGGCGGTGCATGGCGGCGATGACGTCCGGGTGGCCGTGCCCCAGCGAGGACACGGCTGCCCCGCCGCTGGCGTCGAGATAGGTCTTGCCGTCGGCGGCGCGGATGGTGATGCCGTCGGCGCCGACAGCGACCGGCGGGACCTGGCGCAGGTTGCGGTGGATGATGTGACTCATGGCGGATCTCCGGGAGAAGTCAAGGATTGACAATAATCGTGGTCGAGCCCTCTTCTTTTGATTTTTACCGCACGGCATGCAAATATTTTGCCGGACCCACCTGGACACCACACATGAGCGACCGACTCGGCCCGATTCCCGACGCAGACCTGACCCCGGCCCAGCGCGCCGCCGCCCAGGAGATCATCAACGGCCCGCGCGGCGCGGTGTACGGGCCCTTCGTGCCGCTGTTGCGCAGTCCCGAGCTGATGGGGCTGGCGCAGCGCATGGGGGAATACCTGCGCTACCGCAGCGCGGTCGGGATCCGCCTGTCGGAGCTGGCCATCCTCGTCACCGCGCGCCAGTGGGACCAGCAGGTGGAGTGGACGATCCACGCGCCGATCGCGGAGAAGGTCGGGATTCCGACGAACGTGATTTTGGCGATCTCGGAGCGCCGGCGGCCGGAGGGCATGCTGGTGGACGAGGCGGTGGTGCACGACTTCTGCGTCGAGCTGCACGAGCACAAGGCGGTGTCGGACCGGACCTATGCGGATGCGCTGGCCTTGTTCGGGGAGCAGGGGGTGGTCGATCTCATGGGGATCAACGGGTATTACACGTTTCTGGCGATGGTGATGAACACGGCCAGGACGGCGGTGCCGGAGGGGGATGGGTGGGTGTTGCCGGAGTGAGGGGGGGGTGAAAGCGAGCGTGTCCGGGGTGCATGCAAACTTGGGTCCCGGCCTTCGCCGGGACGACGTTGATAGGGTCAGCTGCGAAACTTACGGCCCTCGACTTCGGACACGCACGCTTTTACGTCGTTCCCGCGTAGGCGGGAACCCAAGTTCGTAGCGCAGATACTACGCTCAAACTCACTTCACCTTGGCAAACCCCACCACCTCCTGCTGCTGCTCCCCCAGCCCCGCGATCCCGAGCCTGAGCTTGTCGCCCTTCTTCAGGAAGCGCTGGGGCGATCTGCCCATCCCCACGCCCGGCGGCGTGCCGGTGGTGATGATGTCGCCCGGCTCCAGGGTCATGAAGCGGGACACGTAGCTCACGATCTGCGCCACCGTGAAGATCATGTTCGAGGTATTCCCGGTCTGCATGCGCTTGCCGTTCAGCTCCAGGTAGAGATCCAGGTCCTGCACGTCGAACACCTCGTCGCGCGTCACCAGGAAGGGCCCCACCGGGCCGAAGGTGTCGCAGCCCTTGCCCTTGTCCCACTGAGATCCCAGCTCGAACTGAAAGGCGCGCTCCGACACGTCGTTGACCACGCAGTAGCCCGCCACGTACTTGAGCGCCTCGTCTTCCTCGACGTATTGCGCGCGCGTGCCGATCACCACGCCCAGCTCGACCTCCCAGTCGGTCTTCTTCGAGCCCTTGGGCAGCTGGATCGGATCGTCCGGGCCGTTCAGGCAGCTGATCGCCTTGGTGAAGAAGATCGGCTCAGTCGGCACCGCCGAGCCGGTTTCGGCCGCGTGGTCCGCATAGTTCATGCCAATGCCGATGAACTTGCCCACGCCCTTGACCGGCACCCCGAGGCGCGGATTGCCGCGCACCAGCGGCAGGGTCTTCCAGTCGATCTTCGCCAGCTTGCGCAAGGCCTTGTCCGACAGGACCGACGCATCGATGTCGTCGATGATCCCGGACAGGTCGCGCAGGCGGCCCTCTTCGTCGAACAGGCCCGGCTTCTCTTTGCCCGGGCGGCCATAGCGCACCAATCTCATGTTGTTTTCCTTGTGAATGCGAGGGTCCGCGCGCCATGCGCGGACGAGCTGGCGATGATAGCAAGGATCG
Source organism: Massilia sp. KIM (assembly GCF_002007115.1). Lineage (NCBI taxonomy): Bacteria > Pseudomonadati > Pseudomonadota > Betaproteobacteria > Burkholderiales > Oxalobacteraceae > Massilia > Massilia sp. KIM. The sequence continues at coordinate 362,519 of NZ_MVAD01000002.1, read as the reverse complement.
GCACGCAGCGTGCCGGCGGCCTACTGGGTCAGAAGATAGGCGCTGATGTCGAGCGCGTCGCGCTCGCTCACGCCCATCGCCGGCATGGCGGTCTCGGGATCGATGGATTGCGGATCGCGGATCCAGCGCACCAGGTTGGCCTGGCTGTTGGGCAGCTGCCCGGCGATGTACTTGCGCTTGGACAGGTCTTCGAGCGGCCGCCCGACGTAGACCTCGGAACCGGTCACGCCCGGCACCACGTGGCAGGCGTGGCAGGCATACTGGGTCAGGGCGATGCGCCCGCGTTCCGGGTCGCCCTGCACGCCGGCGGGCGGCGGCTTGTCCTTGCAGCCGGCCAGCAGCAGGACCGTGACCGTGACGAACAACAGGCTCCTCATGGCCGCCCCTCCTCTTGGGTTGCCGCCTGCGCTTGGAATTGAGACTGCGGGGACTGCGGGGACTGCAGGGACTGCGGGGACTGCAGGGACTGCGGAGACTGCGGAGACTGCGGCGACTGCGCGGTGACGCGCCGGTATTCGGCCGCCGACATCGTGGGCATGCTGGACACGAAAGCCACCACCGCCCACAGGTCGCTCTCGCTCATGTGATATTCCCAGGCCGGCATGCCGCTCATCTTGATGCCGTTACGGGTGATCCAGTACAGCTCCCGCGTTTCCCAGCGCTGGTGGGCGTCCGACAGCGGCCCCGGCGCTGGCTGCATGCTCATGCCGATGGTGGACTGGGCCACGCCCGGCCCGCCGTGGCACTGCGCGCAGTTGTCGCGGTAGACGGCGGCGCCGCGCAGCACCTGCTGCGGCGCGCCCAGCCTGGGCGCCACGATGTCCTGCGCGTGATGCTGGACCGAGTAACGCATGCCCTGCTCCAGCACCGCGTACACATAGGGGAAGTGCTGCTTGGTCGCGCCGATGTTGTACCAGCCGCCAAACAGCACCATCAGCCCCGCGGCCCCACCCACGAGCGCACCCAGCAGCAGCGTGCCGATCACGGTCTTGATGACGAGTCGCGTACGATTCGATAGCATGCAGATGAGCGTTCTGTTAAAAAAATTGCATCGTTTTTTGGGTATTATAAGAGCCAACTGTAAACCGCGAAAAACGATAGGTGCGCTACCTCAGCTACCCCACCCGCAGCATCGGATCGGCGTCCCCTGGCGGTCGCGCGGTCCTGTTCGCCGCGCTCGCGCTGCTCGCTGCCGGCTGCGCCAAGGAGGAACCCGGCGTGCGCGTCGCGGGTGGCGATCCGGAACAGGGCCTGCGCCTGGTGCGGCAGTACCAGTGCGGCGCCTGCCACGCGATTCCCGGCGTGCCGGGCGCGGGCGGCGACGCCGGCCCGCCGCTCGACCACACCGGACGCCTCGGCTACATCGCCGGCGGCATCCCCAACCAGCCCGCCAACATGGTGCGCTGGCTGCAGAACCCGCCCGCGCTCAAGCCCGACACCGCCATGCCCTCGCAAGGCGTGTCGGAGGAAGAAGCGCGCCACATGGCCGCCTACCTCTACACCCTGCGATGAACGGCACGCTGCAATCGGTCCTGCACCCGGCCGGCCTGGACGCGGCCATCATCAGCCAGTTCGCCTGGGTGCTGTTCGGCACCGGCACCCTGATCTTCATCGCCGTGATGGCCCTGCTGCTCCTGAGCATGCGGCGCCAGGCGCGTCCGGTGCGTCCAGCCCTGTGGATCGCGGGCGCGGGCGTGGCCTTTCCGGTCACCGTCCTCACCGCCCTGCTGGTCTGGAGCACCTGGCGCAGCGCCCAGCTGGCGCCCCAGACCTCGCGCAACGCCTTCACGATCTCGGTCACCGCCAAGATGTGGTGGTGGGAAGTGCGCTACCGCGACCCGGCCAGCGGGCGCGAGATCGTCACCGCCAACGAGATCCACATCCCGGTCGGCAAATCGGTCTACCTCGGCCTGAACGCGGCCGACGTGATCCACTCGCTGTGGGTGCCCAACCTGGCCGGCAAGCGCGACATGATTCCCGGCCGCGTCACCGGCCTGAACCTGCGCGCCGACAAGCCGGGGATCTACCGTGGCCAGTGCGCCGAATACTGCGGCGAACAGCATGCGCGCATGGCCCTGCACGTGGTGGCGGTGCCGCAGGCGCAGTTCGACGCCTGGCTCGCGGCCCAAGCGCGGCCGGCCCGTCCCGCCGACACCCGCGAGCTGCAACTGGGCCGCGCGGCCTTCCTCGAGCAGCGCTGCCAGTCCTGCCACACCATCCGCGGCGTGGCCGAAGGCTCGCGCCTGGGGCCGGACCTGACCCACGTCGGCAGCCGTATGCAGATCGGGGCCGGCACCCTGCGCACCCATCGCGGCGCCCTGGCCGGCTGGATCGCCGATCCCCAGGCCATCAAGCCGGGCGTCTTCATGCCCGCCTCGCAAGACCTCGACGGCGCCTCGCTGCGCGCCCTGGCCGCCTACCTCGAACACCTGAAATGACGCGCGACGACACCCTGCCCAACTCCCTGCCCCGCCCGCCCGGCGAGCTCGAACAGCTCGAGGAGGTCTGGCGCACGCCCAAGGGGTGGCGCTTCTTCAAGTCGGTCAACAACACCAACATCGGCCTGCTCTACATCGGCACCGCGCTGCTGTTCTTCGTCCTGGCCGGCATCCTGGCCCTCCTGATGCGGATCCAGCTGGCGGTGCCGGACAACACCTTCCTGAGCGCGTCCACCTACAACCAGGTGTTCACCATGCACGGCACGGTGATGATGTTCCTGTTCGCGATCCCGGTGGTGGAAGCGATCGCGGTCTACCTGCTGCCCAACATGCTGGGCGCGCGCGACCTGCCCTTCCCGCGCCTGTCGGCCTATGCCTTCTGGGCCTACGCCTTCGGCGGGCTGGCCTTCTTCTGCACCCTGTTCGTGGGCCTGGCCCCGGACGGCGGCTGGTTCATGTACCCGCCCCTCACCGGCAGCAAGTATTCGCCCGGCCTGAATGCCGATTTCTGGCTGCTGGGGATTGGCTTCATCGAGATCTCGGCCATCGCCGGCGCGATCGAACTGATCGTCGGCATCCTGTTCACGCGCGCGCCCGGCATGACCTTGTTGCGCATGCCGGTCTATGCCTGGTCGATGCTGGTGGTGGGCGTGATGATCGTGTTCGCCTTCCCCGCCGTGATCGCCGGCACCGCCCTGCTGGAGCTGGAGCGCGCCTTCGACTGGCCGCTGTTCGACGCCGAGCGCGGCGGCGACCCGCTGCTGTGGCAGCACCTGTTCTGGTTCTTCGGCCATCCCGAGGTCTACATCATCTTCCTGCCGGCGGCCGGCATGGTCTCGACCATGATCCCGACCATCGCCGGGCGCCCGCTGGTGGGCCGGCGCGCCATCATCGTAGCCCTGGTGGGCGTGGGCTTCTTCAGCTTCGGCCTGTGGGCCCACCACATGTTCACCAGCGGCCTGGGCGTGATGGAGATGAGCTTCGTCTCGGCCGCCAGCATGGCGGTGGCGGTGCCGACCGCGATCCAGGTGTTCGCCTGGATCGCCACGCTGTGGAGCGGCAAGGTGAAGATGAGCGCGCCAGCCCTGTTCCTGCTCGGCTTCATGTTCATCTTCGTGCTGGGCGGCCTGACCGGCGTCATGGTGGCCGTGATCCCCTTCGACTGGCAGGTGCACGACACCTATTTCATCGTCGCCCACCTGCACTACGTGCTGATCGGCGGCATGGTGTTCCCGGTGTTCGCGGGCATCTACTACTGGCTGCCGCTAATCAACGGCAACCAGCTGTCCGAGCGCCTCTCGCGCTGGATCTTCGGCCTGCTGTTCGGCGGCTTCAACCTCGCCTTCTTCCCGATGCACATCACCGGCCTGTACGGCATGCCGCGCCGGGTCTACACCTATCTGCCGGAAATGGGCTGGGACTTCCTGAACATGCTCTCGACCGTGGGCGCCTTCGTGTTCGCGCTCGGCGTGCTGGTGTTCATCGTCGACGTCGTGCGCACCCTGCGCAAACCCGAGCGCGAGGTCGGCAACCCGTGGAACGCGGCCACCCTCGAATGGCTGCCGTCCGAGGACTACGGCAACCGCAGCATCGCGCGCGTCCATTCGACCAACCCGCTGTGGGACCAGCCGACCCTGTCCGCGGAAGTGGCGGCGGGCGCGCATTACCTGCCCAACACCGTCACCGGCCGGCGCGAGACCATCGCCACCAGCCCGGTGGCGGGCGAGCCGCGCTATGTGATGGTGCTGCCGGGCGACAGCTGGCTGACCGTGCTGGCGGCGCTCGGCACGGCCGGCTTCTTCCTGCTGTTGACGGTCAAGCTGATGTGGCTGGCCTGGGCCTTCGGCATCGTGGCCGTGGGCGCGACCATCGCCTGGCTGTGGCAGTCCGACCGCGCGCCCGGCCTGAAGGAGGCGCGGATCGGGCGCGACCTGGTGCTGCCGGTGAACGCGCGCGGCACGGCCTCGCAATCGTGGTGGGGCACCTTCATCATGCTGGTGGTGGACGCCTTCATCTTCGGCTCCTTCGGCTTCGCCTACATCCACATCTCGATGCGGCTGGAGATCTGCCCGCCGCCGGGGGCCTCGCTGCCGGACGCGGTCTGGCCGATGGCCTCGGTGGCCCTGCTGCTGGCCGGCTCCGCGCTGATCTGGCTGGGCAGCCGCCTGGACCGCAAGTTCCTGCCCTGGCTGGCGCTGGCGGCGCTCGGCTGCGCAATCGCTTCCTTCTGCGCCGAGTGGCAGGGATGGCAGCTGGTGCGGCTGGACGGCAGCGCCAACGCATGGAGCGCCACCATCGCCACCCTGCTCGGCTACCAGGGCATGCACATCGTGCTGCTCATGCTCCTCGCCCCCTACCTGGCGCTGCGCGTGTGGCGAGGACACCTGACGGAGCACAGCCTGGCGACCTTCGACAACATCGCCCTGATGTGGCACTACACGACCCTGCAGGGCATCGCCGCGATCGCCCTGATCCGCGGGCTGCCCTTGCTGATGGAGTGAACATGCAGGACCAATTCTTCGTGCGGCTGTTGCGTGGGACCGGGTCCCTGCTGGTGTGGGCGCTGCACTTCACGCTGTGCTACGGGGTGGCGGCGGCGCAGTGCACGCCGGGCGGCTTGCGGACTGGCGGGCCGGACCGGGTGCTGCTGGGCGTGGCGACGGTCATCGCGCTGGGGCTGTGCGTGTGGCTGGGGTGGCGGGCGCAGATGCGCGTGCGCTCGGCGGATGCGACCCTGACCGACTGGTCCGCGCTGGTGGGGGCGGTGCTGGCGGTGGTAGCGATCGCGTGGAACGGGATCCCATTGCTGCTGGTCGCGGGCTGCGCTTGAGCCACCTCTGTCCTTTCAATTTCCCACAGCCTCAGCACGTCGTTCCCGCGCAGGCGGGAACCTAAGTTTTACGCGCAGTCGCGACGCATGCAAACTTGGGTTCCCGCCTTCGCGGGAACGACGTTCGAGGGCCAACGATCCATGAAGAGTGGCCTACTGCGCATTCGGCGTCACCCGCCAGATCGCATTACCCACATCGTCCACCACCAGCAGCGCCCCTTTCCCGTCCACCGCCACGCCCACCGGCCGGCCCATCGCATTGCCCTCCTTGTCGACGAAGCCATTCAGGATCTCCACCGGCTTCCCGTTCGGCATCCCATCCTTGAAGGGAACGAACACCACGTTATACCCCGACAGCGGCTTGCGGTTCCACGACCCGTGCTGCCCCACCACCGCGCCCCCCTCGAACTGCGGCATGAGCTGACCTTCGTAGAAGACCAGCCCCAGCGGCGCCACGTGGGCGCCGAGCGCGTAATCCGGCACGATGGCCTTCGCCACCAGGTCCGGCCGCGGCGGCTTGACGCGCTCGTCGACGTGCTTGCCGTACCAGCTATACGGCCAGCCGTAGAAGCCGCCGTCCTTCACCGAGGTCAGGTAATCCGGCACCAGGTCGCTGCCGATCTCGTCGCGCTCGTTCACCACCGTCCACAGCGCCCCGCTGTGCGGGTTCCAGGCCAGCCCGTTGGGATTGCGCAGCCCGGAGGCGAACAGGCGCGTCTTGCCGGTGGCGATGTCCACCTCGAGGATGGCGGCGCGGTCGACTTCCTTGTCCATGCCGTTCTCGGCGACGTTGCTGTTCGAGCCCGAGGTGGCGTACAGCTTGCTGCCGTCCTTGCTGGCGATGATGTTCTTGGTCCAGTGGTGGTTCAGCGGGCCGCCCGGCAGCGGGGCCAGGGTCTGCGGCTGCTCGGTGATCTCGGTCATGCCCTCGACGTACTTGAAGCGCACGATGCCATCGGTGTTCGCCACGTACAGGTTGTCGCCCACCAGCGCCATGCCGAAGGGCGAATTCAGGTTCTTCAGGAACACGCGCTTGAACTCGGCCACGCCGTCGCCATCGGCGTCGCGCAGCAGCGAGATCCGGTTGGCGCTCGGCACCGCCGCGCCGGCCCTGGTCATCACCTTCTTCATCACGTAGCCGCGCAGGCCCTTGCCGCTCTCCGGGCGCTCGGGCGCGTTGGTCTCGGCTACCAGGACGTCCCCGTTGGGCAGCACGTAGATCCAGCGCGGATGGTCGAGCGCGGTGGCGAAGGCGTTCACGGCCAGGCCGGGCGCTGCTGCCGGCGTGGCGCCCGAGGGCCAGCCCTTGGCCGGGGCGATGTCGACGGTCGGGAGAATCGACCTGACCGGCTCGGCGAGGACTGGTCGGGGACCGACATCGGCCCCCGCCGGCAAGGTCGACCTGTCGCCGCAGGCGGCGAGCAGCAACAGCAATGCGCCTGCACCCAGGCGCGGCAGAACAAAAGGCATGGTCGTTTCCTCAAGCGCTAACGAAATAGTGCAATTTTATATATACAAATAATTACACATCGTACGTTACCGCTGAGAAAACGCAAGCATTCCTCAGGCCACCGCCGGCGATTCCTGCGGCCGGCGCCGCGCGAAGGCCCACAGGCCGGGCAACTGGATCAGCACCAGCAGTCCGAAGGCGGCCTGGTAGGCGGCTGCCGGCGCGCGGCCCAGGGCGTCCGGCTTCCACAGGCCGACCACCAGCCCGAACCCGGCCTGCACCAGGAAGGCCCCGATGAAGATCAGGAGGTTGAGGAAGGTTGCCGCCCGCCCGGTGAGTTCGCGCGGCATGGCCTGCGCCACGATCGCGTACTCGATGCCGGTGACGGTGCCCACCAGGGTGAACATCACCGACAGCATGGGGAAGCTGGGCGGATGGTTGAACACGAAGGCCGCCTGCACCAGGACGAACATCGTCACCCCCGCCGCCGCCACGTCCAGGGGCGGCATGCCGCGCCGTCCCGCCCATTCGGTGATCATGCCCACCGCGATGGCCCCGAAGATCACCGCCGCCATGCCCAGGTAGAGCAGATAGGCCACGCCGTCCTCGGAGTAGCGCCCCACGTCCGACAGCCAGCGTCCGATCCACAGGCCCTGCACGCCGAAGAACACCGCGTGCGGGATGAGCACCAGCGAGCTCACCTTGCGAAAGGCCGGCGTGCGCCACACCTCGCGCAGCGCGCCCAGGAGCGGCGCGCGGCTCGCCCCCTGCCCTTCCATGCGCGGCGTGAGCAGGGCCACCAGCAGGCCGGTGCAGGCCACCAGAGCGGCCAGGATGACGAACAGGCCGCGCCAGTCGGTGTACTCGAGCGCCGCGCGCACCGGCATGGTGGCGGTGGCCGCCCCCAGGCCGCCCGCGGCGATCAGGTAGCCGTGCACCGAGGGCAGCCGGGAAGGCGCGATCCAGGTCGACAGCGCCTTGACCGCCGCCATGAAGCAGCCGCCCAGCCCGCAGCCCATCACCGCGCGCGCGAACAGCAGCTGGCCGAAGCCCGTGCCGTTGGCGAACAGCAGCGCCCCGCTCGACGCGGCCAGCATCATCGCCAGCTGCACCCGGCGCGGCCCGTAGCGGTCGAGCGCGATCCCCACCGGCAGCTGCGCCAGCGCGAAGGCGAAGAAAAAGGCGCTGGTGAGCAGCCCCAGTTGCCCGGGGCTGAGCGCCAGCTCGCCCACCAGGTGCGAGGCCAGCACCGCGTTCACGTTGCGCAGCAGCGAGGACAGGTAGTGCCCGAGCGCGAACGGCAGGAACACGGTGAAGAACACCGCCACGCCGGACAGGCGCGGCGTGCGGGGGGCCGTCATGTCAGGCCGCGTCTGCGTGGGGTTCGGCGCCGCGCTGGCCGGCCGGCACCAGCGGGATCACGCGCCCGCCGGGGCCGCGCAGCGGGCCGCCGCTTTCCATCTCGAAGAAGAAGCGGTCGCGCCCGAAGGCCGGCTTGAGGTGGTCGAGCCAGGTCGCCTCGGCGTCGTACTTGGCGAAGAAGGGCCGGCGCACCCATTCGGGGTTGCGGGCCTGGAGGAACTGCAGCGCGAACAGCTTTTCGCCGTTGATGGTCACCACGCCGTCGATCACGACCTTGCCCGGGAAGGCGCTCATCGACGGCCCGCGCACCGTGCGCGACAGGCCCGAGACCATCGAATAGGCTTCCTGGAAGATCTCGTGGGCGCGCGCCAGCGGCAGCGCGAAGTAGTCGCGCGGGCCGGTGTCGCGCTCGACGAACATGTAGTAAGGAATCGCGCCCAGGCGCACGCCGGTGGTCCACAGCTCGGCCCAGCTCTTCGGGTCTTCGTTGATGTGGCGGATCAGCGGCCCTTGCATGCGCAGGGTCGCGCCGGTGCCGACGATACGCTTGACCGCCTGCTGGGCGATGGGGTGGCGCAGCTCGACCGCGTGGCTGTAGTGGCCCATGATGGCCAGGTTCTTCCCCGAGCGGACCACCTTTTCGAACAGGCGCAGCAGGTCGTCGCTGTCCTTGTCGGAGACGAAGCGCTGCGGCCAGTAGGCCACCGACTTGGTGCCGATGCGGATGTTCTGGATGTGCTCGAGCTCCGGCGCCAGCAGCGGCTCGAGGAACTCGGCCAGCGAGCGCGTGTTCATGATCATCGGATCGCCGCCGGTGATCAACACGTCGGTGACGTCGGGATGGGTCTTCAGGTAGGACACCAGCTCGCTGCACTCGCGGGCGTCGAACTTCATGTCGTCCATGCCCACGAACTGCGGCCAGCGGAAGCAGAAGGTGCAGTAGGCGTGGCAGGTCTGGCCCGAGCTCGGGAAGAACAGCACGGTCTCCTTGTACATGTACTGATACAATACGCTCATTATGAAAGCTTACTCATACGCACGATTTTCAAGTGACGCTCAGCGGCACAACTCATCCATTGATCGCCAGCAGACCTTGGCTCGTAAGTGGTGCGAGAAGAATAAGGTTGAGTTATCGGAACGCGTGTTCGCGGACGAGGCGGTATCGGGCTTTGACGGGTCAAATGTCAATACAGGCGCGTTAGGTGAGTTCATTGCTGCTCGTGAGTCGGGTGAAATCGCGCCTGGGAGCATTCTGATCCTAGAACACTTTGACCGGCTTACTCGTATGGAGCCATGGGACGCCGTAGGGCTTCTCCAACGGCTGCTCAAGCTTGAAGTTACCGTTGTCACTGTTCAGCCGGAAATGAAGCTCGAGCCGGAGAAACGGGACTCGATGCAACTGCTTCAAGCTGTTCTCTATTTGGACAACGCGCACAAGGAGAGCGCTCGTAAGAGCGTCCTAGGTATTCGTGAGTGGGCAGATAGGTTTGCTGCCGCAAGAGCCACAGGCCATCACATAGGCCGACGCGTTAGCAACTGGCTCACACTCGGAGAGGACAAGCAGTACCACCTGAACGATCATGCTGATACCGTCCGTGCAATCTTCCGGCTCTGTCTTGAAGGATTGGGGAGCACAGCAATCGCTCAAGCCCTGAATGCAGAGCCGGAACGGTTTAAGACGTTCAACAAAGGCAGGCGATGGGGTACAACCGCAGTTCTTTCGATCCTTCAAAACCGTGCTGCAATCGGTGAGCTAAGGCCCAAGGACGGGGGAGAGGCTATCGCAGATTACTTCCCGGCTGCTGTAGACGTTGACACGTTTAATGAGGCTCAGAGGCACATCGAAAGGCGGCGGACAGGGAAGATCACGAAGCAGTCCGCAGACTTCAACGTCTTTCAAAAGCTGGTGTTCTGTGGGGCGTGCGGGAGTCCAATGAACATCATCCATCGTACTAAGTTCCGCTACCTGATGTGCGCGAATCGTCGTTACGGTGCATGCGAAGGCTCAAGAAATGTTCGTCTTGACGAGAGTGAAGACGTGCTGATGGCAATGCTCATGCACCTTGACGCCGTGAGCTTGGTCATGCCAGACCCGGAGAAGCTCGATAGGGAGCTAGGCGCAGCAGAGGGGCGGTTGTTAGCTGAGCAGCAGAAGTTGGCAATCTGGAAGGAGAAGTTGGAGGCTCACCCGGAGGTTGACGCTTACCATGACTATTTAATTAAGAGTGATGGCCGGGTAAAGGGACTAAAGGCGGAGATAGAGAGGTTGAAAGCTCAGTTGACAGGTGGCAATAAACTTACTCTGCAAGAGATACGTGCAAAGCTCGACTTTACAGACAAGCCTACACGCAGGCGGGTTAATGCTTTTCTGCACCGACTTGGCGTAAAGGTTCGCATCGCAGAGGGCTACTTGTTGACTCAGCATGACGTAGCTTTAGCGATGTTCGCTGTAGCTAAGAATAGGATTGGTTTCATAGCTCTCGATAACGATATGAGCGAACTTCCAGAGTCGGACGATGTTGTGCTGACAGGCGGGAAAGGCGAGTTGCCGAATCTTGAGCAGGCCAACACTATCGCCCAAGGCGTTAAGGAGCGTCTGCTTAAAGGTGGGATAGGTGGTGGAATTGTGGGATGGGTAACGAATCCGAATGGTAGAGGAACCCGGAGACGGAACAACACTACAGCTAAAATTTCCTAGAAGAAATTTTCAAGAATGACCCTTCCGTTTAGAAGGGTCAACAGGGCTGGAAATATATCGGGTAGCGAACAGGTTGCTTAACTGCTCCAGGCATCGATGAACATGGCCTCGTCAAACACCTAAAATATCGACAAGAGGCCCGGAGTAAGCTAGGAAGAACAATCGACGGGTCAGATGATGGGACCGCCTAAACGGCCGTAGACAGGTTTTACCCGACTATTTCAGTTCTTGCTTTTTTCAGGATCAGCTTCACTTGAGATTCGCTGACATTCAAAGTATCAGCGATCTTAGCAATGGTGTAGCCGATGGCGCGGAGCTCAACAATCTTGGCATTAGCAACTATGTCGGGCTTACGACCTTTATAGACCCCCTTGGACTTCGCCACTTCAATTCCTTGACGCTGTCGTTCGCGGCGAGTCTCGTAATCGGCACGGCACTGGTATAGGGCCATCTTCAGTAGCATCGCCTGCATAGCGTCAATCACAATCCCTGTCATGCCTTCCTCTGCCTTAGGAAGATCGATCAGACCAGGGACGGACACCTTCGCACCCTTCGCCTCGATCTGGGCCATCAGCGCCTCTGCCTTGTCCATTGGAAGACGAGTGATTCGGTCCAAGTGCTCTGCGATGATAATGTCCCCCTTGTTCAGGTCGGCCAGCATACGCTGAAGCTCTGGGCGCTGCTCAGATGTGCCAGACGCTTTCTCTGAGTAAGTTGCAACCACCTGATACCCTTTCGCCTCCGCTTCGGCACGGAGGGAGTGCTGACGGGTTAGGTCTTGCGACTCTGTACTTACACGTTGGTAGATTCGGGCGATGGGTTTCATGTAGATCCTTTCCGGTATAGCGTAGTATATTTTGAGTATACTCTATTTGACTTCTGGGTGCTATTCCGGCCCTGGGGTATAAAGCGTAAAAAATGCTGAGTTTTTGACCGCTTCTGCGATGACCACCCTATCTGACCGTTACAAGATGATTGCCAACCTGTATGGGAGGTTGCATACTGCTCAACAATTGTTCATTTTAGTTGCTTAGCATGGAGGTCTGCTTGTCTCATCGACTCACACCACTCTACGGAACGTTTTCCTTCCCAGAGAAAAATATGGCGGTGTTCCACGGCAAAATGGTCCCATTCAATGATCCAAATGACCCTTCGACGATGCATAACGACGGCGCTGACTCGGGCGTCCTTCTAGCTGATACAGCTATTTCTAGCGGCCTACTCTCGGCAAATATCACTTTCGACGAGGTAACTGATAAAACCCAAGCTGGATTGATTCTATGGTCCGATCCGTCGACTAGCGAAATTATTGTTGCTGTTCTCAGTCGCCAACCTTGGACGGGACCGATGTTTGTAATTCGACGTTTCGACGGGAAGACGTGGCATGATTTGCCGGGTTCCTCGGGTGATGGATCGATTTTGCGTGCAAAACATTCTTATGAGGTGCAGGTGCGGGTTGAGGGCTCTACCGCAACTATGACCGTGGACGGTGTTCAGGTGACGAAAAGTTTTATCCCAGCTGGCTTACGCCAGTCGTCGGCTGGGATTTATTGCTTTTCACGCACTAAAGTAACAATTGCTGACTTCAAGGTTGAGCCAGAACGCCCGAAAGCATTTGTGGTTATGCAGTTCACCCAACCATTCAACGAGCTTTGGACAGGCGTGGTGGAGCCAATTTGTAGAAACAAGGGGGTGGATGCGAAGAGGGCTGATGATGACTATGGCCCAGGGATGATAATTTCTGACGTAGTAGCAAGTATCCGTGAATCAGCGGTCGTAATCGCAGAAATCACGCCAACAAATGCTAATGTGTACTACGAGGTCGGCTACGCCCACGCCCTAGGAAAGCCTACTATACTAATCGCAGAAAAAGGGACTAAGCTACCATTCGATATCTCAGGATTTAGAGTGCTTATGTATGAGAATTCAATAGATGGGAAAGCCAAGTTTGAACAGGGCTTAATAAAACATTTGGATGCTGTGCTCTCACAATAGTCGCTGCAACTTCTGGCTTAGACAATAGGATAAGGCGCGCGTCAGCAATCTTGGGATGCATCTTGCACGAATTACAACAGGGCACTCACTTGATTTGTTAGCCTTATCCTGCGCCAAATGTCAAGCCAATCAATTTAGCACCATTACTGAGTAGGGTGTATCCTCCGTCGATCTTGGTCGCTTTGTCACATACCTCCGCAACAGCCGTGATAACGCCAGTTGCTCTATTCCATAGGCCGCGCTTTTCTTCGGGGAGGTCCTCTACAGCTTGCCGTAACTCTTCAATCTGCTGCTCACTTGTCCCGCGAACAGTTTGAATGCTCGACCGTAATGGCTCAAGTCCGGTTACCTTGTAACGCCATATTCCTTCCTTAATTGACCTAAAGCTGCGTAGAAGAAAGGAGCGTAAAACCTGCGGTAAGGCTCCATTTTCAATCTCTTTGATGAGATTGTCCACCTCAGTAGTTAATCTCTCGATCTCTGAATCTATTTCAGCAGAATCTACATTGCCGAAACCTAAATAAAAAGAGGCCCAGTCGAGCGCTACGAAATGTTCCGGCTTAACAGACTTTGATATGTTCGCCCAAGCGTCGTGCAGATGTCGGGCCGAGGCAATCACGCGCAAACTTTGCAGATGCGGATTATAAAGCTCTGCCGGGACATCCCTTTCTTTCAACAAGCTTGCCAAGTGCTGAAGTTCCTGCCGTACAGCGTAAGCGCACTCTTCTCCAATCTGCTCGACATCTCCGCTTCCGTCATGACGATTGAATAAGTTTGCCCAAGCATCGTATGCGTAGGGAGGGTGGCCACTCATGGCGGGCGGAGTGATAGCCTGGAAGTCAGTATAGATTTTTCTTATTCTTTGTGCCGAATTCATCTTAGGAGACTTTCTTAATCAGGGCTGACCTAACTCAGCGCGAGCACTTACCAGTGCATCGAGCAATTCAACCGCGTAAAAATCCTTAAATCCGCTAATCATTAAGTATAGCTGAAGCGTTAGACAAGCGGATCATCGGGTCTGAGCATCTGCCATAACTCCTTTCCCACCGCCCGAGCTAGACGCTCCATGTTATCAACCGCAACGTTGCGCTTCCCAGCCTCAACTTGACTAACATAGGTTCGATGAATTCCAGCTTGTTCCGCCAATGCTTCTTGGGAAAGGTTCAGGGCTTCCCTCGCGGCGCGTAAGCGCTGACCAAATAGGACGCGGGCTGGCGGGAGTAAGGTAGGAGGTGTCACCCACCAAGGGTGCTGCGATGAAGAAAGAGAGTCTACAGAATCCGAGTAACATCTGATAGACTTGTGGTCATCATAATAACGAGGGATGCCATGAAGAAGCTCGATACCACTTGTCCAAAATGTGGAGCGCCCCATGCTCGCAAGCTGTCGGTAATTCATGCTGAAGGACTGTCAACCGTAGAGACTGAAATCAACACAGTCGGCACGTTCAATACGATTGGGGGCCAACAGATCACAACCGAGGGCAACTCATCCAGTGTCCAGCAGACACGCGCTTCTCGGGAGGCTGCTCCGCCTGAAATGCCGAGGATCGTGACGAAGGGTATGCACAACCGGAAGATGCTGATTCTTGCTGGGATTGCAACCTGTCTGGTGGGACTGTGGCTCTTCTCCATGCTCGTGGTCTTGTGCGGCGTTGCAATGATCGTCGGTGCATTCATGCTCGACACCGACCCTTCAATTGCGGAGCAGAGCGATTATGACGAGCAGACGAGAGACATTCGGGAGGCTATCGAAGCTTGGGAGCAAACCTTTCAGTGTGTCTCTTGCGGGAATCGCTTCGTGCCGCTTGAGATAGCAGCATGAACATGGTGCCAGTGCGATCCGATGTCGCTGATCGCTACTACATGTATCGGTAGGCCGATCTATCCCACTCCCGTACACTGACTACGGGCTTTGGTTGGTGAGCTTTGACATACCCGTAGAAGCAGAACACATTATCTAGCTCATGCTCTACTTGCTTTCTGGTGCGCTTGATACCACGATTGAAAAGGAATTGCCTGATTTCTTCAGTTTCAAGCTGAGCGTCTACGCATTCCTCGTATTGCCGAGCTAGGTAATTCTGTGCTGAGGTTAGTTTCAAATTTGTTCCTCTCTAAGTGGAGTGCTCCAAAACACGTTTAAAGGGCTTCTGAGGGCTTTTCTGTTTGGGATGAGGGTTGGCTCATCCAGCTTGTCAGAATGGTCTCCTGGGCCCCTCATATCGCTTCCTAATTGATTTACAGGCGCTTGCGCTTCTGCATTGCTGTAATCCTGAGCATTTCCTTTACCACTGCGTCACCGTTTGTCTTTGGTTTCGCTGGAGTTGGCTTATTGGCTACTGTCGTTTGCCTGGGTGGTACATCTGGTGCTGACCAGCTACGAGATGGCTGGGAGGCTGTAGGAGCCGGTTTAGCGGCTTCCTGAGCCTTCTGAGCTTTCCTAGCTGCTGCTTTCTCTTGCTTCTCTACCGCTTTAACGTAGTGCTGAAGAATCGTCATATAGTTCCTTGTATATTTATTGTTCCCCTTCCAGTCGTCAGCCGACCAGAAGGAAGGGGAAGTCTCCTAGGTCGTTTGCTTTCGGTTCTCGCATGGATGACCTGGGCTTGAGTTCGCTGTACGCTCTGGTTCCAGACCGGAACAGCCGTAACGTCTAGCTGCTGGTCTATTGCTTGCTCACACTTCGATGCAACGTGCTCGCCTGCTGATTCCACCACTTCCTCTTCGATCCTTTCCTCTTGGTGTGCTGGAGAGCCAGCAAGGGACGGAGATTGCTTAGACTTTCGATTAGGACGAGAGGCTGGGAAGATTTGTCCGCTCTTGTCGTCCTCAGGCTTGCTACGTGCTTTTCCAAGGTAGGAGCACCAGCCCAGGGCATCAGCCAGACGCTTGCGGCCTCGCTCTGTCTCCCTGTTACCTGGGCCTTGGTATGGAAGCGCCATGTAGGTGTTCCGTCCGTGGAGGCCCTTGTAGTCCTTCGGGTTGAAGATGGCGAACTTCACGCCATGAGCCTTACAATGCTGTTGGACTCGTCCGTCTTCAAACTGATTGAACAGCTTGGCTACCTTGATGCCGTAGGCGTCGATGACCATGAAGGTGTGAAGGTGATCCTTCTTCGTGCTGTCTGCTACCTCACGAGCTGCCCACCACTCGCATCGAATGCCGTCACGCTCAGCCATCTGTCGGAGAGCATGGAGCATTGCCATATTTGCTTTGTACATCTCAGCACTTGTCTTGCTGCTGGTGTCGTCATCCAGGGGCTCAAAGCACAGGTGGTAGAGTCGGGCTTCTTTAGCAGTCTGGAGGAACCGAAGGATTCCCTGTACAGCCTTCCGGTAGGCTCTCTTTCCGTTACGGTGCCAACCACCGTTGTTATTTCCATCAACGATGGTCGATGGATAGTCGATTGATGCTTTAGGCATTCTTTCATTCCTTGTTTATGTACGTTCTTTATTTAATCAATAGTCTATGTTCTCTTTACGGATATACACTATTGTAACGGTGAGCGATTAATCCTTTAGAATCAAGTCCTTGGCGAGATTTCTCTATTGGTCGCGATAGAGCTTTGATTGTAAAGTGTTCAGGCTGATATTTATTTCTGACGAAGCTTAAAAGCCAGCTCGATCAGGTGAGCGACGATATGTGAGCCGGAGGTACGCCTGTCATTTGCAAGCCGCTTGAGCGCTTCCCATTGATGCGGCTCCATATAGATGAATTGACGTTCCAGGGTGCTGCCATCATCGCTAATCACACGCTGGCGACTTGTACCTGGGACTGGTTCAGTACGCAGGATCATGCGAATTCCTTGTTATCTGCGTGCCATGCGATGACTAGTGCTTTTTCGATGAGTTCTGCCACGGTGAAATCCGGGAATTCTTCCAGAATGTCGTCGATTCGGTTCCACCCGTCCTCAGACAGTTGGATGTTGAGAGTTGTCGTTTTCATTGTCTTTCCTTCAATAGTTTGCGAACGCACATGACGTAGCGATGGCTCCAGGTGGAGGCCGGATTACGGTCTGCGGGTTCAGGTTGTCGTGCTACTGGTGCCGTAGGTCGGCTGACGCGCACCCCATGCCGGGTGGCGTAGGGAGGGGTGTTACTTGCTGCTGTCGAGCTTGGCGAGAGCGGCTGCTGCTTGCTTTTGAATCTCAGCGATTTTTTTCTGGTGCTCAGCAACCTCGGCGGCTACTTTCTTCGCCAGCTCCTCACGCTGCTGGTGCTCAACTAGGCGCTTTGCTTCCTCCTTAATGCGGCGTTCGTAATCAGCAAGTTCTCGGGCTGCGCTTTCTTCGCTGGATGTCTTGGCTTGAGCCAGGGCTGTATCATCAGGAGAGCCAAGGATGAGCATGAGCGAGAGGTTCCCATTCGGGAAGAACTCAATCGGATGGTCAGTATTTACGATGTATCCTGCCCTTACGTGAGCGCAAAGCTCGTTGAAGATGGAGACGGCTGGGCCGATCAGCGAGATTGAGAATGGTTTGCTTGCAACTGGTGCTGTCATATATGTCCTTATTTAGCTGGTGGTTGGTAGCTCGGGGAGCGTAGAAAATTAGCAAGTCGGTACTTCGTCCACGGTTTGCCAGATGGCGACAGATAGCCTTGCTGAGCTAGATGTCCAGCAATCGTGGAAAGCGAACTGTAATCGCGCAAAACAAAAATGATGCTCGATACAGCCGTGTAGTAGGCCGGTGACTGCTTACGGCCACCGAACTCAGGTCTTACAGGCATGGAATGCCCTCCTTCAAATCAGGATTGTTTAATTTGTATGGGGTGTGACCCTAAGCGGATCGGTGGAAGGATGGCGCGCTTACCACAACTTGGCACCATATGCAATATCTTAGCATACCCACCCCCAATCTGTCAACTTTTTGCAACACTTGTTGACGTAAGTGATTGATTTCAATAAGAAAAATCAATTTTACCGAGTGAGGGTAATAACGGTAGCAACCATCTAGTGACAGATGGTTACTTCGCTATCTCTGGAGCGTCATTCCTGCGGACGAAATGAAGAGATGAAGGGGGATTGGCTAAGCACTGAGAGGGTCGAAAGACCAAGCCACCCTGCATCTTACACTACAGTTAACATGTTGTCAACAGTAGTGGTGTGAGCATCTTCCTCTTCGAGCAACTCCGAAATCACTTCGGGAGCAATCCCAGCCTCTTCCAGCAGCGCAATAGCGTAGCCTCTACCGTGTGTTCGGCACAGGCTAACGGCCGATAGTAGCAAGGTTGGTCTGTATGTGTGGGGCGTCTTATTCGGCATTTTTCTATTGTGCTACCTCCGCAGAGCTTGATGATTGATCGCGGTCAATGATTGTCGGATTGCTAGGGCGTTTTACAGCAATACAAGTACTTGTGCTGCAGGCCCTTGGGCGGGGCGTCGTTCACGCGCGGGACGTTGTGGGTCATCTGGCCGGCCGGGTGCGGGTTCATGCGCATGCGGATGCCGTGCACCAGGCGCGCGGTGGCCTCCTCGTCCTTCTTGAACAGCACGAGCTCGCGCAACTGCTCGTACTCGTGGGCGGGGAGCATGTCGCGGTGCGGGAAGGTCAGGCGGTAGATCGGATCGTCGGGCACCTTGTTCCAGTCGATCAGCTCCTCCAGCACGTAGGCGTTGACGCGGAAAGGGAGCACATGGGACACCACCTGCACCGCTTCCTGCAAATCCGGCGTCAGCCATTGCCACTGGCGCGCCAGGTGGATCGTCTGCCGGGTATAAGGCTTGAACTTGGAGGGCGTCGATTCGGTCGTGATCACGGGAATTCTCCAGGAAACGAAGGTGAAGGAACCGGCTGAGGGAAACACAAATTGCCGGGAAGAATTCATATTACGTTCCGGAAATCCCTGCGGAATTGCCCTCCATCAATCGGATTGGTCCTACAGGTGGGGCTAGCACAAACATGCGGAGCGCATGGCCGCGGCGCCCATGGGGCCGCAGGCTCGCCGGCTCCCTCTCGCATTTCCCTGAGCGATCGCTCGGCATCGGCTGACACCAATGTGCAACGTTCCTAAGGCGCTGCGCAGTGCCGTTGCGCTACCACAACCCTCCCCGCGCTCACCCCGGTACATTTGCCAATGCACTTCAAAAATATTGGCCCCAGAACATTCACCAAAGGAGTTAGACCATGAAGCTGCTCGCCACCACCGCCGTCCTGAGCCTGGCCATCGCCTGCGCCCCTGCCCTGGCCAATGGCCCGACGGAGAAAGACGCCATCGCCATGGTCGAGCGCGGCGTTGCGCTCGTGAAGTCGAAGGGCAAGGACGAGATGATGAAGCGCATCAACGCCAAGGACGGAGAGTTCGTCCAGGGCGAGCTGTACATCGACATGCGCGACCTCAAGACCGGCATCGTGCTGGCCCACCCCTACAATCCCTCGATCGTCGGCAAGGACTTGACCGACGTGCCGGACGCGAACGGCAAGAAGTACCGGCGCGAGATCATCGAGCTGGCGGCGGCCAAGGGCAAGGGCTGGGTCGATTACCAGTACAAGAACCCTACCAGCGGCAAGATCGAGCCGAAGACCACGTACATCCAGCGGATCGAGACGTGGTGCTGGAGGCGGGGATCTACAAGAAGTGATCCGGGGCGCGTAGACACTTGGGCTGTTGCGCGGCCACCGGGGACCGCGCAACGGCGACGGAGGCGACATCATGCTGAACAAATTGCGGATCGGGCCCAAGCTGCTGCTGGCGCCGGGGCTGGTGCTGGTGCTGCTGACCCTGTTGTCGGGGGCGGCCTATTACGGCATGGCGCGCCAGAACGCCTCGCTCGAGAACATGGTGCAGGTGCGTGCGGCGCGGCTGCAGGCGGTGGCCGACGTGGCCGGCCATGCGCGCTTCGCCCACGCCAACATCTACCAGCTGCTGGCCTGGGTGAACGGCAGCTTCGCCCAGAACCGCCTGGCGGCGCTGACCGGCGAGATCCACCGCCGCCACGCCGACATCAAGAAGGAGCTCGACAGGCTGGCCCAGCTCGCGGAAGCCGCCGAGCGCGCCCCGGTGGACGCTTCCATCGCCGCCCTCGCCGCCTACCGCAAGGCGGTGCTCGAAACCATCGAGCTGGCCCAGGTCGACCAGTCGATCGCCACCAATTCGATGCAGAAGGCCGAGAAGCAGTTCGTCGCCCTCGACACCGAGCTGGGGCGGCTGGCGGCCCTGGAAAAGAAGCTCAGCGAGGATGCGCACGCGGCCGCCAAGGCCGAGTTCCGCACTCTGGGGCTGAGCATGGCCGGCCTGGTGCTGCTGTCGATCGCGCTGTCGCTGCTGGTGACCATGCTGGTGCGGCGCTCGATGCTGGCCGGGATCCGCTCGATCGCACGCACCGTCGGAGAACTGGCCGAAGGCCGGCTCGACGCCCCACCGGGCGCGAGCACCGGGCGCGACGAGATCGCCGACACCGCGCGCGCCCTCGACCACACCATCGAGCGCCTCAACGCCGCCCTGCACAGCATCCTGAAGGCGGTGCACTCGATCGACACCGCCTCCAAGGAAATCGCCAGCGGCAACCTGGATCTGTCGACCCGCACCGAAATGCAGGCCGGCTCGCTGGAGCAGACCGCCAGCGCGATGGAAGCCCTGACCACGGCGGTGAAGGAAAACGCCAATAACGCCCGCCTGGCCTCGGAACTGTCGGCCGAAGCGGCGCAGCTGGCCTCCAGCGGCGGCCAGGCCGTGCAGCAGGCCGTGAGCACCATGGAATCGATCAAGGCCAGCTCGCGCAAGATCGTCGAGATCATCGGCGTCATCGACGGCATCTCCTTCCAGACCAATCTGCTGGCCCTGAACGCGGCGGTGGAAGCGGCGCGCGCCGGCGAGCAGGGACGCGGCTTCGCGGTGGTCGCCGCCGAGGTGCGCACCCTGGCCCAGCGCTCGGCGGCGGCGGCCAAGGAAATCAAGGCCCTGATCGCCGACTCGGTGAAGATCATCGAAGGCGGCAACGCCTCGGTGAGCGTAGCCGGCGCCAGCATGGGCGACATCGTCAGCTCGGTGCAGCAGGTGAACGACATCATCAAGCGCATCAGCGTGGCCAGCACCGAGCAGGCGGACGGCATCGCGGAGGTCAACCGCGCGGTCGGCCAGATGGACGGCATGACCCAGCAGAACGCAGCCCTGGTCGAGCAGGCCGCCGCGGCCGCCGAGAGCCTGCACGAGCAGACCGTCAACCTGGCCAAGGCGGTGGCGATCTTCCGGGTGGCGCAGGATGGCGAAGCGGGCGCGCCGCCCCTCATCGAGGAAGAACAGGACGAAGCCGGCTTCCAGGGCGTGGGCGAGCGGCGCGCGGCGGACAGCCCGATGCGGCGCAAAGCGGTGCAGGCGCTGCCGCCGGCGCCACGGCGGCGCACCGGCACCTAGGAGTCTGGGCGGCGGAAGGAAATCCTGCCATCCAGACTCCTGGCAATCGCTCCTACTTGAACGGCCGGCTGACGAAGCGCGAGCCGGCCAGCCCAAAGCGCCAGGGCACGTCCACCGCCTTGGAAATGCCGATGCGCGGCCCGGCGACGATCGGCATTTCGCCCGGCGCCGGCAGCAGCGCGAACGGGGGCAGCGACAGCGGCAGGCCGTTATGGGCGCGGGTGACGCCCAGCGCCTGGCACAGCTTGCCCGGCCCCGAACACAGCAGCCATTCGTCGTCGGCGTCGCGCCGCGCCCGCATCGCCTCCAGTCCCTCGACCGGCTCCAGCGCCCGGATCAGCACCCCCGCCCCGTGCCCGGCCTCGCGGCACACGAAATTCAGGCACCAGTGGATGCCGTAGGAACGGTAGACATAGGCGTGGCCCGGCGGCCCGAACATCGAGGCATTGCGCTCGGTCGGCCCGGAATAGGCATGCGAGGCCGGATCCTCGCGGTCATAGGCCTCGGTCTCGACGATGCGCCCGCCGACCCCGTCGACCAGCACGGTGACGCCGATCAACTGGCGCGCCACGATCTCGGATGGCGCCGAAAAGTCAATTCCAGCAATTATCGAAATAGCCATGGCCGGATTCTATCGCGGGTCAATTTGACCCGCCGTTTTGGTGAAATTGACACACAGATCGAATTGCTTAAGTGCAAGTTAGCGTTCCCTGGAGTATAGTTGCAGCTATCTCCCGCATATCCCCCTGAGCATTATTTCCCCGACAATGAACACCGTCGCCGATCCGCTGCCGCCGCTCGACCAGGTCGATGCCCTGATCAAGTCGATCCGGATTCCGCCGCGTCCGAGCCTGCTGGCCGACCTGCAGCGCGAACTGGCGTCCGAGGATCCGTCGCCCGAGGCGATCGGCAAGATCGTCGCCAGCGACGTCGGCATGTCGGGCGCCCTGCTCAAGCTCGCCAATTCCGCGATCTACGGCGGCCGGCGCAAGGCCAAGTCGATCGAGCAGGCCATTCTGTTCCTTGGCATCAACCAGGTTGCAGCCCTGATGACAGGGCTGCTGGCGCGCCAGGCGATTCCCGCCAACAGCGCCGCCCTGGCCAGCTTCTGGGACATCTCCTCGCGCCGCGCCCAGGCCATGGTGTTCCTGTCGCGCCGCCTGCGCATCGGCGAGCCGGACGTGGCCCACACCTTCGGCCTGTTCTGCGACACCGGGGTGCCGCTCCTGATGGACCGTTTCCCCGACTACGCCGCCACCTACGCCAGCGCCTCGCTGGAGGCGGAGCGCCCCTTCACCGCGCTCGAGGACGAACGCCACAGCACCAGCCACGCGGCGATCGGTTGCCTGCTGGCGCGCAACTGGGGCCTGTCGAGCGAGGTCGGCTGGGCCATCCTGCACCACCACGATTTCGCCGTCCTCGACGACGGCGCGACCGCGCCGGCGGTGCGCTCGCTGGTGGCGCTCTCGGTGCTGGCGGAAAGCGCGATCTGCAGCTACCAGGGCCACGGCGAATCGCTGGAATGGGGCAAGGGCGGCGCTTCCGCCTGCGCCTATCTCGGCCTGTCGGAAGAAGAAACCGCCGAGTTGCTCGACGAGCTGCTCGAAGCCTTCCACGAAGAGTAAATACATATCTTTGACAGCCGGCTCCTCCGGGCAGATACTGAGGTAAAACCCGCAGCGCAGGAGGAGACATGAAGCGCCTGATCATCGTGCTGCTGGCCGCCGCTTTGGGCGGGTGCGCCAGCCTCGAGCCTACCCCAACCACCCCACCCGCCGTCTTCGCCGACGCGCGCTTCGCGCCGCCGTCCGAGCCGGTCACCGCCGAGGGCCTGTTCGCCCTCAGCCCGGCAATGCGCGAGTATCTCAACAGCCCGCACTTCAACGCTGTCCTGCGCGCCCGTGGCGCGCGCCACGGCCTGGTCGAAGCGCTGTACAGCAAGACCGACCTCAAGCTCGAATACGAGTCCAGCAGGACGCGCACCGCCGCCGAGACCTATGCGGACCGCGCCGGCAACTGCCTGTCGCTGGTGATCATGACGGCGGCCTTCGCCAAGGAACTCGGCATGCCGGTGCATTACCAGAGCGTGGACGCGGAAAGCAGCTGGAGCCGCACCGCCGGCCTCTACCTGTCCAGCGCCCACATCAACATCACGCTGGGCCAGCGCGTCTCGGACATCCAGCGCGGCTTCGATCCGGACCGGCTGCTGGTGGTGGACTTCCTGCCGCGCGAGGACGCGGCCAAGCTGCGCACCCGCCAGCTCGAAGAAGAAGACATCATCGCGCTCTACATGAACAACCGCGCCGCCGAGGCCCTGGTGCAGGACCGGCTGAACGACGCCTACTGGTGGGCCAGGGGCGCGGTCAAGGCGCGCCCGGGCGCGGTCTCGCCGCTCAACACCCTGGGCGTGGTCTACCACCGCCACGGCGACCTGGCACAGGCCGAATCCGCCTTCCGCGCGGCCCTGGAGCGCGAGCCGGAAAACCTCGCGGTGATGCAGAACATGCGCCCGCTCCTGATCACCCAGGGCCGCCATGCCGAGGCCGAGGCCCTCGCCAAGCGCATCGCCAGCATCGAGCCCTTCCCGCCCTACCACTACTTCGACAAGGGCATGGAGGCGCTCAAGGCCGGCGACTACGACGAGGCCCGCGACCAGTTCGCGCGTGAAGTGGCGCGCGCGCCGTACAATGACGAATTCCGCTTCTGGCTCGGGGTCGCCTACCTGCGCCTGGGACAGGTGGGCAGCGCGAAGGAGAACATCGCGCTGGCCGTGAACCACAGCACCCGCCGCGACAACCGTGAACTCTACTCGGCCAAGCTGGCGCACCTGCGCCGCATGACGATGACGGGCACGCACATCCGCTGAGCACGAAGCGCCATTCTTTCGATGAGGAGTCCATGGGAGTAAGACTGTCGGTGTGCTGGAAACGGGTGGTAGTGGCATTGATGCTGGCGCAGGCCGCCGGCGTGGGCGTGGCGCAGGAAGTCTGCGCCCTGCCTTCACGGGTCGAGGCGCCGGAACCGCGAAGGCCCGACTACGTCAACGACGACCTGCCGACCGACTACATGGCCCTGGTGCTGTCCTGGTCGCCCCAGCATTGCGAAGGGCAGCGGAACCGCCGCAACGGCCGCGACAAGCACGCCTTCCAGTGCTTCTCGGACAACCGCTTCGAGTGGGTGGTGCACGGCCTGTGGCCGCAGAACGGGCAGGCGTCCTCCAACAAGGACCATCCGCGCCACTGCCAGCGCTCCGGCGCGCTGCCGGTGGCGCTGGTCAGGCAGCACCTGTGCATGATGCCGGGCGCGGACCTGATGCAAAACGAGTGGCAGGCCCACGGCACCTGCGGCTGGAAGACGCCTGAGCGCTACTTCGGCGACATCGCCAAGGTGTATGCAAGCCTGCGCCGGCCGACCACCGCCGATATGCTTGGCTCCGGCGCCGACGCGGGGCCGAACCGCCTGGTCGAGACTACGCCGGCCCAGGTCAAGCAGGCCTTCTACCGGCTCAACCCCAAGCTACCCAAGGACAGCCTGCGCGTGAACGTCGCCGGCGGCAACCGGCTCAAGGAAATCTGGGTGTGCCTCGACAAGGGGCTCAAGCCGACCGCCTGCCCGAAGGGCGGAACTACGGATAATCAGCGCATCAGGGTCAGGACGCCGCACCGCTGAAGCTCAGAACAGGCGCTGCTGGGGAAGAACATCCTCGCCGCCATCCGCTTCGGCGAGCTGCCGCCAGACCGCCAGCTTCTGCTCGAAGCTCAGCGCCATATGCGCCGGCGAACTCGATGGCAACACCACCGTGCGGTAGCCGTGCGCGGCGAACTGCGGGGCGAACTTGCCCGAGGCCTGGCCGTTGAAACCGACCGTCTCCAGCCGGGGGCACAGCGCGCGCAGGCGCTCGAAGTCATTGGCGGCCGGCTTGCGGATCGCCGAATCGAGGCTGCCTTCGCGCTCGCAGGCGGCCAGCACGTCCCACAGGCCGACGTGGTGGGCCAGCAGGCGCGGCAGCCGTTCTGGATACGAAAGCGACGTCAGGTCTTCGCCAAGCACGGCGGAGATCAGGCGCCAGAACTGGTTGCGCGGATGGGCGTAGTACTGCTGCGCGGCGAGCGAGGCCGCTCCGGGAAAGCTGCCCAGCACGAGGATGCGCACTTCGGCATCGATGATGGGCGCCAGCCCGGTCAGGGTGGGAGACGTAGCGGTCGGCATGGCCGCATTGTAGCGGCGTCCGGCGCGGCCCGCGTTTCCGCCCGCGCCTCCCTCCCCTGTCCTGCCTTACTTGATCCAGACCGCGTAATTGCTGCCCGAGGTCTGCAAGGTCCAGCCGGCTCCCGGGCTCCAGCTGTTCGGCCCGATCTTCATGGCGAGCTGGCGCGTGTTGCCGCTGATGATGGCCGCGTACAGGCCCTGGGTCGCCTGCTGGATCGCCACCGGGGAGGTCGAATGCACGCCCGCCGCCCGGCGCGCAGCCATCAGCGCGCTGATCGATGCCTTCAGGTTCCAGTTGTAGATGTGCGGGTAATACACGGTCGGCACGCCGGGGTGGCTGAGGATGTAGGCATAGCCCTGCATCACCGCGCCGCAGGGCACTGGCCAGTGGTTCTGGCCCGAGCCGCAGCTTTCCGAGGGGCCGGTGTCGTGGTTGTCGACGAAGGTCACCGACATCGCCGGCCACCAGCCGACCGCGCCCTGGGGCTTGCCGTCGGAGCCGCGCAGGCGCCAGTAATTGCCGTTGGCGAGGGCGTCGTTGAGCAGGCCCTTGGTGGTGAAGTCGAACGCGCCGCAGCTGTTCCCGGTGCCGTTAATCCAGTTCATGATGGCCTGGCGGTGCGGGTTGACGTCGTTCAGGTTCAGGTCCGTCCACAGCTCGCCCACGCAAAACTCGGCGCCGAAGGCGTTCGCGTACTGGCCCGCATAGCCGGCGCCGAAACCCTTCACGTAATCGAAGCGCAGGCCGCTGAAGCCGACCGGTTTCAGGGTGGAGTTGAGCCAGGTGGTGATGCCGTTCTGGACCTCGCCCACGTTGCGGTGGTCGATGTCGCGCGCTGCGCTGAAGCCGTCGCCGGTGTCCGGATTGCCCAGTCCGCAGTTGCA
This sequence comes from Massilia sp. KIM, assembly GCF_002007115.1. NCBI lineage: Bacteria > Pseudomonadati > Pseudomonadota > Betaproteobacteria > Burkholderiales > Oxalobacteraceae > Massilia > Massilia sp. KIM. Next base: position 336,302 of record NZ_MVAD01000002.1, on the reverse strand, counting down.
CTCGTCGTTGTTGACGATGGCCCAGGTGGTCCAGTTCGGATTGGTCAGGTCGGACCAGCCGGTGGTGCCCACGCGGTGGTTGACGACGATGTCGGCCACCGCCTTGATGCCGTTGTTGGTGAAGGCGCGCACCACGTTGGTCAGCTCGGCCGAGCTGCCGTAGCGCGAGTTCAGGTTGTTCAGCTGGCGCGGCAGATAGCCTTCCGCCGCCGCCGAGTCGGAAGGCGGCGGGAACCAGACGTGGGTGAAGCCCATGCTCTTCAGGTCGGCGACGTTGCCGAGCAGGGTGTTGTACCAGTTGGGATTGCTGTAGTTCGCAGAATTCCAGTGGAAGCCCTGCAGCAGGACCGCCTGGCTGTTGCCCGCCTGGGCGGCGGGGGTGGCGGCGCTGGCCGGGGTGGCCTGGGCCAGGGCCAGGGTAGTTGCGGCAAGCATGGCGACGATGCCTGTTTTTTTCTTCATGTCTCCTCCGATTGTTGCGCGTTGATTGAAAAATCGACCGACAAATCAGCAGAACAGCATGGCGTTGCCTTCAGTCCACTTGGATAGGAAAGGTAATTTGACTACCAATCACACCAGAGACCGCGACTGCAACGGATGGATTCTGTTCAGTTAACAATTTTGTGTCAACAGAATTCAACAAACAATATGTAGTTTTGCTACCAAGGCGAAAAGCTGGCGGCGAAGTACGGATGAGCGCGGCGCACTATAATTTCTGCACCGATATCTGCGAGGAGACCCATGAAGATTCTTGCCGCCGCCCTGTCCCTGCTGTGCTGCGCCCCCGCCTTGGCCCAGCCGGCGCCGTCCTACGCCCGCATGGTCGTGATCCAGCCCAAGCCCGGCCAGGTCGAGAACTTTGAAAAAGGTTATGAGCGCCACCTGCGCTGGCATCAGGAAGCCAAGGACCCGTGGACCTGGTACGGCTGGACCTTCGTGCTGGGCAACCGCCTCAACCAGTTCATGGACGGCACCTTCGGCCACCCGGCCGCGGCCTTCGACAAGGCCGTCCAGCCGGCGGCGGACGCGGCGGACAACAACCATAACGTGGCGCCCTACGCCGACTTCCTCAGCCACGGGATGTTTCAACGGATGGACGGCATGAGCAGCGGCGCGCCCCTGCCCGACGCCTCGCCCTTCCTCGCCCTGAGCACCTACCACATCCGCCCGGGCAAGGAGCAGGCCTTCGAGCAGGCCGTGACGCGCCAGCGCGACCGCTCCGCGCGCCACACCTGGTACCGCCTGCAGGCCGGCGGCCAGGCGCCGCAATACCTGCTGATGCGCGCCCTCCCCAGCTTCGGCGCCGCCGCCACCCTGGGCACGCCCTTCACCCTGCACGGCGTGGTCGACAAGGTCGATAACGAAGTGCTACGTCTGCGCCCCAATTTGAGCTACCGCCTACCCGAGGCCAAGTCCGCTGCGCAATAAAAAACGGGGTGGAATAGCATTGATGCCGGTACAGGTTGCCGGCACTGGCATGGGGGCTCTGCTGCACGTCGTCAGGATTGGCGGCGTCACGACCGGGCCGGCTCAACCGTCAACGACATGACCGTTGACAGTGCGGTACCCATGCATCTCGACTCAGCCGTCAACTTGTCGAATGCCTAGCCATTTAAGCGATCGTTTTCAGTGACCGGAGCAGCTTGCGCATTCGCTTGAAGAAGTCGAATGCTAGCTCGCGCTCGTCGGGTTGAGGCGGCCTTACGATCGAAGACCAAGGGTTCCCACAATGCAATATGTTGAAGCAGTAGACAACAAGCGTTCAATTTGGGACACGACTCAAATCCTGCTTAATATAACGGCGGGGGCAAGCCAGGATTGGTCTGCTAAGTGGACGAAGTACCCCTACGCAACATATGACGCAGTGTCGAGAAAATGCAGTATGAATGCGCACCGTGGAGCCATGCGGCCCGACCCGTATCAACATAAACAGGCGAGAACCAGCACAATCAGTTTCTGAAGCGGATTCGTGTATTGCCGCGTGATCACGCAAATCAGAAGAGGAGTTCTAAAGCGTTTCCGCGGCTCTACCGTTCAAGGCAAATACCAAGCCACCATCTTTCGAATATGTTCAGGCGCTGACTCTATTGAGTCTTTGAAGACTATATCCTTCTCGTTCACAAACTGAATGTACTCGGTAATTTGCGAAATTACCTCAGGAGAGAAGCCGTATCTCATCAATAACATATGCATTACGTTATTTGTGCCGAATCTGAGGAGCTCAATCATTTTTTCGAACCTGTGGTCTGCGGACACCAGACCATACAATTTAAAGGATGCCGCAAATACATCGGACAATGAAAAAGAGATAACCTGATCAATATAATCATATGTATCAAACACTACAGCATCATAACTTACGTCTTTCGCTAACACATCTCTAAAAAGCGGGTAAGGTTTAGTTAACGTACTATCGGGCAACTTGCTTGCCGGCTGAGAGAAGGCAGCTTGCCCTCTCCTCCCGCCATCACGCCTGGAAATATAACTATATCTAATGCCTGCAATCTCGCGAAACGCTCGCCCGCCGATCGCCAACAGGAAGATCATTATGGCATTATTAAAAACCGCATCCTCCCCCAACAGGAGAGGTCGATTTATTGAAGCCTCAAATATCCGCTTAAACAAAATGTGCAGTTCATCCCGCACAACTTTGTTTTCTTCGCCGGACAAATTCTCACGAAGACTACCGTCTCGATACATGAGATCGAGGATTCTCTTGCATGCACTCAATATTTCCGGACTTGATAGTCTTTTCACCTTGCTGGTTGGCAGATTTAAATCCTCGTTAAAATCATCATTCTTTATAGCGTCGATCAACTCCTCCGTGTCCGGCGAGGTCCCATCTGTATGCGGCGAGTCGATAATAGAAGAGTTGCTAAGGGCATATGGATCATTTACGCGTTTGCTGTACAGGTCAGGATTTCGCGTATAGACGTAACCGTAATCGAACTTCAGGTCACCTGACAATCGTCCAGCACGGCCAATGAGATTTTTAAAAGACAGAGAACGATCCTTTTCCGTCTCACCAACAATTCGCATACTTTGTAACCACACAACATCAAAAGGCATGTTGATTCCCTGAGCGAGGGTACTTGTCGCAAAGCAAATTCGAGCGAATTTTTTGCGTATAAAATCTTCAAGCAGGAATCTAACTTCTAAGGGCACCGAGCCGTGGTGAACCACAACTCCCTTTCGCAAAAGCCCAACTAATCTCGATCTGTGCTCAGCCTCGTCCGCGCCCAGTATCCCTCCAACGGCATCGATAATTTCTATCGCTTCTGGACTCTCCAAATTAGGAAATTGCGAGATATGACTATCGAAACTCGCTATAAAACTATCATCGTAAATAGAGGCCTTAGAGACGAAAACCAAAACCGAATTCTGCCCGCTGAAAGCAAAGGTCTCGAAGTTCCCGGGGAATTCTAGACATTTCTTTAACAAATGGCCCTTTTCGATATGTGGAGTGAAATAGTAATCACGTCCATTGTTATGACGAAAGACACTAATTTTCCCGACAGCACCATGTGTGTACGAGCGCGCGTAACTTCCCTTGTCCGGGATTCCATGTTTTTTAAACTGCGCGTCGGGGTTATCCACAAATGGATGAGCAAAAATCAGCTTCGCATGTGGAAAGTTTTTCTTAATCCTCCTTACTAACACGTCAAATATCAGTCCCCTGGCCTTCTCCTCGGATACTTGAGCTTCGTCGAAGAAAAATACCTGTATATCCAGCTGCGAATTTAAATGAAAAAGTTCTCTCGCCCTTTCAGGGGTCAAAATAAATATACGGCGTAAGCTTCGACTTGTGAAAATCCTATCAACAAATGGCGAAATCATAACATTTTTTTCGCCAGCAAAACGGAGCTTGATTGAGTTTATATACTCGGCAATTAAAGCTCGAGACGGAACAATAATAACAGCGTCGCCGGTTTGCTCGGCGATAAAGTCGCGAATCGAATATGATTTTCCCGCACTAGTAGGTGCAGAAATAGAAATAAACTGATTCTCGTCAACTGCTCTTCTCACACTCGCTTGCACTGGCGTTAGGTATTGTCCATAAACCCGCTTGTTTTGCTCCCCAATTGCAGACATGAATAGCGAATACAGTGTAGCTGGATGCTTAATTTTGTAAAACAGTCCGACGGCAGAAACGATTTCCTCTTCGAGCTCACTAAACTCTGCAGGATGAAATTCCTTATACAACGCCAGATTCTCAAGAATACTGGGATGCGCAGGACCGTCACGGTGTAGAACCTGAAGTATGCGCGAAAGATCTTCGTAGGGCGTTTCCGAAATTGCAATGGAAGGGATGTCACTCAACATTCGTCAGCGACTCCAACAAGATAAAGACCACTCAGCTTTTTATTTTTCATAAGATTTTCAGCCGATTGAGCCGCATTCTTCAGAATTTGGATCGGATTACTTGAATTCACCGAAAAGGCCGCGACAACACCAAAGCGATCCTGATCGAGATTATCAATCGAAACAGGATTTACTAAGTTGACCAAATGAGCTCGGTCGCGCAAGTGCTTTTCCGCTGCGAGAAACTCTCCCACCTGTGTTATAGCTAAACCATGCGGATTGCTTTTTGCCGAGTACTTTGCCTCACCAAAATTGATCAGATCCCCTGTACACGTCGTATGAAAATCAAATCCTTCATTCTGTTTTGCTTGTGGCTTCCAGAGCTCTGCGAGTGGCACCTTAATGTGGCCTAGCACCTTCTCCAGTGCACGTGCCGAACCAACCGATACCATAAGCTCGCCAAAGTCAGCCGCAATTTTTCCGACCCCCACCGTATGTCGAAAAATATCGATCAAAATAGCTGCAGTTTCTTTGACCGTGAAGTCGTACTGTCTCTGTACACCCTTATCTAACTTCGCCATCCACGAGTTGTCATGGACAAGATGAATCAGCTCATTTGCAAAGGCAACTAGATCACTCACCCTCACAAAGCAAATTTTTATCTGCGGGTGAGTCGTGGCTACATCTAGTTCGGAAAACGAACATCCCCAATTTGTATCAGCTATTTCGGCAGAGAACAAAAAACTCATTTGATGTGCATGAGGGTCGCGAAAGTTAGTTTAATTAACATCTAGATTCGGGCGGTTTGCGCAGGGCACTGAAATAATCGACGCTTATCTAAGCTAGCACAATTCTTGCGCGATGGAAAGGAGGGGCGCTGACAAGATTGGAATATTTACTTCCATCTCACGGTTTCGGCGATGCAAGAGGCTTTCGCATTCATGCTTCGAGGAGATAATGCGTAGGTGATACAAGGTAGGGCGGACCGATTAGATTAACCAAACGCCCTATGCCCTAACTGACGACACAACGATGTTGGCTGCACTCAAAAAAAGGCGGCGGGCGCTTGCGCGCTCCGCCGCCAAGGGCAAACTAATGCCACGGGGAGATAATCGTTCCGATCAGTTCTGGGCCACGGTCCTGCCTTCCGGCGCGGCGGCATCCCAGCCGCCGCCGAGGGCGCGGATCAGCGCCACGGTGGTGACGGCGCGGTTGCCGCGCAGTTGCACCGCGGTGCGCTCGACCGCCGCCAGATTGCGCTGGGCGTCCAGCAGCTCCAGGTAGCTGGAACGGCCGGCGTCGTAGAGCTTCTGCGCAAGGTCGGCCGAGCGGCGCGCCGACACCAGGGCGGCGTCGATCTGCTCGCCCTGCCCCGCCAGGATGCGCAGGCCGGCCAGGTTGTCTTCCACTTCGGCGAAGGCGTTCAGCACGCTCTGGCGATAAATGCCCACCGATTCCTCGAGCGCGGCTTCGCTGCGGATCACGTTGTTGCGGTTGCGGCCACCGTCGATCAGGGGCATCGACAGCAGCGCGCCGGCCACCCACGAACGGCTGCTCCACTTGAACACGTCGGCGAAGCTGCCGGCCACGCCGCCGCCGGCGGCGTTCAGGGTCAGGGCCGGGAACATGGCGCCGCGCGCCACGCCGATGCGGGCGTTCGAGGCTTCCATCGTGCGCTGGGCCGCCACGATGTCGGGACGACGCTCCAGCAGCGAGGACGGCATGCCGGCCGGGATGGTCGGCATCAGGGCGCCGTCCAGCAGCGGGCTGGGGCCGGCCACGTAATTGGCCGCCGGTTTACCCAGCAGCACCGCGAGCTGGTGCTCGGTGGTGGCGCGCTGGCGCTGCAGGCCGATGGCTTCGGCGCGCGCGGTCGACAGTTCGGTGCGGGCACGGGACAGGTCGAACTCGCCGATGTCGCCCAGGTCGAAGCGGCGCTGTGTGACCTTCACGCTTTCCTCGCGCAGGCGCACGGTCTGGCCTACGGTATCCAGCTCGGCATCGAGGGCGCGCAGGCGGAAGTAGGTCTGCGCGACGTCGGCCTGGAGCGAGAGCAGCACCGAGCGGTAGTTGGCCTCGGTGGCCGCCGCGTCGCCGCGGGCGGCCGACACGCCGGCCGACAGGCGGCCGAACAGGTCGATCTCCCAGCTCGCCGTGAGGCTGGCGTTGTAGCTGGTCTGGCCCTGGGTCGGCGTGCCCGGCGGCAGGTTCGCTTCGAGCGCCGAAGGCCGTGCGCGCTGGGCGCCGACGCCCACGCCCACCTGGGGCAGGCGGTCGGCGTTGGCGATACCCGCGATGGCGCGGGCCTGCTTGACGCGGGCCGCGGCCACCGACAGGTTGGCGTTATTGGCGGTCGCTTCCTCGATCAGGGCGGTCAGCGCCGGATCGTTAAAGGCCAACCACCACTGGCCGCGCGGCTGCTGCTCGGCCGGCTGGGCCGGCTTCCAGCGCGAGCCTTCCGGCCCCGCGACTTCCGAGGTCGCGCTCGGGGCCTGCGACTCGCGAAAGGCGGTCGGGGTCTCGATCTTGGGCTGCTTGAATTCCGGGGTGGCGCAGGCCGTCAGCAGCAGGGCCGCCAGCAGCGGGGCCACGCCCCTTGCAATCATGGTCTTCATCTCAATGCACTCCTTCCGTGCCATGCGCCGCCACGTGGGTGGTGGCCGGTTTTTCGAAACGCTTCGCCAGCAGGCGCAGCAGCACGTAGAACAGCGGGGTCAGGAACAGGCCGAAGAAGGTCACCCCCAGCATGCCCGAGAACACGGCGATACCGATGGCGTGGCGCATCTCCGAACCCGCGCCGCTCGAGAACACCAGCGGGATCACGCCGGCGATGAAGGCGATCGAGGTCATCAGGATCGGACGCAGACGCAGGCGGGAAGCTTCCAGCGCGGCGTCGATCACGCCACGTCCGTGGTCTTCCAGCTCGCGGGCGAATTCCACGATCAGGATCGCATTCTTCGAGGCCAAACCGACCAGCACGAACAGGGCGATCTGGGTGAAGATGTTGTTGTCGCCACCCGAGAGCTTCACGCCGATCAGGGCGCACAGGATCGACATCGGCACGATCAGGATCACCGACAGCGGCAGGGTCCAGCTTTCGTACTGGGCGGCCAGCACCAGGAACACCAGCAGCACGCACAGCGGGAACACGTAGAGCATGGTGTTGCCGGCGATGATGTCCTGGTAGGTCAGCTCGGTCCACTCATAGCTCACGCCCTTCGGCAGGATTTCCTTGGCCAGCTTCTCCATCGCGGCCTGGGCCTGGCCCGAGGACACGCCCGGGGCCGGACCGCCGTTGATCTCGGCGGCGACGTAGCCGTTGTAGCGCTGCACGCGGTCAGGACCATAGGTGTCCTTGATGCGCATGAGCGAGGACAGCGGGATCATCTCGCCCTTGTCGTTGCGGACCTTGAGCTGCTCGATCTGCTCGCGGTGCGAGCGGAACGGCGCGTCGGCCTGCACGCGCACCTGGTAGGTGCGGCCGAACTGGTTGAAGTCGTTCACGTACAGCGAACCCAGGTTGATCTGCAGGGTCTGGTTGATCGCGGCCAGCGGCACGCCCAGCTGCTTGGCTTTCACGCGGTCGATGTCGGCGAACAGCTGCGGCACGTTGATCTGGTAGCTCGAGAACACGCCCGCCAGTTCCGGGGTCTGCCAGGCCTTCTGCTGGAGCGCCTGCACCGCCTTGTACAGCTCGTCGTAGCCGACGTTGCCGCGGTCTTCGATCATCATCTTGAAGCCGCCGGTGGTGCCCAGGCCGTTGACCGGCGGGGGCGACAGCACCAGCACGAAGGCGTCTTCGATGGCGCCCATGCGCTTGTTGATCTCGGCCGCGATGGCCTCGGCGCTGGTTTCCTTGCCGGTGCGCTCGTCGAAGGGCTTCAGGCTGGTGAACACGATGCCGGCGTTCGGCGCGTTGGTGAAGCCGTTGATCGACAGGCCAGGGAAGGCGATCGAGGATTCCACGCCCGGGATTTCCTTGGCGATGTCCGACATCTTGCGGATCACGGCCTCGGTGCGGTCGAGCGAGGCGGCGTCGGGCAGCTGGGCGAAGCCGATCAGGTAGGCCTTGTCCTGCTGCGGCACGAAGCCCGGCGGCACGGCCTTGAACATGAAGATGCCGGCCACGGCGAGCACCAGGTAGACGCCGACCGAGGCGGTCTTGCGGCGCAGGACGCTCTTCACGCCGCCTTCGTATTTTTCCGACGAGCGGCCGAAGAAGCGGTTGAAGGCGGCGAAGAAGCGGCCGAACACGGCGTCGATCATGCGGGTCAGGCGATCCTTGGGCGCGCCGTGCGGCTGCAGGATCGAGGCCGACAGGGCCGGAGCCAGGGTCAGCGAGGCGAAGGCCGAGATCACGGTCGAGATCGCGATGGTCAGGGCGAACTGGCGGTAGAACTGGCCGGTCAGGCCCGAGACGAAGGCGATCGGCACGAACACGGCGCACAGCACCAAGGCGATCGCGATGATCGGGCCCGAGACTTCCTTCATCGCCTGGATGGTCGCTTCACGCGGGGCCAGGCCGTTGCTGATGTTGCGCTCGACGTTCTCCACCACCACGATGGCGTCGTCGACCACGATGCCGATCGCCAGCACCAGTCCGAACAGCGACAGGGTGTTGATCGAGAAGCCGAAGGCCAGCATCACGGCGAAGGTGCCCACCACCGAGACCGGGACGGCCAGCAGCGGGATGATCGAGGCGCGCCAGGTCTGGAGGAAGACGATCACCACAAGAGCCACCAGCACCACCGCTTCGAGCAGGGTGTGGATCACGGAGTCGATCGACTCACGCACGAATTGGGTCGGGTCGTACACAATGCTGTATTCGACGCCTTCCGGGAAATCTTTCGCCAGCTCGACCATCTTGGCGCGCACGTCCGAGGACAGTTGCAGCTCGTTGGCGCCGGGCGAGGCGAACACAGGGATGGCCACCGCCGACTTGTTGTTCAGCAGCGAGCGCAGGGCGTAGGAGCTCGAGCCCAGCTCGAGGCGCGCCACGTCCTTCAGCAGGGTGACGCCGCCATCCTCGTTGGTCTTGAGGACGATGTCGCCGAACTGCTCGACGCTCTGCAGGCGGCCCTGGGTGTTCAGGGTCAGCTGGAAGTCGGCGTCCTTGGCCGGGCCCTGCCCGACCACGCCGGCCGCCACCTGGACGTTCTGCTCGCGGATCGCGGCCACCACGTCGCCGGCGGTCAGGTTGCGCGCAGCCACCTTCTGCGGGTCGAGCCAGACGCGCATCGCGTAGTCGCCCGAGCCGAACAGCTGGACTTCGCCCATGCCCTTCAGGCGGGCCAGCTGGTCCTTCACGTTCAGCACCGCGTAGTTGCGCAGGTACAGGTCGTCATAGCGGCCGTCCGGCGAATTCAGGTGCACCACCATGGTCAGGTTGGGCGAAGCCTTCACCGTGGTCACGCCGATCTGACGCACCTCTTCCGGCAGGCGCGGCAGGGCGCGCTGGACGCGGTTCTGCACCGCGGTCTCGGCCTGCTCGACGTCGGTGCCGATCTTGAAGGTCACGGTCAGGGCCAGCGCGCCGTCCGAGGTGTTTTGCGAGGACATGTAGAGCATGTTCTCGACGCCGTTGATCTGCTCTTCGAGCGGCGTGGCCACGGTCTCGGCGATCACTTTCGGGTTCGCGCCCGGATACTGGGCGCGCACGACCACCGACGGCGGCACCACTTCCGGATACTCCGACACCGGCAGCAGGAAGATCGAGATCAGGCCGCCGACGAAGATGAGCACCGATAGCACCGCCGCGAAGATCGGCTTGTCGACAAAGAATTTAGGGAAGTTCATGGATTACTCCTTGGCGCCCGCGTCGGCCATGGCCAGCTTGGTGTCCTTGGCGGCGCTTGCGGTCGAGGTCATCGGGACCACCTGCGGGGCGATCGGGGCGCCCGGGCGCACGCGCTGCAGGCCGTTGACGACGATCTTCTCGCCCGGTTTCAGGCCTTCGCGCACGATGCGCAGGCCGTCGATGGTCGGGCCGAGCTTGACCGGACGGTATTCGGCCTTGTTGTCCTTGCCGACCACGAACACGAACTTGCGGTCCTGGTCGGTGCCGACGGCGCGGTCGTTCACCAGGATCTGCGGACGCGGCTCGCCGCCGGCGATCTGCACGCGGGCGAACAGGCCGGGGGCCAGGGAACGGTCGCTGTTGGCGAAGGTGGCGCGCATGCGCACGCTGCCGCTGCGGCTGTCGAGCTGGTTGTCGACGAATTCGAGCTTGCCGGCGTGCGGGAAGCCTTCTTCGTTGGCCAGGCCGACCTTCACTTCGACCGGCTGGCCGGCGTGGGCGCGGCGGCTGACGCGCAGGTAGGTGTCTTCGTCGCCGTCGAAGCTGGCGTAGATGCGGTCCAGCGAGACGACCGAGGTCAGCACCGCCGAGGCGTCGACCAGGTTGCCGAGGGTGATCTCGGCCTTCGACACGCGGCCGTCGATCGGCGACAGCACGCGGGTGTAGGAGAGATTGAGTTTGGCGGCTTCGTACTGGGCCTGGGCGGCGCGGGCGCTGGCGTCCAGTTCCTTCTGGCTGGCCGCGCGCTCGTCGAATTCGCGCTGGGCGATGGCCTTGTCGGCCAGCAGGCGCTCGGCGCGCTGCAGTTCCAGGCGCGCCAGGTCGGCGCGGGCGCGCGCCGCGTTGGCGGCGGCGCCGGCGCGGTCGGCTTCGGCCTGGTAAGGACGCGGGTCGATCACGAACAGCACGTCGCCCTTCTTCACTTCGGCGCCCGGCTTGAAGTTGACGGCGGTGATGTACCCCGACACGCGCGGGCGGATCTCGACCACCTCGATCGCCTCCAGGCGGCCCGAGAATTCCTGGGTTTCCAGCACCGGCTTTTCCAGCACCACCGCGGCCGACACCGGAGGCGCCGGGGGCGCCGCCGGCGCGTCATTGCTGTTGGCGTCGGCGCAGCCGGTGAGTGCGGCGCCCGCCAGACCGGCGACCGCCAGCGCGGCCACCATCATTCGAACCTTGCCCGTCCATCGTTGTTGGCTATTCATGATTAACCTTTCTTATTGAAGACAAAAAGCCTGCCGCGTTTCTGCGCGCGAGCTGCGTTCGCAAAAACGCAGGCAAAAAGAAGCCCCTCCGTGCCCACGGCACGGTCGAAACATTCATTGGTTGGAGTCAGGAGGGATCGGCGGCCAGTCTAGGGCCCTGGACCAGGGCTGCCTATCATACGAGGGTATATTTCCCTCATACCGGCGCCGTTCCCGGTGGTCCCGTCAGGACCCGCGCCGGCGGCGTGCTGCGTGCTTGTTCATGGCGTCTCTCCCTTCAGTGATACTTCCGCTTCCGCGCTACTGCGGGTAAAGCGGTCCCCCTGCCCGACTCTCGGTAAGGCAGCCCGATACAACAATCTGGATTGCGGGCCCCTGGCCCGCCGGATGTGCGCCCCTGGCGCTACTCCCCCTGGCCTTCCAGGCCGGACAGGAACACGTCGATTTCGGACATCGCGTGCAGCCGGCACGCGCACTCGTTGCGCGCGTTGGGGTCGGTCAGTTGAGCCGGAGGCAGGCGGCGCACCGTGGTGCGCACACCTGCGTTGATCAGTTTTGCGCCGTATTGCTCGGCTTCGTCACGCAGCGGGTCGTCCTCGGCCGAGAGGATCAGCGCCGGCGGCAGGTTCTTCAGGCGGCTCGACTGCAGCGGCGACGCGTACGGGTGGGCACGGTCGGCGGCGTTCGGCAGGTAGCCGCGGTAGGCCTGGGCGCAGACGGCCGTGACCTTCTCGCGCTCCAGGCAGTGGGTCATCTGGCGCATCGAGCCGGTGCTGAGCCCCGGGTCGAGCATGGGCATGATCAAGAGCTGCCCTGCCAGCGTCGGGCCGCCGCGATCGCGCGACATCAGCCCGCACACCGCGGCCAGGTTGGCGCCGGCTTCGATGCCGGACACCACGAGCAGCTTGCCGGTCCAGCCAAGCTTGGTCTTGTTCTTCTTGGACCACTTCAGCACCGCATGGGCGTCCTCGACCGCCGCCGGGAAGGGCTTCACGGTCGCCAGCGTGTAGCGCGAGGCCAGCACCAGCGGCTGGTGGTCGCTCTCGGCCAGGCCGCGCAGGAAGTCGTCCGCTTCCTCCAGGTCGCCGCCGGTGAAGCCGCCGCCGTGGAAGAACACCACCAGCATGTCGCGCTTGGCGGCCGGGCCGGCGGCGTACAGGCGGGCGCTGAGCGGTCCGCCGGCGCCGCCGACTTCCAGCTCGCGCACCTTCACATCCGGGGAGGCCGGCGCTGCGTTCATTGGCCGGCCTCTTGAGCGTCAAGCCGGGCGAGGCCATCCTTGGCCTCCTCGCATTCGCCGCAGACCATCTTCACCTGCGCAGCCAGCGCATGGAAGCCGCGCGCCTCGGCGCCCGCGGCGCTCGAATAGGCGTCGGTGCCCAGCAGGCCCGCCAGCGCGACGCCGCTGATGGCGACTGCGACCGTGGTAAAGATTCCGTCCCGAATGCTCATGTCCAGCTCCGTTGTCCTGTGGTCTTGCAAGAATTTATTTGTTGCGATGCACACACTATAGACTTCATCTACAATCGGATAAAGATGGCAATGTCGAATTGATTGTTCGGATTGTTGAACAATGACGCGAAACCGTCATATCCGGGTCTTGGAAGGAGGGAAACATGAACAAGCTGCAGGCGATGGAAGTCTTCGTGCAGGTGGTCGATTGCGGCAGCTTCACCAAGGCCGCCGACGCCCTGCAACTGCCCAAGGCCACGGTGTCGACCCTGATCCAGTCGCTGGAAACCACGCTCTCGGCCAAGCTGCTGCACCGCACGACGCGCCAGGTCACCGTCACCTCCGACGGCGCCGCCTATTATGAGCGCTGCGTGCGTATCCTGTCGGACGTGCGCGACGCCGAGGAATCGCTGTCGCGCCACCGCCTGAGCCCGAGCGGCCGCCTGCGGGTCGATGCGCCCACCGGCCTGTCGTCGGAGATCTTGCTGCCGGCCCTGCCCCAGTTCTTCGAGCGCTACCCCGACATCACGATGGAACTGGGCAGCACCGACCGCCCGGTCGACCTGGTCGAGGAAGGCGTGGACTGCGCCGTGCGCGGGGGCGAGCTTTACGATCCCAACCTGATCGCGCGCCGGGTCGGCGTGGTGAACTTCGTCACCTGCGCCTCGCCCGCCTACGTCGAGCGCTACGGCCTGCCCCAGCATCCGCACGAGCTGGAACGCCACCGCTGCGTGAATTACTTCTCTTCTAAGACGGGCAAGGTCTACAACTGGGAATTCAACCGCAACGGCGAGCGCATCGAGCTGGCCCTGCCGGGCGTGATCGCGCTCAACGATTCCAACGCCTACGTGCAGGCCGGGCTGTCGGGCCTGGGCATCATCAACATGACCGACTACCTGCTGACCCAGTACCTGGCCACCGGGCGCCTGGTGCGCCTGCTGCCGGACTGGCGTTCCGACCCGCTGCCGATCCACGTGGTGTATCCGCAGAACCGCCACTTGTCGGCCAAGGTGCGGGTGTTCGTGGAATGGGTGTCCGAGCTGTTCGCGAACAATCCCCACCTGCGCCTGCAGCCGGCCGACAGCGCCCTGAACCCGCCGCCGCTGCCGCCGGACGCCTTCAGGCTGGGCGAACAGGCCTGAACGAAGCAGGCCGATCGAACAAGGCGCGCATGCGCGGGTGTAGAATCGGGCGCATAACAATACCTACCGGAGACGTCCATGGAACATGCCTCGCGCCCGCGCGACATCGACATCCTGCTGGCCAAGTATGCGGAGAGCCACCAGAACCAGACCAACGAGCTGATCCACTTCGTGTGCATCCCGGCGATCGTGTTCAGCCTGCTCGGCATCCTGTGGGCCATCCACCCGGTGGTGGCCCTGCTGGTGGTGCTGGGCTCGCTCTACTATTACCTCAAGCTGTCGCGCCCCTTCGCCCTCGGCATGGGGGCGATGAGCGTGCTCATGCTGGCAATATTGGCCGCGCTGCCGGAAATGACCGTGCTGCCGGTGTCGATCGCGGTCTTCGTGGTGGCCTGGATCGGCCAGTTCATCGGCCACAAGATCGAAGGCAAGAAGCCCTCCTTCTTCGACGACCTGCGCTTCCTGCTCATCGGGCCGCTGTTCGTGCTGAGCTTCCTGTACCGCCGCATGCGTCTCGCGTATTAACGCTTCAGAAATGTTGCGCGGTTGATACATCCGCGCAGCATATGCATCACATTGATGCGAGCGGGGCCGTCGCCCAGCACGTATACTCCCGCGATGCCTTCTTCCGTTCTCTTCACCGTCGCCTCGCTGATCTGGGGCTCGACCTTCTGGGCCATCACCTTGCAACTGGGCCATGCCGCCCCTTCGGTGTCGGTGGCCTACCGCTTCTTCCTCGCCGCCGCCGTGCTGTTCGCGATCTGCCTGGCGCGCCGCGAGCGCCTGCTGCTGCCCTGGCGCACCCAAAGCTGGATGGCCTTGCAAGGCTTCCTGACCTTCGGCATTTCCTATGTCTGCACCTACGAGGCCGAGCTGCACGTGGTCTCCGGCCTGGTGGCGGTGATGTTCGCCCTAATGGTGTTCTGGACCCCAATGTGGAGCCGCGTCTTCTTCGGCACCCCGATCAGCCGCCGCACCCTGGTGTGCGGCGTGGTCGCCACGGCCGGCGTGGCCCTGCTGTTCTGGCGCTCGATCGTGGACGCCTGGCAGGACCTGCAAACCGGCGGCGGCGGCGAATTCATCGCCGGCGTGGTGCTGGCCCTGGCCGCGACCCTCGCCAGCTCGGCCGGCAGCATCGTGGTCAACAAGGTCAAGGAACAAAGCGCCAACCTGCCGCTGACCATGGCCTGGTCGATGCTGTGGGGCGCCGCGATGGTGGCCCTGTGGTCGCTGCTCAACGGCGAAGCCTTCGTGCTGCCCACCGCGCCGAGCTACTGGATGGGACTCGTCTACCTGTCGGTGTTCGGTTCCGTGGTCGCCTTCTTCGCCTACTTCACCCTGATCAGCCGCATCGGCCCGTCCAAGGCCGTGTACATCGGCGTGATCACGCCGGTGCTGTCGGTGCTGCTCTCGATCCAGCTCGAAGGCTATCGTCCGGGCCCGATCGAATTTATCGGCATGGTCCTGTGCCTGGCCAGCGTGGCCTGGGCCCTGCGCGCACCCGCAGTCAAACCGGTGCAATCCGCAAACCTGAACAACGCACTCGAAACCCCATGAGCACTCCCGACTTCTCCATCCGTCCCGCCCAGCCCCAGGACGTCGCCCACATCCACGGCATGATCCTGGAACTGGCCGTGTTCGAGAAACTCGAACACTTGGTGGTCGCCACCGAAGCCCTGCTGCACGAGGGCCTGTTCGGCGCGCGTCCGGCCTGCGAAGCCATCGTCGGCGAGGAGAACGGCGAGGTGGTGGCCTTCGCCCTCTACTTCCATAACTTCTCGACCTTCCTGACGAAGAAAGGCCTCTACCTGGAAGACCTGTACGTGCGCCAGGTCCACCGCGGCAAGGGCTATGGCACCCGGATGCTCAAGCGCCTGGCCCAGATCGCCGTCGAGCGCGGGTGCGGCCGTTTCGAATGGTCGGTGCTGGACTGGAACGAGCCGGCGATCCAGTTCTACAAGGCGATGGGCGCGGACGTCATGCCCGACTGGCGCATCTGCCGCGTCACCGGCGACAGCTTGGCCGCGCTGGCCGAGCGCCGCTGAACGAGCATCGCGACAAGCACGCACAAAGAAAAACCCACGGGCCTTTGGCGCCGTGGGCGAACCCATTTTTGGCAAAATGGGGAGGGGAGATGGGAATCACATGAATGCACTATAGTCAGGCATTCTTAACGATCCATTAAACCTTACATTTGGTTACTGAAGTTACGACTACCGTTTAGGTAATCATTACCCACGCGGAAAACACCGCTTTGAGCATTGTCAATCAGTAAGCGCGGGTGTGGCAGGAGTGAAACGCGGCGCGCGTACGCCGCGCGTTTCCTTAAACGCCGGCCTTGAAGACCGCCTTGCAGGGATTGAAGCCGATGGCATAGGCCAGATCGGCCGGGCGCGCGATGTCCCACAGGGCCAGGTCGGCCTGCTTGCCTGCTTCCAGGGTGCCGATCTCGCCCTGCAGGCCGAGGGCGCGCGCCGCATGCTTGGTGGTTCCGAGCAGCGCCTCCTGTGGCGTCAGGCGCCACAGGGTGCAGGCCATGTTCATGGCCAGCAACAGGGAAGTCATGGGCGAGGTGCCCGGATTGCAATCGGTGGACACCGCCATCGGCACGCCCGCTTCGCGCAGCGCCGCCACCGGCGGCGGGGTGCTCTCGCGCAGGAAGTAGTAGGCTCCCGGCAGCAGCACCGCCACCGTGCCCGCCGCCGCCATCGCGGCCACGCCTTCCGGCGTCAGGTATTCGAGGTGGTCGGCCGACAGCCCGCCATGGCGCGCCACCAGGGCCGCGCCCTGCTGGTCCGAGAGCTGCTCGGCATGCAGCTTGACCGGCAGGCCGAGCGCGCGCGCCGCGGCGAACACGCGCCCGGTCTGGGCGTTGGTGAAGCCGATCCTTTCGCAGAAGGCGTCCACCGCGTCGACCAGGCCTTCGCGCGCCAGGGCCGGCAGCATGTGCTGGCACAGTTCGTCCACGTAGTCGTCGGCGCGGCCGGCGAATTCGGGCGGCAGCGCGTGCGCGCCCAGGAAGGTGGTCTTGACGCGCACGCCCAGCAGTTCGCCGATGCGGCGCGCGGCGCGCAGCATGCGCGCCTCGGCCTCCAGCTCCAGCCCGTAGCCGGACTTGATCTCGAGCGTGGACACGCCCTCGGCCAGCAACGCGCGCACGCGCGGCAGGCTGGCCTCGACCAGCTGCTCGACGCTGGCCGCGCGGGTCGCGCGCACGGTGGACATGATGCCCCCGCCCCGGCGCGCGATGTCCTCGTAGCTGGCGCCGTTCAGGCGCGCCTCCCATTCGTCGCTGCGGTTTCCCGCGTGGACGATGTGGGTGTGGCAGTCCACCAGGCCGGGCGTCATCCAGGCCCCGCCGCAATCGTGCTCGCGCGCCGCGCGCGGCGCCTGGGCGCGCGGACCGAGCCAGGCGATGCGCCCGTCCTTCACCGCCAGCGCGGCGTCCTGCAGCTCGCCGTAGCCTTCCGTCATGGTGGCCAGGCGCACGTTGGTGAACAGCAGGTCGGCCGGCGCCGCCTCACTCATAGTGTTCCTCGTCTTCGTCCGAGTGGTAGTAGATGTCGACGATGTAGATGGTGGCCTGCCCCGCCTCCAGCTCCCAGGTGGCGTCAGGGTCGAGCACCACGGCGTCGTAGCGCACCATGCCGATGCGCTCCTCGTCGTTGCTCAGCTCCAGGCTGTCGCCTTCGGCCAGGAACAGCACCGTCACGTCGGCGCGGGTGACGAAGCGCGACTGCCCGCTCAGGCGGCGGCGGCCGAACTGGTGGTAGCAGCGCTCGCTGCGCGTCATCACGTTGAAGTCGGTGGTCACGCCGCGGCTGAGTTTCGCGAAGACTTCCGAGCTGCCGTCGAACTGGGCGACCGGCTCGGCCTCGCTGATGAGGCTCGGTTCGCCGTCGATCTGCAGGGTCATGCCGTGGCCGTCGACCAGGGCCAGGGTGCGGTCTACGCCGGGGAACTGGGAAAAGGCGCCATCCTCGGCGATGGTAGCCAGGCTGACGCGCCAGTCGAAGTCCTCGAAGTCCGCGTCCGGCGGGCCGATCGCGATTTCGATGGTGCTGCCGCCGCCGTTCTTCCACGGCACCGGCGACAAACCTGCAAACGGAATCAAGACGGTCATTGGCTCCCCTCCCGCAACTGTTTGACTGCCTGGCGATAGCGCTGCGCGATCGCATCCTGGGCCATGTGGCGCCCGCCCTGGACCACCCAGCGCCCGCCGCACAGCACGTCGCGCACCAGATTGTCGTTACCGCAAAACAGGAAGCGCCCCAGCACTTCCGCATCCAGCACGCCGTCCAGGTTCGGATGGCTGCCGTCCAGCACCAGGAGATCGGCGCGGCGGCCGGCTTCGAGCGCGCCGACGCGCCGCCCGGCAGCCTGGGCGCCGCCGCGCAGCGCGGCCTGCCACAGGAAGTCACCGACCTCGCGCTGCGCGCCGCCGACCGCGATGTTGCGGCGCTGGTGCTGGAGGCGCTGGCCGTATTCCAGCCAGCGCAATTCCTCGACCGGGCTTTGCGAGACGTGGCTGTCGCTGCCCACGCCGAACACGCCGCCCGCCGCCAGGTAGGGCTCGAGCGGGAACAGCCCGTCGCCCAGGTTGGCCTCGGTGGTCGGGCACAGCCCGGCCACGGCGCCGCTGCCTGCCAGCGATTGTACTTCGCTCTCGACCAGGTGGGTTGCATGCACGAGACACCAGCGCGCACCGACGGCGATCTCGTCCATCAGGTATGCGACCGGACGCCGTCCGGTATGCGCCAGGCATTGCTCGACCTCGGCCTGCTGCTCGGCGATGTGGATGTGCAGCGGCCGCGCCTGCGGCAGGCCGGCGGCCAGCGCGCGGATCTGGTCGATGCCGGCCGCGCGCAGCGAATGCGGCGCGGCGCCGGCTTCAAACTGCCCGCCGCGCAGCGGCGCCAAGGCCTCGACGATGCCGAGGACCTCGTCGACGCCGGTGCGAAAGCGCTCCTGGCCGGGTTTCAGGGGCTGTGCGCCGAAGCCGGCGTGGCTGTAGAGCACCGGCAGCAGGCTCAAGCCCATGCCGGCTTCATGGGCGCCGGCGGCCACCCGCTCGGCCGTCTCGGCCACCCGGGCATAGGCCTGGCCGCCCGGGGCGCGCTGCAGGTAGTGGAATTCGCACACCGAGGTATAGCCGTGGCGCAGGCATTCCACGTAGAGCTGGGCGGCGATGGCCTCGATCTGTTCGGGCGTGATGCTGGCGGCGAAGCGGTACATCAGGTCGCGCCAGGTCCAGAAGCTGTCCGGGCCGTCGCCGGCGCGCTCGGTCAGCCCGCCCAGGGCGCGCTGGAAGGCGTGCGAATGCAGGTTGACCATCCCGGGCAGCACGTAGTCGGCGCGCGCCACGTTGAGCGGCGGGTGCGAATCGGGATGGACGCCGGTGAGGTCGCCGTGGATGTCCCACTCGATGACGACGTCGCGCCGCCAGCCTTCGGGCAGCAGCGCGTGGCGCGCGAACAGGGCCCTCATGCGCGCACCCAGTCGCTGGCGGCCCGGATCATGTCGCGCAGTAGGGGCTGGACCTCGGCCGCCACCTCGGGCCGGTAGTCGAAGGGCGGCTGCTCGTTCATGTACAGGCACTGGCACATCTCGAGCTGGATCGCATGCACGCCCTGCCCCGGCTGGCCGTAGTGGCGGGTGATGTGGCCGCCCTTGAAGCGGCCGTTGACGGCGATGCTGAAGCGGTCCTGGGCGCGCGCCACGCCCACCACCGCCTGCTCGAGGCCGGGGTCGCAGGACTTGCCGTCGGCGGTGCCGAAGTTCAGGTCGGGCAGCTTGCCCTCGAAGAAGCGCGGCACCACCGAGGCGATGGAATGCGCGTCCCACAGCACCACGCGGCCATGCTCGGCTTTCAGGCGCGCCAGTTCGGACTGGAGCTGTTCGTGGTAGGGGCGCCAGTAGCGCTCCAGGCGCTGCCGGACTTCCGCTTCGTCGGGCTCCATGCCCGGCTGGTAGAGCTTTTCGTCGCCGAAGGTGTCGACCGGGCACAGGCCGGTGGTGCTCATGCCCGGATACAGGTTGGTGTTCTCGGGCGGGCGGTTGAGGTCGATCAGGTAGCGCGACCAGCGCGCGCTCAGCACCGACACGCCCATCTCCTCGAGGAAGCCGTAGAGTTCGGGCAGGTGCCAGTCGGTGTCGGCGCGCGCCTGCGCGCAGGGCGCGAGCCGCGCCGCCACCTCGTCGGGAATGTCGGTGCCCACGTGGGGCATCGACACCAGCATGGGAAGCTTGCCTGCCTTGAAGCGGAACTCCATGAGCTCTCCTGGGTGCTAGGTGGATTACGGATGCAGCGCGGCGAACAGCTCCTTGCACGACGCCGACAGCGCGCCCTCGACGACCATCCTGCGCGCGGCCTCGATGTCGGGCGCGAAGAAGCGGTCGGCGTCGTAGGGCGCGACCTGGCGGCGCAGGGCGGCGTGCACCTGTTCCAGGGTCGCGGAGCTGGTCAGCGGGCGGTGGAACTCGATGCCCTGCCCGGCCGCCAGCAGCTCGATCGCCACGATCACAGCCGTATTGTGCGCCATCTGGTCGAGACGGCGCGCCGCGAAGGTGGCCATGCTCACGTGGTCTTCCTGGTTGGCCGAAGTCGGCAGGCTGTCAACGCTCGCCGGATGGGCCAGCGACTTGTTTTCCGACGCCAGGGCGGCGGCGGTGACGTGGGCGATCATGAAGCCCGAGTTCAGGCCCGGTTCCTTGACCAGGAAGGCCGGCAGGCCGGACAGGTTGGCGTCGATCAGCAGCGCGATGCGGCGCTCGGCCAGCGCGCCGATCTCGGCGATCGCCAGCGCCAGGGTGTCGGCCGCGAAGGCCACCGGCTCGGCGTGGAAGTTACCGCCCGAGATGATCTCGCCACCCTCGAACAGCAGCGGGTTGTCGGTGACGGCGTTGGCCTCAATCAGGAGGGTGCGGCCGGCGTTGGCGATCAGGTCCATCACCGCGCCCATCACCTGCGGCTGGCAGCGCAGGCTGTAGGGGTCCTGCACGCGCTCGTCGCCCACCAGGTGGGAAGCGCGGATGGCGCTGCCGGCAATCAGTTCGCGGTAGATCCTGGCGGCCTCGATCTGGCCCGGCTGGCCGCGCACCGCGTGGATGCGCGCATCAAACGGCGCGTCGCTGCCGCGCGCGGCGTCCACCGACAGCGCGCCGGTGACCATGCCCGCCTCCAGCAGGCGCTCGGCCATGAACAGGCCGTGCAGGGCCAGGGCGGTCGAGACCTGGGTGCCGTTGATCAGGGCCAGGCCCTCCTTCGCTTCCAGCTCGATCTTCTCGATGCCGGCGGCGCGCAGGGCTTCGCTCGCGTCCACCAGTTCGCCGTTCACGCGCACCTGGCCCACGCCCAGCATCGGCAGGGTCATGTGGGCCAGCGGCGCCAGGTCGCCCGAGGCGCCGACCGATCCCTGGGACGGGATGGCCGGCATGATGCCGGCGTTGTACAGCTTGATCAGGGTCTCGATGATCACCGGGCGCACGCCCGAGTAGCCGCGCGCCAGGCTGCCGATCTTGGTCAGCAGGATCAGGCGCACCACGGTGTCGGACAGCAGCTCGCCGGTGCCCACCGCGTGCGACAGGATCAGGTTGCGCTGCAGGGCGGCCAGCTGGTCGTGCGGGATGTGGGCCTTGGCCAGGATGCCGAAGCCGGTGTTGATGCCGTAGGCCGGGTCGCCCTTGGCGACGATGGCCTTGACCGTCTCGGCCGAGGCTTCGACGGCGGGCCAGGCGTCGGCGGAGAGGGTGAGCGGCAGGTGGCCGGCCCAGACGGCGCGCAGGTCGGCGAGGCTCAGCTGGCCGGGTTGCAGGGTGAGTGCGTGATGGTGGTGGTTCATGTCGTGCTCGTTATTTGATCATCGGGAGAATCAGGCCGTTGCGCTTGGCCGTGTCGATCGCGGTTTCATAGCCGGCGTCGGCGTGGCGCATCACGCCCGAGCCGCTGTCGTTGACCAGCACCCGCGCCAGGCGCTTGGCGGCGGCCTCGGTGCCGTCGGCGACGATCACCACGCCCGAATGCTGCGAGTAGCCCATGCCCACGCCGCCGCCGTGGTGCAGCGAGACCCAGGTCGCGCCGCCGGCGGTGTTGAGCATGGCGTTCAGCAGCGGCCAGTCGGAGACGGCGTCGGTGCCGTCGCGCATGGCTTCGGTCTCGCGGTTGGGGCTGGCCACCGAGCCGGTGTCGAGGTGGTCGCGGCCGATCACGATCGGGGCTTTCAGTTCGCCCGTGCGCACCATCTCGTTGAAGGCCAGTCCGGCCAGGTGGCGCTCGCCCAGTCCCAGCCAGCAGATGCGCGCCGGCAGGCCCTGGAAGGCGATGCGCTCGCGCGCCATGTCGAGCCAGCGGTGCACCCGCGCGTGCTGGGGGAACAGCTCCTTGATCTTGGCGTCAGTTTTGTAGATGTCCTCGGGATCGCCGGACAGGGCCACCCAGCGGAAGGGTCCACGGCCTTCGCAGAACTGCGGGCGGATATAGGCCGGCACGAAGCCGGGGAAGGAGAAGGCGTCCTCGACGCCCTCGTCCTTGGCCACCTGGCGGATGTTGTTGCCGTAGTCGACGGCGTAGGCCCCCATGGCCTTGAAGTCGAGGATGGCGCGCACGTGCACGGCGCAGGATTTGGCGGCAGCGTCCTTCAGGCGCGCGTGCTGGGACGGGTCCTGCTGGGCGGCCTTCCATTCCTCCACGGTCCAGCCGAGCGGCAGGTAGCCGTTGATCAGGTCGTGGGCCGAGGTCTGGTCGGTGACGAGATCCGGCACCAGGCCGCCGGCGCGGGCGCGTTTCACCAGCTCCGGCAGGATCTCGGCGGCGTTGCCGAGCAGGCCGATCGAGACGGCTTCGCGGCGCTCCTTGTGCTCGCGGATCATGGCCAGGGCCTCGTCGACGTCGCGCGCCTGCTTGTCGAGGTAGCGGGTGCGCAGGCGGAAGTCGATGCTGCTCTGCTGGCATTCGATGTTGAGCGAGACCGCGCCGGCGAAGGTGGCGGCCAGGGGCTGGGCGCCGCCCATGCCGCCCAGGCCCGCGGTCAGGATCCAGCGCCCGGCCATGTCGCCGCCGAAGTGCTGGCGGCCGGCTTCGGCGAAGGTCTCGTAGGTGCCCTGCACGATGCCCTGGGTGCCGATGTAGATCCAGCTGCCGGCGGTCATCTGGCCGTACATGAACAGGCCCTTGCGGTCGAGTTCATTGAAGTGTTCCCAGTTGGCCCATTTCGGCACCAGGTTGGAGTTCGCCAGCAGCACGCGCGGGGCGTCGGGGTGGGTCTGGAACACGCCGACCGGCTTGCCGGACTGGATCAGGAGGGTCTGGTCATCCTCGAGCGCGCGCAGGGAGGCCAGGATCTGGTCGTAGCACTCCCAGTTGCGGGCGGCGCGGCCGATGCCGCCGTAGACCACCAGGCTTTTCGGGTTCTCCGCGACCTCGGCGTCGAGGTTGTTCTGGATCATGCGGTAGGCGGCTTCGGTGAGCCAGCTCTTGCAGGAGAGTTCGGTACCGCGTGGGGCGCGGATCTCGCGCGAGGGGTCGAAGCGGGGGTCGTCGAGGCGGGACGATTCAGTGGTCATGGCGGCTCCTTCGGATGAGGTCGGGGCGTGCGCAAGGGGCACGCTGCGGTGCTGCACTGAAGTCTAGGTTGTCTATACAAGTAAGTCAAATCATTTTGGTGTGTGGTTTGTGGTGCAATCACGCCCTGTCAGCCTGCTGGCAAACTTGGATCCCGGCTTTCGCCGGGATGACGTTGATTAATGTCGCGATTAAGAAGAAGCTGCAGCGACTCCGTTCATCACCGGATTCGCACAGACTGCACTTACGAACTCTCAAACAACGTCGTCCCGGCGAAGGCCGGGACCCAAGTTCGTCAATCCGCCACCGACTTACTTCTTGAACACCTGCTTCCCGCCCACCCAGGTCTCTAACACCCCCGTCTTGTGGATGTCATAGGTCGGCATCTTGAACAAATCCTGATCGATCACGATGAAGTCCGCCTGCTTGCCCACCTCCAGCGAGCCGAGCGTATTCTCCTGATGCCCCGCATACGCCGCATCCAGGGTAAAGCACCTGAACGCCTCCTTGAGCGACATCGCCTGGTTCGGATACCACCCCGCCACCGGCTGACCCTGCGCATCCTGGCGCGTCACTGCCGCGTGGATGCCGTAGAAGGGATTCGGCGCCTCCACCGGGAAGTCAGAGCCGCAGGCGATGCGCGAGCCCTGGTGCAGGAAGCTGCGCCACGCATACGCGCCCTTGATGCGCTCCGGACCGACGCGGGTCTCGGCCATGTTCTTGTCCGAGGTGGCGTGGGTCGGCTGCATCGAGGGAATGATGCCCAGGGTCTTGAAGCGCGGGATGTCGTCCAGGGTCACCACCTGGGCGTGCTCGATGCGGTGGCGCTGCGCCCCGCTCTTCGTCACCGCGACCTCTTTCTGATAAATGTCCAACAGTTGGTGGTTGCCGGCGTCGCCGATCGCGTGCACGTTGACCTGGTAGCCCTTGCGCATGGCCTTGGACATCATCGCGTCCATCTGCTCCTTTTTGTAGAACAGCAGGCCGTGCGAATGCGGCTCGTCGCTGTAGGGCTTGATCAGGGCCGCGCCGCGGCTGCCCAGCGCGCCGTCCGAATACAGCTTGACGGAACGCAGCGCGTACATGCCCTTGCCGTAATCCTTGAGCGGACCGTTCTTGGCCAGCGCGTCGAAGTCCTTGTCGGTGCCGCCGATCATGGCGTACACGCGCGCAGTCAGCTTGCCCCCATCGGCATAGGCGCGGTATAGGCGGTCCTCGAACACGCCGATGCCCGCATCGTGCACGCTGGTGATGCCGACCCGTGCGATCTCCTGCAGCGCGCGGTCCAGCACCACGCGGCCTTCTGCCTCGGTCTGCTGCGGCAGCACCTTCACCACCAGGTCCTGGGCCGCGTCCACCAATACCCCGGTCGCCTCGCCATTGGCGTCGCGGATGATCTTGCCGCCCACCGGGTCCGGAGTCGACTTCGTGATGCCGGCCAGCTTCAGGGTCTGGCTGTTGGCCCAGCCGGCGTGGCCGTCGACCCGCTCCAGCCACACCGGGCGGTCGCTCACCACGGCGTCGAGTTCGGCGGCGGTCGGGAAGCGCCCCAGCTTCCAGTTCTCCTGGTTCCAGCCACGGCCGCGGATCCAGGCATGGCCGGGGTTGGCGCGCGCGTACTCGCCGATCGCCCGGGTGGCCTGTTCGAGCGAGGTGGTGCGGAACAGGTCGAGCTGGGTGAGCTGCTGGCCCAGGCCGAACACGTGGCCATGGGCGTCGATCAGGCCGGGCAGCACGGTGCGGCCCTGGGCGTCGATGCGGCGTGCGTTCTTCGCCTTCGCGGCCACGTCGGCGCTCGCGCCCACGGCGATGATCCGTCCGCTGTCGTCGAAGGCCAGCGCGCTGAACTGGACCAGTTCGCCCTTGGCGTTGAGGGTATAGCCGTTGGCGTTGTCGATCACCGTGTCGGCATGGGCCGACAGGCTGCCGAGGGCGGCGAGAACGAACAGGGAACACTGTGGAATCTGGCGCACGCGCATGCTTTCTCTTCTCCGTTGTGGTGGGGTCCCGCGCCTCGTGGGCACGGCACGGAGAAGTGTATAGAAGTTTGCGCGAGGGGCATAGCCAGGCTAGTCCGCGTCGTGGAAGATGATCCCCAGGGTATGGCGGCTGCCCGCCTTCAGGCGGCTCACGCCGTGGCGCATCGCCACCCGGTACACGCCGCGCGTGCCCTGCACCGGGCGCTGGTTGACCGCGAACACGACGGCGTCACCCTGCCCCAGCGCCACCACCTCGGCGCGCGACTGCATGCGCGGGCGCTGTTCCGTCAATACGAATTCGCCGCCCTCGAAGTCCTGGCCGGGACGCGAAAGCAGCACCGCCACCTGCAAGGGAAAGACCTGCTCGCCGTACAGGTCCTGGTGCAGGCAGTTGTAGTCGCCCTCGCGGTAGCGCAGCAGCAGCGGCGTGGGGCGCAGCTGGCCGGCGGCATGGCAGCGCGCCAGGAAGTCCTCGTGCGCTGCGGGAAAGCCCCCGTCCAGTCCGAGCGCGGCCTGCCAGCGGTTGGCGATGCGCGCCAGCGGCGGATACAGGTGGGCGCGCAGCCATGCCAGCGAGCCGGGGAGCGGATAGGCGAAGTACTGGTACTCGCCGCGCCCGAAGCCATGGCGCTCCATCACCACGCGGCTGCGGAATAGCCCGGGACTGTCGTACAGCCGCGCATACCACGCGCACTCGTCGGCCGACAGCAGGCCGGGGATCACGGCGCAGCCGAAACCGTCGAGCTGGTCGGCCACCGCATCCCAGTCCACTTCCTTCATTGCTGGGCCTCGCGCTCGAGCAGGGTGCGCTTGCGCTCGATGCCCCAGCGGTAGCCCGACAGCGCGCCGTCGGTGCGCACCACGCGGTGGCAGGGAATCGCCACCGCCACCGGATTGGCG
The DNA here is from genome assembly GCF_002007115.1 of Massilia sp. KIM. Lineage (NCBI taxonomy): Bacteria > Pseudomonadati > Pseudomonadota > Betaproteobacteria > Burkholderiales > Oxalobacteraceae > Massilia > Massilia sp. KIM. Next base: position 309,966 of record NZ_MVAD01000002.1, on the reverse strand, counting down.
GCGCAGGCCCCGGCCACCGCGCGCGCGCCGTCCTTCAGGCCGATGCGCTCGGCCAGCTCGGCATAGCTGACGGTCTGGCCGGCCGGGATCTCGCGCAGGGCCTGCCACACGCGCTGCTGGAAGGCGGTGCCGCGCACGTCGAGCGGCAGGTCCAGCCCCTGGCCGGGGGTTTCGATCAGGCCGATCACGCGCGCCACGGTGCGCTCGAAATCGGCCTCGGCGCCCTGCAGCTCGGCGCGCGGGAAGCGCTCCTGCAGGTCGCGCACCAGGGGCTCGGGCTGGTCGCCGATCAGCACGCAGCAGATGCCGCGTTCGGTGCTGGCGACCAGCACCGCGCCCAGCGAGCATTGGGCCACGGCGAAGCGGATGGTCTCGCCCTGCCCGCCGCTGCGGTAGCGGCGCGGACTCATTCCCAGCAGCCCGCCCGAGGCGGCGTAGAAGCGCCCGCTCGAATTGAAGCCGGCGTCGAAGATCGCCTCGGTGACCGTGGACGACTCCTGCAAGCTGCTGCGCACCCGCGCCGCGCGGCGCGCCGCCGCATAGGCCTTGGGCGTGATGCCGGTATGCGCCTTGAATACGCGGTGGAAGTGGAAGCGGCTCATGCCGGCCTCGCGGGCCAGGCTGTCGAGGTCGGGCTCGTCCTCGGACGCCTCGATCAGGCGGCAGGCGCGCGCCACCGCCTCGGCCTGGCGCTCGGCCAGGGCCGGCCCGTTCGGCTTGCAGCGCAGGCAGGCGCGAAAGCCCGCGCTTTCGGCCTCGGCGCAGCTGGCGTGGAAGGCGACGTTGGCGCGCAGCGCGCCGCGCGAGGGGCAGGACGGGCGGCAGTAGACCCCGGTGCTGCGCACCGAATAAACGAACTGGCCGTCGGCGGCGCGGTCGCGGCGCTGCAC